>CALMVL010000230.1 GCA_937873265.1 uncultured Granulicella sp.
ACGTAGAAGCCCCAGATGGAGACCCACTTGGACGGATGCAGGTTGTAGTTGGTAAAGAAGATGTTGCCGCGGGCAAGCCCGGGGGAGGAGAACTGGTAGATGTTGCCGGTGCCGCCAAAGGGCCGCACACCGCTGTCCGGGATGGAGGGGTTGTAGGTGCCCGGCAACGGGGCGTTGACATTGAGCGACAGGTATTGGTGGACGGAGCGGAAGTTCAGGTACGTCCCCGTGATGCTGCCGATCTTGCCCAGGGTGCGTTCGGCGCTGAGGCTGGTGACCATGTCATACGCGGAGCGCAGATGAGGGTCCAGGCGATACGGCGTGGGCTGGGCCCCGGTCAGCGAACTGACGGGCGGCAGCGTCGGGTAGGTGTCCGGATTCTGAACGAAGTAGGCCTGCTGCGTCACGCCGTTCTGGCGAGCGGCGGTCAGCAGGCTGGCTGCCGGAAATCGGTCGTAGAACAGGCCAAAACCGCCGCGCACGACCACAAAGGCGGGGTGCTTGTCACGCTGGCCCAGGGCGTAGGCGAAGCCGACGCGCGGGGCGGGGTCGCTGTGGTCCGGAACCGCGGACTGGGACTCGAAGCGGAGGCCGAGGTTCAGGGTGAGCCGGCCAGTCAGCTTCCACTCGTCCTCGGCGTAGAGGCCGATGTCGCCGGTAAGGATGGCGGCCGAGGGCTGGCCGGCGGTCAGGTTGAACTGCGTCGCTCCCCCGCCCTCGGCGCGGATCTGCGCCGGCGTCAGGCCGGCGGCGATGCCCTGCTGCGTGATCTGGTAGGCGGCGAGCGTCGGAAAGGTGTACTGCCCGTTGTAATTGCCCGTGGACAGGTTGGCCTCCCGCAGCAGGCGGTAGCGCCCGCCGGCGCGCAGAAAGTGCTTGCCGTGCTCGAGCGAGAAGTACTCCTGGAACTCGTAGCGATCCTGGTTGTCGCGGTTCGATTGAGCAGGGTTTCCGCCGCCGTTGAACGATCCCTGCACGATCACGGTCGGCGCGGAGCTCACGGAGCTCTGCTGCAGCCGCGTGCGGATGTACTGAAAGCGCGTCTCGTTAACGATGTGCGGGCCGATCACCTGCGTGTTGCCGACCTGCAACGTCTGGGTGGTCGTCGTGCTGTTGTAAGCCTCGCTCGCCAGCGTCAGCAGGCCGACGCCGCCGTTTGTCAGCAGGTTCTGGTTGTACTCGTAGCGCGACGTAAATGTGTTGTTGGTGGTCAGCTGGCGATCCAGCCGCGCGGAGTAGTTGTGTGTCGTCTGCGGGTTGGGGATCGCCTGGGAAAGCTGCGTCTGCTGGTTATTCGCGTCCAGCACGACCGCGTTGACGACCGCATTGTTCTGCTGGTCGTTGTAGTTGCCGGAGCCGAAAAACGAGGTCTTCTTTCCAATCGGGCCACTTACATTTCCGTCAAGAAACAGCGTGTGATACGGCGGCTGGAAGCCGGTAAACGGATTGCGCGAGTTGAAGGCCCCATCGTTGCCCTGCGACTGAAACTGACCGTGCAGCTTGTCCGAGCCGGGCTTGGTGAAGATCTCGATCCGGCCGAAACCCAGGCCGTCGTACTGGGCGGAAAAGGGATTCTGGTTGATGCGGACTTCGCGGATGGAGCTCTTCGGCGGAAACCGACCGCCGGTGAAGCCGTCGACATAAATCTGCGGCGGATGCTCGCCGTCGCCGCCGGCGATCGCCAGCAGCTGCTGCTGCAGCGTGGCGTCGTTATCGGAAAGCGTATTCAGCTGGTCGGCCTTGAAGACCAGCGCCGTCTTGTTGTCGCCGGCGCTGGTGCTCGCTCCGCTGGCGTCAACCGTCACCACCTCGTTCTCTGTCGCGATGCGCAGGGTCACATTCAGTGGGCGAAGCGGCTTCGCGCCCACCGCGACGTTCACGCGAGCGTAGGTTGCGAACCCCGCCGCAAGAATATCGAAGCGGTAGGTTCCCGGCGGGAGGTCCAGCGAGAAGTGGCCGGAGTCGTCCGTGACGGCGTCGCGCTGGACCCGGTCGTTTTCTGCGTGGACCTTCGCTCCGGCGATCTTCGCCCCGGACGGGTCAGAAACCGTTCCGGACAGGGCATTGGCAACGGCTCCGGCGGCTAAGGCCGGCTGTTGCGCTCGGGCAGAGGCGGACGGGGGGACCGAGAGAGCAAAGAAAAGCAGCCACATGGATCGCAAGCGCATATTTTGGGGATACAGGCTCAGTATGACTCGTTTTTGGACTGCAAAGCGTGGCGGAGGTCACCGACCGGTAACGTTCCCATCCCAAAAGAGCAGGGTAACGCCGATTTGTCCCGAGTTAATCGATTGCCTGACCGACGCTCGGAGAGACACGCGATGCCGCAGATCGTGCGAGGACGGCTCCAGCATATGCCGGCCGGCGATGGTTTGGCTCCGGTGGGGATGACCTCCGGGGCGGACCGGGTCGATGCTTGCCTACTCGGTCTCTGGAGCCCCGATCGCGCCCTCGTCGATCCTCTCGAATGCCTCCCTGATGTTGGCCGTCTGCTCCTCTGGCGTCTTCCCCGCGAGGAAGGCGTCGACGAGCATGCGCATCCCATGAACTGTCCGCCGGCGCATCCGATCCATCGCGCTCTGCTTCAGATCCGCGATCTCCTGGTCGCTCAAAATTCGGATCTCGCTCATGTCGGTCGGTCCTCCTGGCCTCAAGAGGTCAGTCCTCCCTGCCACAAGAATAGTCTCGCGCAACACGTGACGCTTACCCCGGATGGCGGCATACGGCAGGCGGGCAGGACGCACCCGGCGGCGAATCAGCCACGAAGGGTTTGTTGATCACATTCATCAACTCGTCACAAAACTTCTATTAACTGCCGGCATGCCCAGGCTTTGCAATCTGCTTGCATTGGTTTTTCTCGACGCCGCTGTTCTTGTGTTTCCGTTCGCTCCGCTGCACGCTCAATATGAAAACGGCAGTCTTTTGGGCACGATCCGCGACGCCAGCGGGGCTCCGATCGCAGGTGCGGACGTGACCGTCGTCAACACCGCCACCGGTATAAGCAGTCCGTCGAAGACGGACGAATCGGGCAACTACGATCTCCCACAGCTGCGCGTCGGTGTGTATAGCGTGACGGCGAGCGCGCCGGGCTTCTCGCGCGCAGTCGCCAAGAACATCACGGTTTCGGTCGGCAACCGGCAACACATTGACCTCAGCCTGAAGGTAGGCGCAACCGAGACATCCGTTGAAGTCTCTGACGTCGCCCTTCAACTCGAAACCGAATCCAGTCAGCGCGACCAGACCATCACCAACTACCAGTCGGAAGCTCTTCCGTTAGTGAATCGCAACTACACGGACCTGCTTGGCCTTGTGACCGGTGTGCGTCAGGCCCCGACCGCCGCCACGACCTCGAGCAACGGCAACAGCCTCATTCGACAGGGGGCCTACAACGTCAACGGTCAGCGCTCCGTCTTCAACAACTTCCTCCTCGACGGCATGGACAACAACGCCTACGGCGAATCCAACCAGGGCTTTGACAATCAGATCATCTCTGTTCCGCCTGATTCCGTCGCGCAGTTCAGCGTGGTCACCAACAACGAAAGCGCGGAGTACGGTCGCAGCTCCGGGGCCACCATCAATGTGGCGTCGCAGTCAGGCAGCAATCGATTCCATGCGACGGCGTATGAGTTTCTTCGCAACACAGATTTGAACGCGGCCGGGTTTTTCAAGCCAACGCTGATCGGCACGAGTGGACCGGTGCCTTTTCGCAAGCCAACCACGAACCGAAACCAGTTCGGGGGCAATGTGGGCGGCCCGATTCTGCGCGAAAAGCTGTTCTTCTTTCTCGACTACGAAGGCCTGCGGGCGATCACAAAGCCGCTCTTTGTGCTGACGCTGCCAACGCAGAACGAGCTGAACGGAAAGCTCGCCGTTCCCGTGCGTAACGCCGTGACGGGGGTCACCTACCCCGCTGGGATCCCGATCCCAACGTCTGCCATCAATCCACTCTCGTTACAGATTCTGAGTGCGTTCAAGAATCTTGCCGGCTTGCCGTCTCTCGGGCTCCCGAGCACCGGCCAGAATGCAGACGACTACTCGGTGCAGATACCGTTCCGCGACTACTCCGATAAGGGCGATCTGCGCCTGGATTACGTGCGGAACGCCTCTTCGCGGTACTTCCTGCGCGTCAGCGACCGCAAAGAGACGGGCACCAACTTCCCCACAATTCCGCTTCCGCTGGAGGGGCAAACCGCGGGCCCGCAGCGCATTGACGACCAGCAGATCGCGATCGGCTACACGGGCAGTTTTGGCACGAACCGGGTGCTCGACGTCCGCTTGGGGGTCTCACGCACGAAGGCCGGCAAGACACCCCTGAGCGCTGGAACGACACCCTTCCCGATCCCGGGCCTGCCAACAACGCCGAGCTTGGCGGGCGGCCTGCCGGCTATCAGCATCTCCGGCGGTTTTACGGCCTTTGGCCGGCAGACCACGAATCCGCAGTTCCAGAACCCCGCGCTGATCGACCCCAAGGCGAACTACACCTGGGTGAAGGCCAATCATTCGCTCAAATTCGGTTACGAATGGGAACACGTTTGGATGGGCGTGTTGGACAACAATCCGCTCTACGGCTCCTTTACGTATGGCGGCGGCTACAGCGCGTGCGCTGCGGGCACGGTGATCGCGGGGGTGGGGACCTGCTCCTCCGCCGCAGGAACGCCTGCGAACCTGTCCACCGCCAAGGTGGCCGATACGTACTTTGCGGATTTTCTGTTCGGCACCACGAGCGCATATGCCCTGGCAAACTACTTCGAAGCGCATCTGCGACAGACGATCGAAAGCGCGTACGCGCAGGATGACTGGAAGGTGGGACCGAACCTGACGCTGAACCTCGGCCTGCGTTGGGAATACGGGTCACCCTATTCGGAGCAGAACAACTACATCTCGAACTGGGACCCAGGCTCGCAGACGGTCCTGACGCTATCGCCGGGAGCGGTTGCCGGCAACGGCATTACGCCGACGCACGCCAGTGGTGTGTATGGCAAGACACTGGTCGATCCGGACCTGAATGACTTTGCGCCACGCCTCGGATTTGCGTACGCGCCCACCTCCAATCTGTCGCTTCGCGGCGGCTTCGGTACGAGCTATGTCCACTACACGCGCGCGGGCTCGGGCGACATTCTTGCGATCAACGCGCCGCAGGCGCAGTTTGCCGCAGTCAGCCAGATCACGCCGAACACCTCCAATCACTGTGCCTCTCCGCTGCCTCCGCAGATCATCGCCACCGGCTCCGTCACAGAAAATTGCTATGTCACGGCGGACCAGGGATTTCCTTCAGCGCTGGCGACAAACTTCAATCCCGCGACGGACAACATCACATGGGTGCCGCGGCATACGCGTGACAGCTACGTGGAAAGCTACTACCTCGCTGTTCAGCGGCAGCTTTTCAAAAACAGTCTGGTCGATGTCGCCTACGTCGGCAATCATGGCCTCAAGCTCCAGGGTTTTATCAACGGCAACCAGCGCAACATCAGCGAGACAGGAGCCTACTCGCGCCCCTTTGCCAATTGGCCTTCCGACATCACCGAAGCTCTTAACGAGTTCTCCTCCAACTACAATTCGCTGCAGGTGCGCTACGAGCAGCGCATGGTCGCCGGTCTGACGTTGCTGAACAGCTTCACCTGGGAGCACTCGCTGGATAACGCCAGTGCCTCGCTTGAAGGCAACACGCCGTCACCGCAGAACGCCAACAACATCTCCGCGGACTATGCGCAGTCGGACTACAATCTGCCCATCATCAACGTCACCAGCCTCGTGGATGATCTTCCCTTTGGCCGTGGCCGCCGTTTCGGGCACGATCTCAATCCAGCGCTCGACCTCGTTCTGGGGGGTTGGCAGGTAAGCGCCATCAACACCGCGCAGGCTGGCACGCCGTTCGACATCACCTATTCGCCAAACTCCGCGCAGCTTGCCTCCACGCAGATCACGGCGAACTACCGCGGCGTGAATCTGTACCGCCCCAATCGCGTACCCGGGGTGCCGCTGACACTGGGTCGCCGCGTGCAGCAACCAAATACCGGCTACATCCAATACATCAACTACGCCGCGATCCAGCTGCCCGCGATCGACAACGCGAGCGGTATCCTGCAGTCGCCCTTTGGAAATCTTTCACGGAATCCAGCGCGGACGCCGCCCCTCTATCAGACCGACCTCGACCTCAACAAGCGCTTCACCACCCCCGTGGAGGGCTTGCAGATCGAGTTCCGGTCCGAGCTCTACAACCTGTTCAATCACACGAACCTCTATCTGCCGAGCAGCCCCAGCGGTACGCAAGGCGCCAACCCCACCTCCGCTGGCATTGTCAGTAGCACCTTTACGCCGCGCGTGATTCAGTTTGCGCTGAAGCTCATCTACTAGGCTGGCTCCTCCGTAGAAGCGCCCTCCCAAGCCGTTCGCTCTGTTCACACCATGGACAAGGCTACTGGCCTTTGCTTCAACTCGCTTGCGGACTGCGCCACAGATGCTTCCCCGCCCGCCGAAGTCACAGAATCCGCCGAAATCACACCACCCACAAGGACCGCCATGCACCCCATGCGTCTCGTCTTCGCCGTGGCACTCTCCAGCGCGGTGCCCCTCCAAGCACAATCCCGCTCCGTACTGATGATCTCCGTCGACGGCATGCGCCCTGACTACGTGACGCATGCCGACGAGCACGGTCTCAAGCTGCCGACACTGCGCGGCTTTGTGCGCGAAGGCACCTATGCGGACGGGGTCACTGGCGTTTTCCCAACCGTAACCTATCCCAGCCACACCACGCTCATCACCGGCGTCTGGCCTGCTGAGCACGGCATCGTCAACAACCAGCGGTTCGACCCCGAGCATACGATGGATGGCGCCTGGTACTGGTATGAGGACCAGATCAAGGTGCCGACCCTGTGGTCTTCTGCGCACGCCGCGGGGTTGGGCACCGCAAGCGTTGGCTGGCCCGTGACCGCCAATGCAAAGGACATTGACTTCCTGATTCCGGAGTACTGGCGCGCCAGCTTAGGCGAGCCCACAAATGCCGACGACCGATCTTTGCTGAATGCTCTGTCCCGGCCGGTGGATGAGCTTAGCCGCATCGCCAGTCGCGTCGGCGCGCCGTACATGAAGGGAAACGACACCAGCCTCGCCGGCGACGAGATTAAGACGATGTACGCACTGGACATCCTGAAACAGCACAAGCCGAAGTTTATGACCGTCCATCTCAGCTCTCTCGACGAGGAAGAGCACCTCCACGGTCCGTTCAGTGTCGAAGCCAATGACGATCTGGAGCACCTGGACGGCATGGTAGCGCGGCTCGCGGCGCAGGAGCGCGCCAACGATCCTGCAGCCGTCGTTGTGATCGTGTCTGACCACGGCTTCGCCGACATCGGCCACTTCGTCCATCTCGGCACGGCTCTGGTCGAGGCCGGACTCATGCCGCTTCTCACCGGCACACCATCCGGCAAAACATCGTGGCAAGCCCAACCCTGGTCGCTCGGCGGCATGTTCGCCATCATGCTTCACGACCCCAACGATGCTGCCGTAAAGCAAAAGGTACAAACGTTGCTCGAACAGCTTTCTGCGGATCCTGCCAACGGTATTGAAGCCGTCCTGGACCCCGCACAGGTCGCCTCGCTTGGCGGCGTTCCGGAGGCCAGCTTCGTTGTCACACTTCGGAAAGGCTACGTTCCGGGGACAAGCCTCTCCGGAGCTCTGGTCACGGATATCCCAGGCCACCGCGGGACGCACGGCTACAACCCACAGACGACGCCTGAGATGCGCGCCTCCTTCTTTGCCGAAGGCCGTGGCATTGCGCGCGGCAAAGATCTCGGCATCGTCGATATGCGCAGCGTCGCTCCGACCATCGCGCATCTGCTTCGGATCGTACTTCCGGATGCGAAACAGAGCCCGCTTCCACTCAACTGAGGTGTCCGCGCCTTCGGAGACATCACGATTCAGGTCGGGAGTCACCACCGGTCGACCACTCTCGCCGGGGAGCTGTTCTCGGCTTCAACGACGTGGGCCTGCCCATTGGGGTGTCCTGACCGAGACGTCCCTACGGACAGTACAGCGTAGGCGTGGTGCTTGCTCGGAAAATCCAAGCTTCGCAACGACGCGCCTCTGCTGTACTGTCCGTTTGGCAGGGACTAGAAGCGGACGGTGAAGCTGCCGGTGATGGCGGCGGGCGCTCCGGGCTGGAGCGTGTTGTTGGAGATGGAGGTGGGATCGGAGGCGATGAAGCCGTTGGTTCCGATGGTGGCCCAGTACTGGTTGTTGAAGAGGTTGTAGACGTTGAGCTGGAGCTTGAGCTGGTCGAAGAGGCCGACCTCATCGATGTGGTAGCTGGTACCGAAGTCGGAGATCCAGCGGCCGGGGACGGAGTTGTCGTCGGTGTAGGTGAAGTAGCGCTTGCCGAGGTAGTCCGCGCCGACGTGGACGTTGAATCCGTGGTGGTCGTAGGCCAGCTCGTTTTTATAGAGCGTTTCGGGGGAGTCGACGGTGATCTTGCCGCCGGTGGGGATCACCACGCCGCCCGCGGTGTAGTTGGAGTCGTAGGTGGATTTCGAGAAGGTAAGGGCGTTGTAGAGCGACCAGCCGTTGGCGAGGCGGAAGGTGATGGCGCCGTCGACGCCGTTGGTGGTGACGCCGCCGACGTTGGACAGCAGGGAGGCGTTGCCGGCGATGCCGGGGCCCTGCTGGATCGCAAGCAGGCGGTTGGAGAAGTTGACGTGGAAGTAGTTGGCCTGCCCGTCGATGTGGCTGGTGGTGTGGCGGAAGCCGGCTTCTTCACTCCAGGAGGACTCAGCCTTCAGATTGTTGGTGAGGGCGTTGAAGCCGGCCTGCGTGGTGCCCCAGGGCGAGGTGCCGAAACCGTTGCCGCCGGCCTGGAAGGCGCGAGTGTTTTCAGCGACGTCAGCGAAGATCTCGTTGCCGTTGCCGAGCTTCCAGTCGAAGCCGACCTGCGGAAGAAAGGGTTTGCCGCTGGTGAGCTCGCCCTGGGCGAAGTTGGCGGCGGTGGTGGAGGGGCTGAGGTCGAGGCCCTGGTTGTAGCCGGTGAGATTGCCGGTGGTGTAGGTTTCGCTGGTCTTGAAGCCGGCGGCCACGGTGACGTTTTGCGTGATGCGGAAGCGGTCCTGGAGGTGGATCTGGAAGAGGTTCGTGGGGAAGTTATAGGCCCACTGGGTGTAGAAGGGGTTTTTCGGTGTGTCGTAGATGGAGAAGGTTGGGCCCTGGAGAGTGGTGCCGTAGAAACGTCGGGCCAGGTCGAAGGATTCTTTCTCGAACCAGAAGCCGCCCTCGACGGTGTTGCGGTTGGTCTCGTAGGCCAGTGAGCTCAGGATGCCGCCGCGAGCGATGCGGTACTCGGAGGTGCGCTCGGAGATGGGCGAGATGGCGGTGCCGGTGGAGGGGTCGTAGGTGGCGAGGTACGGAGTGAACCACAGACCGGTGCCGGCATTGTGGTGGCCGTAAACGGTGGTCTTGAAGGTGAGGTGGGTGGTGAGGGCCGTGTTGTATTTGAGGTAGCCGAGAAAGTCTTTGCGCAGACCACCGGCCGCGTAGTAGCCGACGTCTTCGGGGTCGTTTGAGAGATCGCCGAAGCCTTTGGGCTGGATGGACGGGATGTTGCCGGGGAAGACGGTGGGAATGCCGGCAAAGACTTTGCCGCCACCACCTTGTGCGTTGTAGGCATTGGCGGCCTGCAGCGCGACGCCCCAGTTGCCGAAGTTGTCGGTGTGGTAGCCGAAGGCGCTGGTCCAGAGCTTGTTTTCGTCCTGGTAGTCCACTTCCTGGCGGTTGGAAAAGTCGGCATACGCCGTGAAGACGCCTTTCGCGCCAACGAACTGCTGGAGCTTGGTGTTGAACTGGTAGTAGCTCTGGCGGATGGGACCGGCGCCGCGCCATTTGTCGGAGGACTGGTAGACGCCGTCGACGAAGAGCTTGGTGTGCGTGTGGAGCAGGCCGGAGTCGAAGCGGGCGAAGGTGCGAGTGCCGGAGAAGGAGCCGAAGGACTGTGTGGCGGTGAAGCCTTCCTTATCGGCCGGGTCGGTGGACAGGAACTGGACCGCGCCGCCGAGGTTGGACGTCGAGGCGGTTTCAAGCGAGGCGGTGCCCTGCGAAAGATTGGCGCGGCCGAGATTTTCGTCGATGAGCGCGCGCGAGATATGAAGGCCGTTCAGGTTGCCGTAGCTCATGTCACCGAGCGGCACGTCATCCAGAGTGAAGCCGAGCTGATTCTGATTGAAGCCGCGAACGGAGATGCGGAGAGCCCACTCGTAGGCGCCGTAGGGGTCGGCGGAGGTGACTTCGACCGAAGGGAGGTGGGCGAGGGCCGCGATGGGGCTGGTGCCGGGAGTGGACTCGAGAAGAGCGTTGGAGTCGATGGACTGGACGTCGCGGGTTTCGCCAAGGGCGGTGACGGTCACGGTCTCGGAGGTCTCAACCTTGGAGGGCGACGGAGTGCTCGGTGAGGTCGCCTGCCCGGTGGTGGTTGTTGCTGCTTGTGGGTCGATGGGCTGCTGCGCTCCCGTAGGAGGGGCAACCAGGAGCGTGAGCGCAACGGCGGCCGCAGGCAGGGCATAGGAATGGGTACTGGACCCATGGTAGCGCGCTGCCGGAAGCTGCGCCGGGCGGCGGTAAGACATACGTGGACTCATGAGCCGACGCTAGTGGCGTCTTGTGAATGCAGGGTCAAAGATCTGTGAACTTTCCTGTCTTCGCTTCAGATCCGGTGTGGTGCAGCAGCCCACAAAATGGGTGCGTTGGGGAGCGCGCACTCTCCATAGGCGAAACCCGTGCTGCTCGGTCCACCGGGCGACGGCAAAACTCTCTCCGCCGTCCGCTGCAGCCGGATCAAGCTCATGTTCCGCTTGATCGATGGAGCGCGGAGATGGCCGATGGCATGCCGATCGAGACGATCCGCGCCATGGAGAACGACAGAAGCAGAGCAAGGAGGAAGGGGCGATGTTTGTGGACGGCGCTAGACACTGCCGGCCCTAGACCTACTTGCCGATGCAGAAGGTCGAAAAGATCTCCTGCAAAATGGCGTCGGGCGACGTACTTCCCGTTAGCTGATCGAGGCTGGACAGCGCGCCGTGCAGATCGAGCAGCAGGATCTCGTGCGGCACACGGCCTGCGGCTCCCGCGGCAGCGGATCGCAGCGACGCGAGTGCCTGGTCGATGGCGGCCTGCTGGCGCAGGCTCGTGACCAGCGTCGTGTCGTCGGACGGGCGCTCCGCGGCAATCTTCGCCTCGAGGCGGCGGCGCAGCGCCTCCAGACCCGCGCCGGTGAGGCTGGAAACCAGCACGGCCTCGGGAAAGCTTGCCTGGAGGGAGTTCTGCTCGGCGATCGACAGCAGATCGATCTTGTTGAAGACCACCGTCGCGGGTCGTCCGTCGAGAGACGCGAGCGTGGCCTGGTCCTCCGGTTGGAGGGCCGGCTGCCGCCGATCGAGCGCGGCGGCGTCGATGAGGAGCAGCACGTGATGCGCTTCGGCCACGGTGCTTCGGGTGCGCTCGATGCCGGCCCGCTCGGCCTCGTGGACGTCCTCGGCGGCGAGCTCGCGCAGGCCGGCGGTGTCGACCAGATCGACGGGGATGGCGCCGATGCTGAAGCGCTCCGACAGGAGATCGCGGGTGGTGCCGGGTTGCGCGGTGACGATGGCGCGGTCGCGGCCGAGCAGACGGTTGAAGAGGGAGCTTTTGCCGGCGTTGGGCCGGCCGGCGAGAGCGACGGTGATGCCCTCGCGGACGATGCGGCCGTAGGCGAAGGTTTCCGTGAGGGCGCGCAGCGGTGCGGCGGCTCGATCGATGGCGTCGAGGATCCGTGCCGCGTCCATGGTCTCGACGTCATCCTCGGCGAAGTCGATGCCGGCCTCGAGCGCGGCGACGAGCGTGACCAGATCGCGCTTTGCGGGAGCGACCGCGCGGCTGACGGCGCCGCCGAGCTGCGCGGCGGCAGTGCGTGCCTGCGCGAGCGTTGATGCCTCGATGAGGTCGCGTACGGCTTCGGCGGCGGTGAGGTCCAGGCGGCCGGCGCGGAAGGCGCGCTCGGTAAACTCGCCGGGCCGGGCGAGCCGCGCGCCGCCGCGGAGGGTGTACTGCAGAACTGTTTCGAGCAGCACCGGCGAGCCGTGCATGGAGATCTCGACGACGTCGTCCGCGGTGTAGGAGTGAGGCGCGGCAAAGTAGGTTGCGACCACCTGATCGAGCACCCTTGGCTTCGCAGCCGGGCCGGTCGGAGAAGGAGACGGGAGACCGGAGGGATCGAGCAGATCGCCGAAGCGCGCCCGGCCCGCGGCGAGCGGAGCCGCAAGCCGAAGGATCGGCTCGGCGATGGCGCGCGCCTCCGGACCGGAAACGCGGAGGACACCGATGCCGCCGCGGCCAGGTGGCGTTGCGATGGCGACGATGGTGTCGTCGGTTGCGGCGAGATCCATGGTGGGCGGCGGTCCGGCTTACCGCGTCTCCACCAGCAGCGAGACGCCGGGGACGGCCATGTTGCGCAGTGCCGACTGGTCGGGGCCGGCCATCGACTTCAGTTCGGCCAGCACCTCCTGCTGCCGCGCATCCGCCGGACCGTGCTGCTCGATGCGATCGAGCGCGGTGAGGCCAATGGCTGCGGTCCGCGCCAGGTTGCGGGAGGTGGGGCCCAGCTCCGCAGTGGCTGCGGAAGCGCTCAGGAGCGGGGCGAGCGCCGCGTCGTTGCCTTGCCACAACACGAGCCAGCGGCGGGCCTCGGCGTGGTCGGCCGCCGACGCGGAGCCGTCGTGGATGCGGCCCGCCAGCGCAGTGAACTCGCGGGCCACATCGCTTTCGGCGGGGATCGCGTCGACCAGGCGGTTGAGCGGCGTGAACTGGTCATAGGTCTTCAGCTCGCCGCGCTGGTAGTCGCGCGGCGGCTGCACCACCTGGGCGAGCACCAGCAGGTGCGGGACGCCGGTGCTGTCGGTGCTGCCTCCGCGCATGCGCTCCAGCATGTCGATGCGTACGCCGCCGTTGGGCAGCCCGAGGTACTCGAGCTCGTGCGAGATCCGAGGCAGCCGCGCGTACATGGAGGGGACGTCGCGTACGTCGCGCGGCGACCACAGCCGTTCGGCGATCGCGGCCGAGCGCGGCCAAACGCGATTGGCGAGGATCTCGGGTGTGATGAACTCGGTCCACATCGTCGTCTCGCCGCCCAGGATGTTTGCCTCCTGCGCGGGCGTCAGCGGCGGCGCTCCCTTGGCCTCGGTTGCGTTCAAGGGATCGGCGAGGTAGTGCTCGCCGGCGGACTGATTGAGATCGATGTAGTAGCCGGATGAGAGGATGCCGCGGTAGCCGCGGCGCGCGGCTTCGGCGAGTGACTCCGGCCCACGCCAGGACTGGATGACGACGTCATGCGGGGTGTCGGGCTGCAGCACCTCGTCCCAGCCGACCATCTGCTTGCCGTGCCGGGTGACGAGCTGCTGCACGCGAGCGGTGAAACGGGCCTGGAGCGCGGCGTTGTCCTTGATTCCGTGCGCCCGCATGAAGGCCTGGATGCGAGGGTTCGCGTCCCACTGCTTGCCGTTGCACTCGTCGCCGCCGACGTGAAAGTAGGCATCGGGAAACAGGGCCGTCATCTCCCCGAGGAACGTGTCGAGGAACTGGTAGGTCTCCTCGCGGCTGGGGTCCATCGCGGGGTCGAAGACGCCCCAGCGGCGCTCGATCTGGTAGGGGCCCGGAGCGGAGGCGAGCTCCGGGTAGCCGACAAACCAGGCCGTGGTGTGCCCGGGCATGTCGAACTCGGGGATGACGCGAATGCCGCGATCCCGCGCGTAGGCGACTGTTTCGCGCACCTGGTCCTGGGTATAGAAGAGACCGTCCGAGCCCTTTCCCTGCAGCAGGGGAAACTGCTTGCTTTCGACACGGAATCCCTGGTCTTCGCTGAGGTGCCAGTGGAAGACATTCAGCTTCACGGCTTCCATGCCGTCGATCGTCTGCCGGACCTGCTCAAGCGGCATGAAGTGACGGCCGGTGTCGAGCATGAGGCCGCGCCAGGGAAAGCGGGGCTGGTCGGCGATGCTGACCGCCGGCACCGCGAAGCCCTGGGGCGTGGCGGTGACGAGCTGCAGAAAGGTTTGCAGGCCATGGAGCGCCCCGAGCGGCGTGCCGGCGCTGAGCGTGGCCCGCTGGGGGGTGACGTCCAGCCGGTACGCCTCGTCTTCGCCGAGCGCCTGAACGGGTTGGCTGGGGCCGGCAACGCGGATCACCAGCCGGGCGTGCGTGCCCGGAGCGGAGCCCACCATGGGGATGCCGGTCTGCTGCACCATCCGCGCCATGAACCGGGTCCGGGCGCGCTCAAGACGCGGCTCCGAGAAGCCGTCGATGGTTGCGTCGAAGCTGCCGTCGAGCAGCATCTGGCCGGAGCGCGGATCGAGGTGCGCAGGCAGCGGCATCAGCGCAGGCAGGCTCTGCGCCTGCCCGGAGGTGTGGGTTGCCCATGCCAAAGCCACTACGCAGATCGGCAGCAAGCGCCGGTACACCGAAGAAGAAACCATGCCGGGAACACGTCCTTTACCCAGGTCTTCGCGGGGAGATCCAGAGTCGCACCGATGCCGCCGGGGGCGCAAGCAGGCCCCTGCGGCTAGATGGTCCAGGGAGCACGCATCTCCGGCTTGAGCAGCGACTGGGCGAGCGCCGATCCGCGCGTCATGCGGGCATTCGCCTCATCCCACTCGATCGTCTCGCCGGTTCGGACAGAGATGCAGCCCAGCATCAATCCTTCGACGATCGGCCGCTCATACGCGTAGTTGGCCAGCGCGGGCTTGCCGCCACGACAGGCCGCAACCCACTCCAGGTAATGCCCGCTATCGGCAGAGGTCGCGGTGCCGCCCCACTCCGGTCGGCTGGGCTCGTAGGGGTCCTCGTGTTTGGCCACGGGAGGGACCGCCAGGCTCACTTTGCCGTCCGGCGTCAACAGCCGCGCCTCCTGCCCCATGAAGGCGGTCAGCAGCTTGCCCTTGTCGCCGGTGTAGAGGACACCTTCGCCGTCCACGCTCATCGGCGCGTCCACCGGCAGCTCCGCTGGCCGGCCCGGCTGGATGCCGCCGTCATACCAGGTCAGCGTGACTTCGCCGCGCGTGTCGTGCTTGGGGTACCGGAAGTGCACGGCAGAGGCCACGGGGTAGCTCTCCGGGAACCGCTCCGTCGTGCTCGATTCGATGCGGTCCGGCACACCCAGCTCCAGCGCCCGCATGATGGTGTCGAAGCCGTATTCGCCCATGTCGCCCAGGGCGCCGCAGCCGAAGTCGTACCAGGCGCGCCATATAAAGGGGAGGTAGATTTTGTTGTACGGCCGCTTCGGCGCGGGACCGAGCCACATATCCCAGTTCAGCCCGTCCGGCACCGGGTCGGCCACCGTCGGCGTCGGCAGCCCCTGCTTCCAGAACGCCGAGGCCCGGCGCGTCCAGATGTCGACCGACCGCACCTCGCCAATGATCCCGGAACGGAGGAGGTCATGCACCTGCCGCGAGGCGAGCGTGTTGGAGTTGAAGATGGAGACCTGCGTCGCGCGGCCCGTTTCCGCCGCCACGCGCTCCATGGCGCGAGCCTCCGCCACGCTGTGCGCCATCGGCTTCTGGCTGTAGACGTGCTTGCCGGCGCGCATCGCGGCAATGGCGATCACCGCGTGCCAGTGGTCCGGTGTGCTGATCGCCACGGCGTCCAGGTCGTGCTCGCGGGCCAGCAGATCGCGGAAGTCCTCGTAGGCGGCGCAGCCGGAGTAGCTCGCCTTGCCGGTCTCCTTCGCGTAAAAGGCGTTGGCGATGCCCTGGGCGACCTCCCGGCCCGCCATTGGGCCGGTCCAGTTCGCTCCGTAGGAGGCATCGCCGAGCACCTTGCGCACCTTGCCCCGCAGTTCGTCCGCTCCCCACTCCAGGTAGTCGCTGCTGGCGCGATTGACGTCGCACACCGCCACCACCTGCACCGCATCCAGCCGCAGCAGATCGAGCAGCACCCGCAGCCCCTGCGCGCCCACGCCGATGCACGCCACGGTGAGCTTGCGGCTCGGCGGCGTCCGTGGAGCCGCCGACAGAATGGACGGTGTCACAGCAAGGCCGGCGCTCGCCAACCCAAGATCTCGAAGCAGCTCCCGTCGCGTACTCATCCCCATTCCAACCTCATTTCCCCGGCGAAGCCATGGTACCGCTTCGAAATCCCCTGCACGGTTCGCCTTCGCGCAGTACGATACTCTCACTCATACACCTGCAGGAGGCCGGCCATCGCGAGCAACGCAACCTCATTCGCCCCCACGGAACCGGGCAGCTCGGTCGCGGGCAAATCCTCACGCCTGCTCTCGGTCGATCTGCTGCGCGGCATCACCATCGCCTTCATGATTCTTGTCAACAACAACGGCGACGAAGAGCACGCCTTCTGGCCGTTGAAGCACGCCGCCTGGAACGGTTTTACCCCGACTGACCTGGTATTTCCCACATTTTTGTTGCTGGTCGGCGTTTCCCTCGTCTTTGCCACCGAATCGAGGCTTGCCCGCGGCGTCGCGAAAGCGTCGATTCTGCGCAATGCCTTTCGCCGCGCCATCATCCTGTACCTGCTCGGATTGATCGTCAACAGCTTTCCTTTCTTCAATCTGGGTACGATGCGCTACTACGGCGTGCTCCATCGCATCGCCGCCTGCTACCTGATCGCGTCGATTCTGCTGTTGATCGACCGGGGCTGGCGGTCCAAGGTTGCCGTTCTGGTGGCCTGCCTCGCCGGATATTGGGCCCTGATGCGCTTTGTTCCGGTGCCCGGCTACGGCGTGCCCACCCACGCCGTGCCGCTGCTCGACCGGGATGGCAACCTCGCCGCGTACCTCGATCGCTCCCTCTTCTCCGCCAACCACCTCTACGAGCGAACCCGCGACCCCGAAGGTCTGCTGAGCACGATTCCCGCCATCGGCACCATCCTGCTCGGCGTGCTGACCGGCCTTTGGATCCGCACAACGCGCCCGCTGGCCACGAAGATCCGCGGCATCGCGCTCGCCGGCGCCGCGGCGGTCGTCCTCGGCCTGCTGTGGAACCCATGGTTCCCCATCAACAAGAAGCTCTGGACCAGCTCCTACGTGCTGTTCGCCGGCGGGCTCTCGCTGCTGCTGCTCTCGCTCACCATGTTCCTCGTGGATCGGCATCCGGGGGGCGAAAAAGACACCGACCGCCATCGCAGCTACCCGCTGCTGTTCCCCTTCTTCGTCTTCGGAACGAACTCGATCGCGGCGTACGTGATCTCCGAACTGCTCGCCGGCGGTGTCGGCAGCATTCGCATCGCGCCGCACTCGAACCCGCTGCGCTGGACGTATGGGCACCTGCTCGCTGCCATTCCAAGCCCGCCGGTCGCCTCGCTCGCCTTCTCGCTCCTGTTCGTCGTGGTCTGCTGGATACCGGTCTATGGCCTCTACCGCAGGCGGATCTTCCTCAAGGTCTGAGCGGGGTCAGCTTCCCGCTCTGTCAAGTCGCAAACCGCGACAGCGACAGAAACGACAGGTCGAACGTGGGAGCCCTGCCCATCGCAAGCTCCGCCAGGATCTCTCCCACCACGTTCGCAAATTTGAACCCGTGCCCAGAAAATCCGCACGCCAGCGCGACCTGCGGAAACTCCGGATGCGTGTCGATCACGAAGTTCTCGTCCGGCGTCATCGTATACAGGCACGTCTCCGCACGGATCAGCCGCCCACTCAGCAGCGGAATCGTGCCCGCCAGCCGATCGCGAATCGTATGCTCGTCGGCCGCTGTCACCTCGCGCCGCACCGTGTCCGCCGTGCACACCTGGTCGCTCCCGTGCAGCGCCACCTTCACCCCGTCCGCGTCCGCCTCCGTAAACGGAAACCCGTACAGCACCGGCTGCCCCTTCGACCTCGGCTCACACACATAGATCGGCAGTCGATTCCGTCGAAACCTGTCCGCATCGCCTCGCGGCTCAAACCAGAACAGCACCTGCCGCGTCACCCGCAGCGGCAGCCGCATCGCCGCGAGCATCTCCGGCGCCCACGGCCCCGCCGTCAGCACCAGCCGATCTGCTTCGTAGCTCCCGCGCGACGTCCGCACCGACACCCCACCGCCCGCGCGCGCCGTCCATCCCAGTACCTGCTCGTCCGTGCGCAGCTCTGCCCCGCCCGCTGCCGCCTGCCTCAGCTGCTGCGCGATGCAGTCCTCCGGCAGCAGATACCCCGCGTCGCGCTCCCATAAGGCCAGCGTATCGTCCTCCGTGGCGAAGACCGGAAACCGCCGCCGCAGCTCCGCCACGGAGAGAACCTCGTGCGGCAGACCGAACTGCTCCGAGCTCCGCCTCGCGCCCTGGACCAGCTCCCCGCCCACATGGCCGATCTCGAGCCCACCCGTCACGTGCAACAGCGGCCGTCCGCTGTCCCGCTCGAGCCTTCGCCAAAGCTCATACGCACGCAGCAGCATCGGCACATACCGGGGGTCCTCGTAGTACGCCTGCCGAATGATCCGCGATCGCCCATGCGACGACCCAAGGCTGTGCGGCGGCGCGAACCGGTCGAATCCCAGCACCCGCTGCCCACGCTCGGCAAGGTGCTGCGCCGTCGCGCTGCCCATCGCCCCCAGGCCAATCACGATTGTCGTCTGCATAGGTGGCCCTGAGAGGATTCTACGGCGCTCCCTACTGCGGAACCCCGTTGTACTCGAGCGTCACCGCCAGCGTCACCTCGCCCGACGAGCCCCCTGCACCAGCAATCGACCAGCGCAGCCTCTGCGGCGGCGCGTCCTTGTCGCTCGCCTTCTCCGCAGGAGCCTTCAGAAACATCTGCGCCGGATACGTCGCATGCGCCTCCACGTGGTACACGGTGTCCTTCGCCGCCGGCGTCCATCCGTCGGGCAGCGTCGCCTGCAGCGTCAGGTCCCGCGCCTCGTCCGTGTCGTTGTGCAGCAGCAGCGGCACCCACAGGTCCCGGTACGAGCTCAGCGCCGCCTGCGGCGCGACGAAGCGCAGCACCGACAACACCCCATGCGCCTCCTGGAACTCCCGGTAAAACGCCCACGGCCCGCCCAGCTCCAGGCTCACCCCCGATCGCGTGGGAGGCTGATACCCCGGCGCCGAACGATATGCGATCGGCCCCGGCGTGATGCCGTCCCACACATCCGCCTCGGTCGTGCTCCTCACGTACGACTTCGCCAGAATCAGGTAGTCCGGCATGTGCACGTAGTAGTCCAGCTCCGGATCCGTCTGCGTCGCATACTGGTCCCACGCGGCCTTGTTCAGCGTCGCGTACGGCACACCCTTGGTGCGCGACACATCGCTCGCCAGATACTTCGGCCCATGGTGCTCCAAAAATGCCTGGTGGCTCGCGTCCGAAACGTAGTACAGCTTTTTCGGCTGCCACGGGTGCAGCCCCTCGCCATAGTTATTGATGTCGAAGTACCGCCGCGGCGCATCCATCTGCTCGGCAAACTTCGTCGGATCTCCCGCCAGATCAAACGCCTCCGTGGCCACCACACCCGATGCCTGGTGATCCCCGTGGTTCTCCCCCACCACATACCCCGGCATCCACGTCAGCACCACCTCCGGCCGTGTCAGCCGGATCAATCGCACCGTCTCTTCGAGCGCCTCTCCATGCCCCAGCGTCTCGAGCGAGTGCAGCACATCCTGCGTCGCCGTGTCCGTCCCATGCAGAAACCACACATTCGTAATCCCGCTCAGAGCCAGCGATCGCCGCGCCTCCATCTCGCGCTCATCCGACATCGCCTTGCCCTGCTCCATGCCTATCGCATTTCCGCCCGAGTTCCCCCGCGTGGTAAAAATCACCGCAACGCGCTTCCCCTCATCCAGCGACGCCCGCGTGATGTAGTTCAGCACCCCCGTATCGTCATCCGGATGCGCCACCATCAGCAGCACATCCGCCTTGTACCGGTCGTCTGGCCGGGGCAGCGCCGGCGCATGCTCCACCGCCTGTCCACACATCGGCGCCGCCGCCACCAGTCCGCACACCATCCACACAGCGCACGCCGCATCACGCAGGCGCAGTCTCATTCCATCCCTCATCGTCCGTCTTCCCTCGCCCGCTTCAGAAGCGGAAGTGCAGGCCAAACTGCATCTGTCGCATATCCGCCGAGATCGACGTGATCTGCCCGGCATTCGACTCATCCACGTAATTGTTCGGCTGGTTCAGGTTCACGTGGTTCAGCGCGTTGTAGTTCTCCCAGCGAAACTGCAGCGTCTTCCCCTCCGTGATCGTGAACACCTTGGCCAGCGAAAGATTCATCAGAAAGCTGCGCGGTCCGAACAGCGAGTCCCGGCTCACATCGCCATTCCGGTACAGCCCCTGCGGCGCCGTATACGCCGCCGGATTGAACCACAGCGTCCGGTTCGGATGCGCCACATGCGGGTCTCCGATCTGGTCCGGCCGAACGCTGTTGAAGTCCGCATTCAGCAGCGGCGCATTCGCCACGTTCACCGTAAACGGAGCTCCCGTCTGAAACGTGCTGATGCCGTTGAACTCCCATCCACCGGCGACGAGGTCGAGCGCCCGCGGAGCGCTCCCGCCAAACCGCTGCCCGCGTCCAAACGGAATCTTCCACACATTCGACACGGTCAGCGACTGCCGATGATCGAAGCTCGCAGGCCCATAGTCCGCCCGGTAATCCAGGTTGTTGCTCGCAACCCCTCCCAGCTCCGTCGCGTCGAGCGCCTTCGAGTAGCTGTACGCCACAATAAAATCCAGCCCGCGCGCCTGGTGCTGCACCCACTTCGCCTGCAGCGCATGGTAACTGGACGTGTCGCAGTTACATAAGCTGTACAGCCCCTGCGTCAAGCCGAACAGCTGGTAAAACCTGCGCCGCGAGTTGTAGTCGCCCGGCCCCGGAACCGCCTGATTCAGGTTCGCATTCACAAAAATGTGCCGTCCCACGTTGCCCACATAGGCCACGTCGAAGGACATCGACGGCGTAATCTGCCGTTGCACCGCCGCGTTCCAGAACTGCGCCGAAGGCACCCGGAACTTGTTCGGCGGATCGAGAAAGTAGTACACGCTGATCTGGTCCGGCAACGGATACCGTCCCGTCGCAGCCGTCGCCGGCAGCTGCGGAACCGGCGGTCCCGTGTACAGGTTGAACACCGTGTCGTAGCTCGTGTCCGAGTTCAACTGCTGCGGCAGAATGATCGGTGGATCGTAGTCCGGCGCCTGCCCAAACACCGCGCCCAGGCCCGCCGGCGTGAAGCTGCTGCCATACCCCGCGCGCAGCACCGTCTTCTCCTGCACCTGGTACGCAATCCCGATCCGCGGCACAAACCCCGTGTTGTACGCGTTGAAGTTCATGCTGCTCGATACACTCCCGACACCCGCCACCAGCACGTCTCCCGTCGTCGGGTCGAAGCTGCCCGCGCCGCCCGGGCTCGCCGCCGTCTGCGGCCGGTAGTTCTCATAGCGCAGCCCATAGCTCAGCGTCAGCTTCGACGTCGCTCGCCATGTGTCCTGCGCGTAAAAGAACAGCCGCGTCTGCCGCAGCCCCGGATGCAGATTCGCTCCCGTAAAGTAGCGCGAAAAGCTCGCCGGCGCGCCGAACAGCAGCGACGCGATGCCCGCCCCTGTTGTCTGCCCGGTGCTCTGCCCCGCCAGGTCCGCATCGTAGTCGCCCGTCGTCGAAGGATTGAAGTTCAGCTCGCCCGACCTGTGGCTGTCGCTCGGAATCCGCTGCTGCTGCGCCCGTCGAAGATCCGCGCCCCAGCCGAACGTGTGCGTCCGGTACGTCTTCGTCCAGTCCGTCACCCACTGAAAGTGATTCTCCGTCTCCGACAGCGGGCAGTTGCAGGAGTTGATCGCCAGCGAGTACCCAAACTCAAACCCTGCATTCCCGTTCACGTAGAACGCCGGCATCCCGCTCGTGCTGCTCGTCCCCAGGTTCAGCCCGGGGATGCCCGCATCGGTGGCCGGTGTGGTGTTGACGCCGCCTGGCTCCTCACGTACCAGGTACCGATACGTCCCGAAGCGCGCCTGCACCGTCAACGTCGGACTCAGGCTCTGCGTGTATCCGAGCGCCAGGCTCTGGTTGTGCGTCGTTGAAAACCCCGCGAAATCCGTCCCGCTCAGCGCAGGTCCGCCCGCGAGATCGCCGAACGCCCCCGGTGCCCCATTCAAAAACTCGCTGATCGTGTACCGCGCAAACGCCCGCGCATTTTCGCTGATCGCGTAATCGACCCGCACGTCCTCCTGGTCATCCCGAAACGTCTGCTTGCCCGTCCCCACATAGTTGTTCTGCAGCGCGCCCACCCCGCCGGTGTTCGGCAGGGGCAGGTACGCCAGCAGCTTCGTCATCGCCGCCGGCACGGTCGGCAGCACATTCAGCTGACCGTTCGACGACACCGCCTCTCGTCCTGTTCCGTCGTCGTTGCCCGTCGTCGGGTCAAACACCATCCCGGCCTGCGGCGCCACAAAGTTTCCCTCCGTCGTCTGCACCGGGGCCGCCCCTGGGATCACGCCGCCCAGCAGCGCCGAAAGATCTCCGGCCCGCTCCGCAACCGTCGGCACCGTCGTGATCACGGGCGCTCCCGTCGTTCGCCGCGTGCCCTGGTAATCGCCGAAAAAGAACAGCTTGTCCTTCCAGATCGGCCCGCCCACCGATCCGCCAAACTGATTCCAGTGCAGCCCCAGCGATCCCGGCGCAAACGGATTCTGCGCGTCGAAGTAGTTGTTCCGCAGATAGTCAAACGCGGATCCGTGAAAGCGGTTCGTTCCGCTCTTGGTCGTCCCCTGGAGCAGCGATCCCGCCACCGATCCAAACTCCGCGTCATAATTGCTCGTCGTCACCTTCAACTCTTCAAGCGAATCAATGTTCGGATTGATCACTGCGATCCCAAGAATCGCGCTGTTGTTCTCCGTCCCATCCAGCAAAAATCCATTCGTGAAAAACTGCTGCCCGTTTGTCGCAAACTGGTACCCACCCTGCGCATTCTCCGCCGCCGAGTGCTGAAACCCCGTCAGCGTCGTTCCCGGCGAGGTAAACACCAGGCCCGTCGCATTCCGGTCAAACACCGGCAGATCCTCCACCTCCGCGGTCGTCAGCGTCGTACTCACCTCCGCCCGATCCACCTGCAGCAGCGGCGTCTGATCCGTCACCTCCACCGAAGACGACTCCGCGCCCACCTGCAGCACCGCGTCGAACTTCACCGTCGCATCGATGTGAACGTTGACGACACTGGCCGACGACCCAAATCCCGGCGCCGTCACCTGCACCTGATACCGCCCGGCCAGCAGCTGACCCTGCGCATACTCCCCCTGCCCATTTGTCAGCGTATGGGTGTCGGTGGAGCGATCGATATCGTGAATCGAAACGTTCGCGTTCGGCACAGCCGCGCCGGTCGCATCCGTCACCGTGCCCGCAATGTTGCCGAACACAGCCTGCCCAAACGAAACACGGCCCACGGCACTCACCAGCAGGAAAACGAACAGCACAAACACATCGGACAGAAGGGATCGCTTCAAGGGGAAATCTCCGGAACATCCTGCTAGATCAGTCGCCAAGGCTCGCCCAGGGTCGGCGATGGGTCCAAACACCACACTGTCGGCGGAGTCAACAAGGACATCGATCGCGAAGACAGATCTGCTCAAACATCCGTATCCCAGGATAGGGGGGCATGGAGCTCTTCTCGGTTCGCGAAAGACGTTTCATGTGCTGGAAGCACCGACTGTAAAGCCATCGCCAACCGGAAGCAAGCACAAATTTCCACAGCCGCCGTTCGCTCCAAAACGGAGGCAAACGCTTGCGTCCCGCAACTTTGTATAACTAGGGCGTGACCCCACCCAGACCGGTATCCTCGCCGCCGTTGCGCGTGTCGCTGCTCGTGCTTCTGTTTGCCGTCAGCTTCGCCAGCTACATGGAGCGCTCCAACCTCTCCATCGCCTCCGAGCTGATGATGCCCGCTCTGTCGCTCACCAAAGTCGATCTCGCCGCCATCTTCAACAGCTTCCTCCTCGGCTACGCCATCTTCCAGGTCCCCGCCGGCTGGCTCGGCGACCGCTTCAGCCCCCGTTCCGTCCTCGCCTGGTCCGCCCTGCTCTGGGGCGTCGTGACGCTGCTCACCGGTCTGCTTCCCGGATCCGCCCTTCGCTCGGCCGCCCACACCGTTGCCGTCCTCTGGCTCCTCCGCTTCCTGCTCGGCGCGGCCGAGGCGTCCACCTTCCCCGTCGCCGCCCGCGCCGTGCAGCAGTGGGTCAGCCCCCTCCGCCGAGGCCTCGGCAACTCCCTCATGCTCACCGGCAGCTCCGTCGCCTCCGCCATCACCGCCCCATTCGTCGCCTGGAGCATGCTTCGCTTCGGCTGGCGCGCCTCCTTCTACCTCACCGCCGTCGTCGCGCTCCTTGTCGCCTTTTTCTGGTTCCGCCTCCGCGTGCCACCGGTCGCCGACGACCCCACCCCCGCCCCCCACGCCCCCCCCACCCCCCCGCCCCGCGCCC
>CALMVL010000231.1 GCA_937873265.1 uncultured Granulicella sp.
GTCTAAACAGGGACCCGCTACAGAATCCGCTACACGACATTCACTGCTGGTCAGGGAAAAGACCGTGGAGGACGACTTTGTAGCGCGTCGTTGGCCGAACGGCGTTACCTGCCCTCGTTGCGGGAGCGGCAACGTCCTGTTCATGGAGAAGTACAACCGCTGGCACTGCCGCGAAAAGCACGATGCTCCGCAGTTCACTCTGAAGACTGGCACCCTCATTGCATCGCCAGGTCGGGAGAATGCCGTATCCGATTTCCGCTTCATCATCGGGCTTCGGGAACGCCCCAAGCGCTCCAATGAGCACTGGATCATCACCAGGGAGGATGACGTAAGGGTGCCAGCCGCACGTGTTCGGGTGCTCTGCATACTGCCGTTGAATGATGGCAAAGACATTCGCATCCCAATCCGCGCTGGGCCACTCAGGAGGAATGCTCACGCGAAGTAGGGAGCCAACCTTCTGCGGTTCCAATCGCTTCCGCATTCAATGTTCGGAGGTGACTGCGCCAAGGCGCAGCCGAGACGTGAGAAGGTCAGAGGGGTACAAGGGATCTCCAGGTCAGTCTGTTCGTAGGCACAAGTCTGCCAGTGATTGCACGGAGCAATCGCAACAGGATGGCAGATCAGCGGCTGGAGAGAATCATAGGCGTGGGGGAAGGCTACCAGAGCAGCGCTCAATCTGTCTCCGTAAACGCTGAAGATCTTCGCTGCTGGCAGTGACACTCTGGCAATGATCACACCCCGTCGTCGAAGACCTCTCCGCGAAATCAAACAAAGGCGGGGCCCTTGGATAGTCCTGGCAAACGCCGACGTGGTCAGTTGAGACTTGAGAGGCAGCCCAGAAGGGCGGTTCGCCCGGACTACTGACGACAATGGGACTTGTCAGTACCAATGAACCGGGGTGAACTTTGGGCTGCTTCCGAGATGGGAGGTCAATCACCGTGGCCAGTCAGAACAATGCATGAAAGTCGGGTATGGCGGCAGAGCCTGAGCAAAGTACTGTTCCTGGTGCGATCCATAGATCCGTTGTCCTAGAGTGCAATGACCTAGAGTTCGTTGGCTGGCAGTTGGCTGAGCTCGTGGTAGAAGGTCTGCACGTCTGCAAAATAGAAGGGTCGAAAGGCCCCATAGACGTTGGTCCACTCAGGCACGTAATGCAGCAGGTGATCGCGAAGCGTTGAGACTACCTTCGGGTCCAGATTGTTACGCACAATCAGAATCGCCGGTGGACATGGAACGTACTGGCCGATAATCTTGGCGACCTCCGGGTTCTCGGGCGTCATCTTCCACACGTCTTCCAAGATCATGGTCGACCGAATGGACTTAGCAACAACAGCGTCCACCCTCGGCTGCCAGCCGGGTACGGCCTTAATCTTCAGAAACTCCTCTAGCTTCTTCCCCTTTTGCTGCAGCAGGATTGCTGGGGGAAAGTAGCTGGAAGAACACGACTTGTTCATGTAGCCGTACTCCGAACCTTCCAGGTCATCGAGGCTCTTCGCAGGGTCGTCCTTGCGTACGACAAGCAGCGTGCGCTGGGCAGGCTCGCCAGTGAACTTCGAGGTTGCAATCGTTAGACCGCGATAGTGCTGATTACCCTTGACCAGCATGACGCAGAAATCTGCCCCGGGAACGTACGCGATGTCGGGACCGTCGTCTGCGAGTAGCTGATCGATATGGACCAGATCTGTTGTTGCTTCGGTCTTGATTCCAGCCTCGGACAGGATCTCTTTCCAAGGCTTCTCAGTGACGGGCAGCTCAAGATTCTTGTCGAGGATGAAAGTCAAAGATGACGGTGCCATTGTGCAGCCTCCTTACTACTTTCCGCCATGGTCGATGTAACGAAGCAGCGCTCGGCGGCTGATCGAACCAGCTCACTGTCCATTGGCATTCGAGCCGCTCGCAAACTCTAGCCCTGAATCGCTTTTGCGAGGCGAGGCAGGATCTCGTGGGCCGTGCCCTCATCGATTCGGGTTTGCTGCGCCGCGTTGAAACCCGCAAAGGCGGCGATGTTGCCTTTAGCAACGCCGATAGCTTCCGCGGGGATGAAGGGCTGGTCAAAACCCATGAGCAGTCGCGCAGGATCGTGCGTCAGATGAATGGCGGAGAGGTTGGGAGAGAAGCAGGAGATGGCCATGTCGTAATAAAGACTGGCGATCTGCGCTCTGAACCTCTGACCAAGCTCTTTACCGGCTGCCTTATCAAGGTGGTTCTTCATGGGGGCGATCTCGGCCATACGATCGGTGACGATGGGAAGCGTGCCGCCGCCGTGAGAGACGATGAAGCGAATGTGTGGACAGCGGGTGATTGTGTCCGTGTCGAGCAGGCTGACAACCATCCGAGTGCTCTCAAAGGGATACTCGATCAACGGGGCGGGATAGCCGAGGTTCAGCTGATCGATGCATACGGATTCGGTAGGGTGCACAAAGACGACGGCCTTACGCCGGTTCAGCTCGTCCATCACGCGGGCGAAGGCAGGGTCTCCCAGATACTTGCCGTCGTAGTTGGTCATCAGGCAAACGCCGTCCATATGGGCCTCGTCAAGACACCAAGCGATCTCGGCGAGTGAGGCATCCACATCAGGCAGAGGAATAGTGCCGAAGGCACCGAAGCGGGTTGGATACCCTTTCAGCAGTTCCACAAGCTCCTGGTTTAGAACTCGGGCAAGGTCAGCCGCTTCCTTGCCCTTCCAGAAGCGGAGGCCGGGCGAGGAGACGGAAAGAACCTGGGCCTGCACTCCGTACCGATCCATTTCGGCCAGACGCTGACTTGTGTCCCAAGGATCCATCGGGAAGCCTATCTGCTTAGCGGTGACGCCGGCCCTTTTGATCGCTTCGATGTAGGTTTTGGAGATGATGTGAGTGTGTACGTCAATTGTGCTTGCGGTCATGAACCCTCTCGAATTTCCGTGTTCCTCGTTGTGTGATCGCACTCTCAAACCTGTGTGCGTCGTAGCGAAGCTTAGACCAACCGAGCTCCGCAGTCGACGTGGATTGTTTCACCTGTGATCGCCTCATTCTGCATCAGCAGCAACACAGCCTGCGCGACTTCGTCCGCGGTGACCATGCGGGGAACCAGGTGTTTCTTTGTGACTTCGTCAAGTGCTTGCGATCCGATCTCCGGGAAGATGTGGTTCCACATCGGCGTATCGGTATAGCCGGGCGCCACGGAATTGAAGCGAAGAGGCGCAAGCTCGATTGCGAGAACACGCGCGAGCTGCTCGGTCGCCATGGTGGCGATTCCGGACACCCAGGCCCCTTTGGCAGGGCGGTCCGAAGCAAGACCACCGCTGAACGTGAAGGAGCCACCAGGACGTACAAGGTGATGCGCGGCGCGCACGACATCCAGCGAGCCCCACAGGCGTTCATCGAACCTGTGGCGGAAGTCCTCAAGCGAGTGTTCGAGAGGACCGCCGATCTTTGTGCTGCCAGCCGCGATATAGACATGGTCCACGCTTGAAAGTCCGGCGAAGACCTTCTCAATGGATGCCGTCTCGTTGATGTCCGCTACACCGATTTCGAGTCCGCTTACCGCTTCTCGTGCGGCTTGGAGCTTCGCTTCAGTTCGTGCCACGGCTAGGACTCGAGCTCCAAGCCCACGTGCCGCCTTTGCAACGGCAAGCCCGATTCCTTCAGAGCCGCCGATAATTACCACCTGCTGTCCAGTCATCACCAGGGAAACCTTCCATTAACCGTGCGGCGCGGGAGCGGCGAAGCACGCCACACGACGTCCATGAGAGCAATCTCTTATCCGCTGTCCGGAGCTAGTATGCCCTCATGCCGACATCGAATCCACGGAGTAACTTCTCCGCTTTCAGCGCTGCGGCAGTGCGCTGGCATGGTGCAAACCCCACGCCCAGAGACCATTCATTGCGATCATGAGGTCCGAGCCAAGCTCGGTCAGGCACCAGTGTCCATCTGTCTTGCGGACGACGCCATCGTCCTCCAGTTCATGCAAAACCTGAGTTAGAACTCGCTCGGAGATGCCAGAGGCAAGGCGTAGAAGGTCGGAATATCGTTTGCTGCCGGAGAACAAATTCCACACAACTGCCGCTTTCCATCTGCCCGACAAAACAGCCAGAGTTCGTTCTATCGGGCACGACGAAAAGCGTTTGCGCTCTACAGGCATCTGCTCTCCTCACGGTTGACGGCGAATGGCTCGCTGTCAGCTAGTGCATTGCGTACGGATCAAAAGTTGCCATCTTATCGCGTCTAAGGTTCAGTGTAGGTGAAACTTTCCGGCGCGTCTGCAGGTGTCCTCTTCAAGTCGATCAGGCGATGAAGCCACGCATGCGCCGCCTTCTGTACCAGTTCTGGGATTTCGTGGCCTCTGGCGAACTGCTCGTAGCAATGAGGCGTTTTCGTCCGG
>CALMVL010000232.1 GCA_937873265.1 uncultured Granulicella sp.
CTCGCGCCGACGACAGCCCCGCCATCGTCCGCTCTCGGATCAGTTCCTTCTCGAACTGCGTCAGAGCTGCAAAGAAGTGAAAGACCAGTCTGCCTGCGGCAGTGCTAGAATCGAACTTCTCCGTGAGAGAGATGAAGTTGACGCCACTCTTTTCGAGCCGGTCCACGATCTGAAGCAGGTCGCGAATCGACCTGCCAAGCCGGTCCAGTCGCCACACCACCAGTGTGTCTCCCGTTTTCAGTCGATCCAGGCACTTCTCCAGTTCCGGCCGGTCCGTCGTGCCGCCGCTGATCGTTTCTTGGTAGATCCGCCTGCATCCAGCCTTCCGAAGATCAGGAAGCTGCGCCTCTGTACCCTGCTGCTCCGTCGAGACTCTGGCGTAGCCAATCACCATAGAATCACGCTATCACAAACGCTCTACCGTGAACGGTTTGTTTGTGACATCAGTTGTGGTAGGGTTTTCGTAGCGAATCAACGCATGCTTTTCGGAGCTGCGGAAGCGGTCACAAACGGTCGTTTGTGACTGTGGGCCGGATTACTTCCGGTATTGCGACTAATGAGATGGTCCGCCGCTTGCTTCCTTTGCTGTTGCAGAGGAGTGTAGATGGCAGGTTTTCAGGAGGATTCTCATGCAGATTCATTCCGTTGGCATCGACCTGGGCAAGACGACCTTTCACCTTGTGGCTTTGGGTGCAGCCGGCGAGGTGCTGGTGAAGAAGAAGTTTACGCAGAAGCAGCTGCTGACCTATACGGCCAACCTGCAGACCTCGCTGATCGGGCTTGAGGCCTGCGCCGGAGCTCACTTTCTCGGTCGAGCTCTGCGTAAGCAGGGCCACGATGTTCGCTTGATTCCAGGGCAGTTTGTAAAGCCGTTCGTGAAGTCCAACAAGAACGACTTCGTGGACGCTGAAGCGATCGCCGAGGCCGTCGAGCGCAAGAACATGCGCTTTGTACCGATCAAGACCGATGACCAGTTAGATCTGCAGGCGATCCACCGCGTTCGCGACAGGCTGGTCGCACGACGCACTGCCGTGATCAACCAGATCCGGGCGTTCCTGCTGGAACGTGGCCTGGTGTTCGCGAAAAGACCTGCCCAACTCAAGGCTGCCATGGCAGACGTGCTGGAGAACGCCGAAGCCGATCTCACGCCGATGATGCGCAACCTCATCAACACACTATGGTCTGAGTGGAAGACAGTCGAGCAGCAGCTCGAGGAGCTTGGCGAGGAACTGGAGCGCATCTCCGCTGCCGATGCCGGCTGTACGCGCATCCGGCAGATCCCAGGTGTTGGGCCGGTTGTGGCAACTGCTATCGTTGCGGCGATCGGCAACGGCGCCGCCTTCCGCAAGGGACGGGACTTCGCGGCGTGGTTGGGCATCGTGCCGCGGCAGTACTCCACAGGTGGCAAGGCCAGGCTTTTCAGCATCAGCAAACGGGGCAACGTCTACCTTCGCAAGATGCTGATCCACGGCGCCAGAGCTGCCGTACTCCGCGTGAAGCGGGACAAGGCACCCTTCGGAGCATGGCTGGATCGACTGGATGCCAGGTCTCCCAAAAACGTCGTCGTGGTGGCCATGGCCAACAAGCTCGCCCGCATCGCCTGGGCGGTTCTGTCGAGTGGCAACGACTACCGTTCAGCAGCTATGCCGGCCTAACCAGCGCGGAAAAGACGCTTCCAGCTCGGAAGCGCTACGCGCTCCCACTTTCCCGCACCACGACGACGATTCGTAAAGCTTCCCCACCGAGGTCTGCACAGGGCAACAAGGACGAAAGAACAGTCACAACGGCGTGTCAGCAGCCTGCTCCTGAGAATGGTCTTCGACGACCGAGCGACTTATAAGGACCGACACGCGCGCATCTCATCCTGGCCAGGAGAACTAGTCTCCATCAAAAGGCCGAATACATTTGCGCAGACTTGTCCTCGACCAACTTCCCCCTTGCAGTCGCGCGGCGGACCATACATT
>CALMVL010000233.1 GCA_937873265.1 uncultured Granulicella sp.
CTCCTGGTCAACACCGGCCCCAACTCCAACCACTGGCTCGGCCTCCGCCTCGTCGGAACCACCTCGAACCGCGACGCCATCGGCGCCCGCGTCACCCTCCACTCCGCCGCCCGCCTCTGGGTCGATGAAGTCCGCTCCGGCTCCTCGTACAACTCCTCCAACGACCTTCGCCTCCACTTCGGCCTCGGCCAGACCACCACCCTCACCTCGGTCGAAGTCCGCTGGCCCACCGGCCGCACCGAAACCTTCCTTGCCCCACCCCACCTCGACCAGATCCTCACCCTCACCGAAGGCACAGGCTCAGCCAAACGCTGAGCCCTATCGCTGCTGCTCCATCAGCCTCTCCCGCCAGATCAGCTCCCACCGGTCTTCCTCGTCGGCATGCGAGCCCATCGTCGCCACGGCCAGCTTATCCAGATCCACCTTCGGCCGCCGGTCCGCATACAGCAGCCCATTCACCTCCTGGTACGTATCCGTCAGCTGGGTATAGCAGAACCCGGCCAGCGCAGGCAGCGACCGAACCACCTCCAACAAAGCCGTGTATCGCTTCTCCAACTCCGCCGGCGTCCGCGCGTCCGAGTACCCCCAGCTCGCATCATCTTTCGCACGCAAGGCGATCCCGCCAAACTCCGTCAGCACAATCGGTTGCACCCGCTCATTCGAGTCGCCCAGCCGCAACAACCGCCCACCAGGCCGCTCAAATTGAAACAGCCTTGCTACCTCGTCCGTACCATACCGCCTGCCGATGTTCTTCGGGTCCGCGTCATAGTCGTGGATGCCGATAATATCCGTCGCTACGCTCTCCCATCCATCGTTCCCCAGCACCGGCCGTGTCGGATCAAGCGTCTTCGTCAGGTAATACAGCGCCTGCACATACGCCCGCTGCGCCAGGCTGTCCGGCAGATCCGGAACTCCCCAGCTCTCATTGAACGGCACCCAAGAGATGATGCACGGGTGACTGTCATCCCGCTTCACCGCTTCCATCCACTCCCGCGTCAGCCGTTCCACCGACCGCCGCGTGTACCGGTACGCGCTCGGCATCTCTTCCCAAACCAGCAACCCTAGGTGGTCGGCCCAATACAGAAACCGCGGGTCCTCGATCTTCTGGTGCTTGCGCACGCCATTGAACCCCATCCCCTTCACCAGCAGAATGTCTCGCACAAACGCATTCTCGTTCGGTGCTGTTTGCCCGCTCTCAGGCCAGTAACCCTGGTCCAGCACCAGCCGCAGCGGAACCGGCCGGCCATTCAGGATCACTCGGTTTCCTTGGATCGCCACCGACCGCAGCGCCGTATAACTCTTTACCGCGTCGATCACCGTCCCATCCGCGTCCTGCAACTCCATGTCCACATCGATGATCGTCGGCGATGATGGGCTCCACAGCAGCCCGTTACGAAAATCATCGATCCCCGGATCCGACAGCGCAATCCTCCGATGCACCTCGCCCGCGGTCAGCGACGCCGTCGCCAGGGACGCACTCACAAACTCGTACGTATCGCTCGCCAGCTTCTGGTCCCCAACCTGCATCCGGATCGCCAGCCGCGTCCCCGGCGTCATCGGCCCATGCACCTGTGCCTCCAGCCCGATCTCCCACCGCTTCAGGTTAGAGGTCCACCGCACCCACTCTAGGTACACCGCCGGAACCACTTCCATCCACACCGTCTGCCATATTCCCGTCGTCCGCGGATACCAGATTGCGTGCGGCTCGAGCTTCCAGTCCTGTTTGCCCCTCGGCTTCTCCAGATCCGCCGGATCGTCTTCGGCCCGCACCACTATCTCCTGCGCCTCTCCCTCGCGCAGCGCCCCCGTTATCTCCACCACAAACGGGGTGTATCCACCCTCGTGCGTCCGCACCTTCACCCCGTTCACCCAGACCGACGCATGGTAGTCAACCGCGCCGAAGTGCAGCATAAGCCTCTCGCCCGGCTTCATCTCCGGACGCTGCACTTGACGCCGGTACCACACCGCGCAGTAAAAGCTCGTGTCCCCAACCCCGCTCGCCGCCGTCTCCGGCGCGAACGGAACCATGATCCGCCGGTCCCACACCACCTCCTCCGGCTGCTTCAAGTCCGCCTTCCTGTCGATCGCAAACTCCCACGACCCGTCCAGGCTCACCCACCGTGCCCGCTGCAACTGCGGCCGCGGGTAATTCGCGGCTGCGCTCCGCTGCCACTTGTCTAACCCTGTCATTAACCCTCCGCCATCTCTCAGGAGACGCCCCCCGCACTCACAATCCTACGAGCCACCTTACACTTCCTGCTCAGATGCATGCCGCCGCCTGAAGTCGCGGCAACAAGCTCCAAAAGGCACCCGCACCCTCCCCTGCGATGTGTCCGACGCTCCCGGCCACGACACGCTACCCTCAATCCATGCGCCCGTCCGAAGCCACCCGATACGTCACTCGCGACGCAAGCGAAGACCTCCTCGCCGAACTCGCCCAACTTCCCGGCGACCCCCGCCTCGGCTTTTTCGGCCCCGACTCCATCACTTGGCAAGTCAACCGCGAAGCCGCCGTCTTTCTCGGCGCCGGCCGCGCCGCCCTCCTCCAGCTCGCCCATCCCTGGGTCGCCGCCTCCCTCGCGCACCACTCCCATCTCCTTCACGACGCCATTGGCCGCTTCCACTCCACCTTCCGCGTCATTTACACCATGCTCTTCGGCACCCGCGCCCAGGCCCTCGCCGCCGCGCGCCAGCTCTTCGGCCGCCACGCGGCCATCACGGGCCAGCTTCCCGCCGCCGTTGGCAGGCACCCCCTCGGCGCACACTACCAGGCCAACGAGGTCGCCGCCCTTCTCTGGGTCCACGCCACCCTCCTGCTCTCCGCCGTCGACGCCTACAATCTCGTCCTCCCCCCTCTCACCCCGGCTCAGCGCGAGCAGTACTACGCCGAATCCAAGCGAATGGCCGCCCTCTTCGGTATCCCTTCCACTGCTCTCCCGCCAGACTGGAACGCCTTCGCCCACTACACCGCCAGCATGCTCGAAGCCGCGCTCCCCGATGCGCTGCTTGCCGTCGACCCGGCCGCTCGCGCCCTCGGCCAATCCGTTCTGTCCGGCGTCGGCACCCGCATCCGCCCCCCACTCTGGTATCACGCCCTCACCGCCTCCTGGCTGCCATCCCGGCTCCGCGCCGAGTTTGATCTTCCCTTCGGCCCGACCGAACAGCGCCGCGCAGAGACAGCCGCCCGCTGGCTCCCCCGCCTCTACCGCGCTGTGCCCCGCTCACTTCGTTCCGTGGGACCGTTCCACGAGGCCCACGCGCGCCTCCGCAATCACCTGCCCGGCCCACTCACCCGCCGCAGCAACCAGTTCTGGATGGGTCAACCACGCCTCCTCTACCCCAACCTCGCCGATCTCTGACACTGCCGACAACCCCTCACATCAGCAGATCCCGATGCCTCCGCATCGACATCACCAGCGCTCTCCGAATCTGCAGCGCCAACATCGGAGCCAACACCGCCGCAAACACCGCCCAGATCACCAGCGCATGCCACTCCCACTGCCACAGCAGATGAACCAGCTGCAGCGGATGCCGATGACTCAGATGGAGAATATCCCTCTTCGACATCGGCAGCCGATGCGCGTGGAACAACACAATCCCGCCGTGAACAAACGGAAGAAATAGCAGCCACTGCAGCGGCGCAACCACATGGATCCCGATCTGTGCCGCATACTGGTTCAAACCGAACGCCCACGCCAGCAGCAGCATCACCACCGTTGTCGTGCCCAGAAATGGATTGACCCCCACCACCAGCGCCACCGCCAGACTCCATGCCAGCCGCTTCGGACTGACGCCCCGTCTCAATAAGCGGAGCAACGGCCGCAAAACCCGGCACCGCAGACTATTCCGTATACGCTGTCCAACTGTCTTCACTCCTACTTGGAGTGCGCGCCAAGCCGTCGCGTCACCCGGCGTCGACAGATTTCCTGACTTCAGGTGCAGGCAAACGTGAGATCCGTGCCTCGCCCCCTGGCGACGAGCGCCACCTCACCGCCAGCTCACCGCAAGGTGCCACCGCATCCCACGATCCTCCGTCTTCTCCAACACCCGCTGGTACTCCAACAGCTCCCCCAACACCTGCTTGCCCTCCGTCCCCAGCATCTGCGGCTCCTCCGCCAGCGCCCCCACCAGCGCCCGCACACTCCGCAGCCCGTCCCCCGGGGAGTACCACTGCGGCGGCGGCATTCTGCGCAGCAACTCCTCGTTTCCCGCGCCTTCCTCGATCAGCAGCGCCATCGAGTTCTCATCCGCCGAGAAAAACTCAATCAGCGGCCGAGCCCCCAGGCTCAACGCCAGCTTCTCCAGCGCGTCCTCATGCCGCGCTAGCGAGCGCCCGTTCACAAAGGTGTCGAATCCCGGGTCCTCACCCTCCACCACGATGTACATCGAAGCCGCCATCCCCGCAGTCTATCGCCACCCCCCACCTTCGCAAAGAGAACAGCGTAGTACCCAGAAAGACACCACTGCTAAGTCCTGGAGCTCACCCCCAGCAGCACCGGATCGTCATCGCCCACCCGCGCCCGCATCGCTACCCACATCGCTCCCAGGCCTACGAGCACCGCGACGTCAATCCGCCAGCTCAGAAACCCAAACATCGCAAACTCAAACAACACCGCGCTCAGCCAAAGCACCAGCGTCTGCATGGAAAACACGGCTAGTTCGGCGTGCCCCAGCAACCAGTACCACAGCACGCCCGCAACGCCTGTCGCCGTAGCCGCAACTGCCACGGGTCCCCACACCTTTCCCCACGCAAAGCTTCGTGCATCCGGTGCCGGAAGAAGCAGAGCCGCGACGCAATGCACTGCGGCAAGCACCAACATCCCGCACCCTGCGACGGACAGGACCGGCTGCTCAGCCAGCCGCCTCCGCGCGTAGCTCCACGTCCAAACCAGACCCATCGCCTGCACCCACACCAGCAGCAGCGCTGGCCACTCCCAGAGCCGCGGAGTCATGTCATCCGCCTGCAACAGAAGACAGTACGCCGCCAGTCCCGCCAGCGCAGCCCCAACTGTCCGTCGCGGGGTGGTCTCTGGCACCAAGCCCAGCGCTCCCAGCAGCGCCAGCCAAAGCGGCCCAGCCATCAGCACCATCGACTCGAGCCCCGCGCGCACATAGCGCACGTGCAGCAGCCCGTCGACATAGGGCCGCCACAACATTTCTCCGGCAAAGCGGACGACCGCGAGCAACAGCAAGGGCCTCCAGCTACGCCGGTCGGCCATCCGCTGCCCGCGCAGCAACGCGCAGCCAAGCACCCCAGCACCTGCCAAACCTTCGCACACGGCGTGTGAGGCAGACGTGTGATTTCCTAAAGCCTGCTCAACCCCGCTTGCCCCCAAGACTCGCAACATCAACACCCAGCCGGCAAAAGCCGCGATCGTCCGCCACATCGCGCGTAGCCTCTCGGTCAAGCGTCTGTCTCCTCTCCTGAAAAGCAAAGGGCCGCGCCGAAACGCGACCCCTCGTACGGTGGAACAGTTCTAGCGATTGCCGCTCGGCGCTCCCCCCGGTGCACCACCAGGTCCGCCCTGCCCCGGCCGCCGTCCGCCGCGGCGACGTCGACCACCGCCACCACCCGGCCGGCGCTGTCCACCCGGTCCGCCGGCACCCGCAGGAGCTCCACCCGGCCGAATGATGGTTTCGCCCACCGCCACCGGCACAGCGTCCGCCCGGTTGAAGTTCGGCTCGTCGTCGCCATCCTCGTCGAAGTCCTCAGGCTCGTCCGTCTCGGTATACGAGCCGCCGACCTCCTCAATCTCTTCAACCGGAGCTGCGGCAGCCCGCAAGCTTTGCGGCGGCGCCGTCGCCGGCGCACCCTGCGG
>CALMVL010000234.1 GCA_937873265.1 uncultured Granulicella sp.
TGACGGGGGACTTCAACGACGCGCTGGGGCTGGTGCGGACGCGCGAGCTGCTGGCGGCGGATCGGGTGATGGGGGTCGACCAGATGTTTGGGACGGAGGTGGACTTCGGGTTTTCGAAGACGAAGGAGGAGGCGTTCGCGCAGTGGGGGCACGAGCGGGTGCTGTATGACGCGGTGCGGGCGGTGCGGCTCTATCGACCGCTGGTAATTACGGCGGTGTTTGTGGGAGCACCGAGCGATGGGCATGGACAGCATCAGGTGAGCGGGGAGATCGCGCAGGAGGTGTTTAAGGCGGCGGCAGATCCGAAGGTGTTTCCGGAGATGGGGCTGCCGGTGTGGGCGCCGAAGGCGGTTTATGGGCGGGTGCCGTTTGCGCGCATCGATGGGAAAGGAATGTTCGACTACGCAACGGGCAAGTATGTGCCGGTGCGGTTTGAGAACTATGTGACGGGGAAGGTGTCGACGGTGGCTCCGACGGCGGATGTGGAGGTGCCAGAGGGGACGAGGGATCCGTTGCTGGGGATGAGCTACGTGCAGTGGGCGCGTCGGGGGCTGGCGTTGCAGCGGACGCAGATTGGGGCTGGGGTGCGGACCCCTCCAGCGGGACGGTTTGATGTGGGGTACACGCGGTATGGGGCGCGCGTTCCGGTCTCGGACGCTAGGTCAGGTTTCTTTGATGGGATGGATGTTTCGCTGGAAGGGATCGCGGCGCTTGGGGCCTCCGATGGCGCCTACCTGCGCGGTGCCATGTCCCAGGTGGACGGATCGGTGGAACGGGCGCAGTCGGCGATGCTGGCTGGGAAAGGACCGGAGGCGGTCGCTCCGATGCTGCGGGACGGGCTGGTGGCGGTGCGCGAGACGATCGGGCATGTGGAGCGGGCGAAGATGCCGGAGACGGAGCGCTACGACGTGCTGCACGAGCTACGGGTGAAGGAGGTGGAGTTTGAAAAGGCGCTGGGGTTTGCCTTGGGGGTGACGGTGACGGCCGAGGTGGTGGTGAATCAGGGAACAACGGACATGCCGCTCCAACCCCTGGCGAAGCAACAGACGGACAGGGCTCCGCGTGCGGTCGTGCCAGGCGGCAGCATCGGTTTTGAGACGGAGGTCGCGAATGGGAGCAGCGAACGACTCCGGGTAACGGATGAGACCGGGGTGTACGCACGTGGCGTGACGGTCAGGATTGGCGACAGCGCGGGTTTTTCAGGTCCGGAGCGTGGGGTGGTTCCGGCAAAGGGGATCTCCGACGTGCTTGCGGCGGCGCACGTGGAGGAGGGTGCGTCCGTGACGCGGCCCTATTTCACGCGGAAGGGATTGGAGCAGGCGTTTTATGACGTGCAGGAGAAGGCGTTGCGGAATGCTCCGGTGACGCCTCCGGCGCTGACGGTTTGGCAACAGGTCTGGTATGGAGACGTGCCAATCCGGATGGCTGCTGTGGTCGAGGTGGCGCCGAGGCCCGGTGTTCCTGGGGAGATCCCGCAGCCACTGGAGATTGTGCCGGCGCTAAGCGTGGCTGCAGAGCCGAGAGTGGCGGTTGTTCGGCCCGGGCAGGAGAGGGTGGAGGCGCGGGTGACGGTTCGGTCGGAGGAGATCCGCAGCGTAAGTGGACCGGTGCGATTGCAGGTTCCGGAGGGTGTGTCCGAGCAGCCAACTGCAGAACGGTTTTCGCTGACTGATGGAGGGCAGCAGGTGGCGCAGTTCTCCTTTGCGCCGCGGGAGCCGATCCAGTCTGTGCGGGAGATGACGGGCTTGGCGGAGCTGGACGGGAAGACGTATCGGGAGGGCTACACGCCGGTGGGGTACCCGGGAATTGTGCGGGACAACCTGTATGAGCCGGCGACGGTGCGGGTGCAGCCGGTGGACGTGCGGGTGGCGCAGGGGCTGAAGGTGGCGTACCTGCCGGGGACGGGCGATGCAACGGTGGCGGCGCTTGAGAACCTGGGGGTGCGGGCGACGACGGTTTCGGTGGGGGATATCGCGGCGGGG
>CALMVL010000235.1 GCA_937873265.1 uncultured Granulicella sp.
GGTCTGGGCACGCTGCTCGCATAGGGTCGCCCATGCGGTTCCCGTTGATGCTGTTGATCAGGTCGAGTTCACCGTTGAGAAATAGCACCGGTTGCGACAGCCGACCGCCATTCGCCGCCTTGCGCGCGTAATCCATGTTGGCGTTGTCGTTTAGGTACCACGCGCAGGCGGAGCGAAAGCCATGCGCCTCAAGGCTCTTCACCAGCACATCGAAATCCGTTGGTGGCCAGAGTGCCGGGTCAGCTTCGATGGGTCGGGCATGGTGCGCGGCCCCGAAGCGCCCTCCCTTGCGCGTGACGAGCGCCTGCGGCGAGACTGTGCCGACACTGGCGGGGTCACCCGGCCTGAAGATCGACGCCAGCGAAGCTGGTATGTCCGCATCGAGGTCGGCCACTGCGTCGTCAAAGTGCGTCGTGTAATAGCGGTAGTAATCCCACTGACCGTCGGGATACTCATCAAGCGGATAGATCGTCCGGTCGACGAGCGGAACGAGCGTCGGCAGGGCGTTGGCTTCGGGGAAGTACGGCACCGAGACCAACACAACACCACGGCTGCGCTGGGACTCATGCGCAACCAACGCTCCCACCGTGCAACTGCCCCAGTCATGGCCGACCCAGATCGCAGGCTCGCCGCCGAGGTGGTCGTGAAGTTCCGCCATGTCTGTTACGACCTGCTCGTTGGCGTACGCTTCGTGGTCAGCAGGCGCGGAAGAGCCACCGAAGCCGCGCAGGTCAGGAGCGACGCAGTGCCAGCCCTCTGCGGCAAACGCCTCCATCTGGGCACGCCACACCAGGCCGATCTCCGGCCACCCGTGGAGCAAAATGATGAGCGGCCCATTACCCGGTCCGCACTCCAGGTAGTGTGTTGTGTGGCGAGGCGTGCTGAACGTGTGCGAGACCGGCGTGGAGGGCATTCCGCATGCTACACCTGCCCTCGGCCTACCGACGTCTGCCACGCAACACCCCGTTTTGCTCTTGAACTCGGCTTCTACAGATCTGTCCGGCGACGTAAGAAAGCTGCAATCGCTTCGGCAGCTTTGGCGGGCTGATCGAC
>CALMVL010000236.1 GCA_937873265.1 uncultured Granulicella sp.
GTCTGGAGGGGGTGGCGGGTGGAACGATCGTGTGAAGGCGGATGGCTTTGCCGCCGGAGAGGAAGGACTGCATGAGGAGATTGGATGCTCGGGCCTGTGCACGCGGGCAGTCAGGGCCCACGTGCGTGCTCTGCCCACTCCTCTGCCCCGCATCAGACACCCGGCTGCCACGGTATCATCGGTCAGTTTCGAGGAGCGATGCGCGATGCGGGTTCTGGGGATCGATACCTGTGGGGCGGAGGGAAGCGTGGCGGCGGGAATATTGCAGCAGGACGGCGTGACCGTGCTTGCCGAGGAACGTATGCCCGGGCGAAGTGTTTCCGAGCGGCTGGTGCGCGAGGTGGGCAGGTGTTGCGCCGCCGCAGGCTGGCACCTGGGACAGGTGGAGGCGGTTGTGGCTGTGCGCGGGCCAGGGTCTTTCACCGGCGTGCGGGTAGGGATGAGCGCGGCCAAGGGTTTGGTCGAGGCATGTGAGGCTGGGCTGGTGACCATATCCCGGTTGGAGTTGTTGGCGCGGCAGGTCGACCAGGGCGGACCTCAAACGAGGGTTTGGGCAGTCCTGGACGCAGGTCGGGGTGAGGTCTTTTGCGGTGTGATGGTCGATCGGCTCGTACTCCACGAAACTCTGTTGACCACGGAAGAGTTTCTCGCAACCGTGGCCGCGGGGGAATCTGTGGTGGCGTGTGAGCCAGCGGTGCTGGACCGGTTGGCTGGCCTTGCCGGTCTTGTGGCCGTCGAACCGCCGCAAGCCGTGGAGGCGCTTCGGCTGGCGCTGGATCGCGTGCTCCGGCGCGAGTTTGAGGACACTGCCACGGCAGATGCGTTCTACCTCCGCAGGACGGAAACGGAGATTGCGGCGCGGGTAGCGGCGCATCAGGTCGCCGTTCGAGAAGGACACCGGGAATGCAGTTCGTGATCGTTCGCGTGGCGGACCCGGGCGATATCGCTGGTGTTTTGGAGCTCGAACAAGCTGTGCCAGACGCTTCGCACTGGGTTGCGGAGGTCTACGGCGCCATGGTGTTCGCAGAAGATGCCCTCAAGGGAGGCGTGCGACGCAGGCTGGTGATAGCGGAGTCCGAGGGACGTATCGTCGGATTCGCAGTCGCGAGTGTGGCCGGCACCGCTCTGGAACAATGGGGAGAACTCGAGAGTGTTGCCGTTGCCGAGGGCTGGCGGCGTCAGGGCGTGGGTGGGCGGCTGTGCGCGGCGGTCATCAACTGGTGCGCGGCTGAGGGCGCGCGCTGGATGGAACTCGAGGTGCGGGCGGGAGCCTTGGCCGTACAGCGGATGTACGCGGGCATGGGATTTCGCGAGGTGGGGCGCCGGCGTGGGTACTATCGGCATCCGGTGGACGATGCAGTCCTCATGCGAGCAGAGATGCAGCATGGCCGGGATCTCCGCTCCAGTGGTCCGCGATGACTCGGGCGGTGTCTCTATAATGAAAGCAAGCTTATGGTTCGCGATGGGATCTTTTACGCAGTTGGCTTGTTGACGGTAGCGGTCGTTCTGTGGGTTGTAACGCAATCGGTTTGGCTTGTTCTGATCCCGGTGCTGCTGATGGTTTTTTTCCTTTGGTTCTTCCGCGACCCACAGAGAAAAATCCCAGCTGGACCCGGGCTCATTGTGTCTCCCGCCGATGGGCTGGTGACCCAGGCGGAGTGGATTGAAACGGCTAGAGGAAGCCGGCTGCGGCTGAGCATCTTTCTCAACGTGTTTGATGTGCATGTAAACCGATCGCCCGTTTCGGGCACGGTGCGGCTGGCTGAGCTGCGCAAGGGGCAGTTCCTCAACGCCATGAAGATGGAATCCGCGTTGAACAATGAGCAAACGCTGGTTCTGATTGACGGGGGCGACTATGAAGTCGGCTTCAAGCAGATTGCGGGGCTGCTTGCGCGGCGCATCGTCTGCAATCTCAAGCCGGGAGACGTGGTCGAGCGTGGACAGCGCGTCGGTTTGATCAAGTTCGGGTCGCGAGTGGATGTGCTGCTCCCGGCGACCGCGGAGCTGCAGGTCAAGACCGGCATGCGGGTCCGTGGCGGGTCGACGGTGCTGGCTACCCTCCCGGGTGCGAACGCGGCATGACCGAGGTTGTCCCGGAGCGACGCAAGGGTCTGGCGCGACGTCCGCCGCGGCGCGGGATGTATGTGCTGCCGTCTCTCTTTACCTCGGGCAACATCGCACTGGGCTACTACGCCATTACGCAGAGCGTCCAGGGGTCGGCGGCAGATCCGGCGTATTTCGACCGGGCAGCGCTGGGTATCGGATTCGCGATTCTTTTCGACGGACTGGACGGGCGCATCGCGCGCATGACCCACACCACGAGCGAGTTCGGCAAGGAGCTGGACTCACTTGCGGATGTCATCACATTCGGTGTCGCGCCAAGCCTGCTGGCGTATGTGTGGGGCTTTCGCATGCTGCCGCTTACGCTGCCGGTGATGCTGCGGGAAAGGCTGCTGCACCTGGGCGTGTTTGTGTGCTTTTTGTTCCTGATCTGCGGTGCGAGCCGATTGGCACGCTTCAACGTAAGCAAGAATCCGCAGCCTCGCAACCCAGGGCGGCCGGGCCAGAAATACTTTGTCGGCATGCCGATTCCGGCAGGCGCGGGCGTGGTGGCCTCGGTCATTCACTGTTTCCGCGGATCGCCGATCGACAATCCATGGGTTGCCGTGGTCTGGATGCTGCTGGTCTTGGGCACCGGGCTGCTGATGGTGAGCCGGTGGCGTTTCTGGAGCGGCAAGGAGCTGACCCTCGGCAGCAAACACCCGTTTCAGGTGCTGATCGTGGTCTCCGTCATCGGCGCTATTACCGTGCTGTTTTCCGAACAGATCCTGCTTTCGATCGCGATGGCGTACCTGGTCTCGGGCATCTTGGCAAGGCTGTTCTACTCTTGGAGCCGCGACCGAAGACGCACGTCGGCGTCCTAAACAGCTCGGAACATGTTTGGAAAAGATAAGGGGATGCGATGAGTGCAACGCGCGGGTATCGAGTGGGGGTAGTGGGAGCGACCTCGCTGCTGGGAAAGGACCTCGCCGAGGAGTTGCCGGAATCTGGGCTGGCCAACGCGCGGGTGGTGCTGCTCGACGACGAGGAGACTGAAGGACAGCTCACGGCGGTGGGCGAGGACGCGGCCGTGGTTGAGGTGCTCAATAACACGGCATTCGAGGGGCTCGACTTTGCGCTGTTTGCCGGGTCGGGCGCGATGACGAAAGAGCACTGGCGGGACGCACGAAAAGCCGGCGCCGGCATTGTGGATCTTACCTACGCGCTCGATGGCGAAAAGGACGTACTCGTCCGCGCTCCTCTTCTCCAGCGTGAGCTCCGCCTTGCCACCGGCGGCGGTGTCGAGCCGGATCTGCGAACCGCCGCGGTGGTGGCGGCGCATCCGGCTGCCGTCATGCTGGCCCTCCTTGGGGCGCGTCTGGCGCGTTCTTTCTCCGTCGGCACCCTGGCCGCGACCGTGCTGCAGCCGGCCTCCGAAGAAGGTAAGGCGGGTATGGACGAGTTGCATCAGCAGACCGTAAGTCTGCTCTCGTTTCAGCCGCTGCCGAAAGATCAGTTCGACGCGCAGGTGGCTTTCAATCTTCTGCCCGAGTTCGGCACGGAAGCCAAGGCAGGATCGCTGGCGCAGGTGCGCGAACGCATCGAACGCCACTACCAGGTACTTGGCGCTGCAACGTTGCCGGAGCTGGCGCTCGCGATTGCGCATGCCCCGGTTTTTCACGGCCTGGTCGCCTCGGTCCTCGTCCAGTTGCGCCAGCCCGCAACTCTGGCAAGCGTGCGCGAAGCTCTGGCCGGCGGATACGTGCAGGTAACGACGGAGGCGGACGAGGAACTGCCAACGAATCTGCAAACCGCTGGCCAGCGGCAGATTCTGGTCCACGTCCGAGGTGCGGCGAACACCCCGGAGACCAGCCTGTTCTGGGTCTGGATGGCCGCCGATAATCTGCGTCTGCACGCAAGTAACGCCATTGCCTGCGCGCTGGAATTAGGACAGCTCCGGCCCAAGGGCAAGGTGCAGTAACGCTCTAGGACCTACCGCGTCCCTTTGCCGAAGTGACGCAGCCAGCACTGGTAGTCTGCGACACACCTCGCGATCCGCTCCGTAAGCCTGGGCAGCCTCACGGACGAAGTCTTCTGGCGAGTTCAAGGTCGATCCGAGTGGCGCTCGTTCATCCCGCAAAGCAGAGCGTCGGCGACTTCGCTGGCTATGCGATACTGATGTCGCGGTAAATGGCCTCGCTGACACCAGCAACGAACTGAGCCCCAGGCGGTTTAGAACGCGTTAGGGCGGCGAGACGGGTAATCCGTTTTCGGACACCTTCGTGTTCCGAGGCCGGGATGGCGGAACTGGCAGACGCAGCGGACTCAAAATCCGCCGAGGGCAACCTCGTGGGGGTTCGACCCCCCCTCCCGGCACCA
>CALMVL010000237.1 GCA_937873265.1 uncultured Granulicella sp.
GGCTGCGGTGGTGGCGCGGGTGGGGGGGGAGTGGGCGGAGCGCGAGGCGCGGCAGCGGAGATCCATGGACGAGGCGCTGCGGTTGTTTGTCGAGGAACGACGAACCTATTTTGCGAAGGTGGAGTCGGAGGTGGTGCACCTGGCCCTGGCGATCGCGCGCAAAATTCTGGCCCGCGAAGCGCAGCTGGACCCGATGCTGCTTGCCGGGCTTGTAAGAATCGCGCTCGACGGCATGCAGGGCAGTCCGGCCGTGCGTGTGCGGGTCGCACCCGCGCGGGTTGCCGAGTGGCAGCGAGCGGGCCTGCACGAGCAGGTGGAGATCGTTGCGGATGGGGCGTGTGGGCCGGAGGAGTGCGTGCTCGATACGGAGGTTGGGTCGGCGCAGCTGAGCTTTGAGACACAGCTGAAAGAGGTCGAGCAGGGATTTCTCGATCTGCTCGGGCAGCGGCCGGACCGGACGCGGTGAGGCTCCGATGACGGGGATCTTCGCGCAGTTGGAACGGCAGCTGGGGGAGCGATCTCTGGTTCGATGGCAGGGTCGCGTGCTGCAGGTGACCGGCAACCTGATCGAGTCCGAGGGGCCGGGGGGATCGATCGGCGAGGCTTGCGATCTGTTCGGCGCGATGGGCGAGACGTATCGCGGAGAGATCATCGGATTTCGGAACTCGACGGTGCTGTCGATGGTGGCGGAGGAGGCAGTTGGCATTCGCTTCGGCGACCGGATCGTTGCACAGGGCGTGCGGACGTCGATTCGTGTCGGCGATGGGCTGCTGGGGCGCGTGATCAGCGCAGGGGGCGAGCCGCTCGACGGGCTCGGTCCGTTGCGCTCGGGGAGGTCGATGCCGATCGACGGGGCGGCTCCGCTGCCGTTCGACCGGGTTCCGATTCGCGAGGCGCTGGGCTGCGGCATCCGCGCGCTGGACGCGTTTGTCACCTGCGGCCGGGGACAGCGCATCGGCGTCTTCGGGGGAAGCGGCGTGGGTAAGAGCACGCTGCTGGGCATGATGGCGCGGGGCACGGCGGCGGATGTGACGGTGATGGCGCTGGTGGGCGAGCGCGGTCGCGAGGTGGGGGAGTTCCTGGAGGTGCTGGGAGAAGAAGGGCGGCGGCGATCGGTGGTGGTGGTGTCGACGTCGGATCAGTCGCCGCTGCTGCGTCTGCGTGCGCCGATGGTCGCGACCACGATTGCGGAGGCCTTTGCCGCCGAGGGCAAGCATGTGCTGCTGGTGGTGGATTCGCTGACGCGGTTTGCGATGGCCCAGCGCGAGATCGGCCTGGCGGCGGGAGAGCCGCCGACGGCCAAGGGATACACGCCCTCGGTGCTGAACAAGCTGGCGCGGCTGGTGGAGCGCGCGGGCAACTTTCGCAACGGCAGTATCACGGCGTTTTACACGGTGTTGATGGAGGGCGACGACCAGCAGGATCCGGTGGTGGATACCGTACGGTCCCTGCTCGACGGTCACGTCATTCTGGATCGGGCGCTGGCGACGCGCGGGCATTACCCGCCGATTGCGGTGCTCGACAGCCTGAGCCGGCTGATGTCCAGTGTCGCGAGCGGGCCGCATCGGGAGAAGGCGCGGGCGCTCCGGGAGCTGCTGGCCGCGTATGCGAAGTCCGAGGATCTGATCCGCATCGGGGCGTATCAACCCGGCTCTGATCCGCTGCTTGACCGAGCGGTGGCGTTGCAACCACAGATCCAGGCTTTGCTGCGACAGCGGAGCGAGGAACCGTGTTCGTTCGCGCAGGCAAGGGAAGCTCTGCTGGCGGTTGAGGCGTAGCGGATGGGGTTTGTGTTTTCGCTGGCTGCCGTGCTGACCGTGCGTCGGCAGCGTGAGGAGATGGAAGAGCGACGGCTGGGTGCGGTGGCGCTCGAGCACGCGCGAGCGAAGCAGAACCTCGAGCGGATTCGCGGTGAGCTGGCCAGCGCTTCCGCGCAGCGCGCGGTCGCGCGACCGGAGCTCGTGCAGGGAACCAGTATCCATGAGCGGTATGCGCGTGTTGTGTTGCTGCAACAGGCGCTGATCGAGCTTGAACGCGTGGTCGCGGAGATCGGGATGCGTCGGGACGCGCAGCAAAGAATCTACGTGGCGGCCCGGCGTGATCGCGAGTTGCTGGAAGAGTTGGAGGAGCGGCAACGGCTCCTGTTTTACGCCGACGCAACCCGCCGGGAGCAGCGGCGTCATGACGATCTGTACCTGGCGCGACGGCTGCGCGGGTAGGCAGACGGTGCCGGGTTCCGCCCGGCAAGTGTTGCCTACCGGCAAACGCAAAGTTCTCGACAAGTGTGCCAGCGGGCTTCCTCATTGCCAAAACGTCAAGGAAAACGCCTGTTCTGGGCGTGGCTGCAGCAACCTCATCTGTGGCATGGAACGTGCACAAGAGACATGCGTGAAGATGCCTGCCACCCTCGGTCCAACCAACGCCTCTGCCGCGGCATCGTCGCGGCTCTCGACGGCGTCGCCGACCGGGGCTTTCTCGGCGGTACTGCAGCAGCATGCGACCGTGCCCCCGACGCCCGACAAGCCCGGCGGTGCTTCCGGCAAGCAGGCCCAAGACCGCAAGCACGACGAGAGCAAGCCGTCCACGCTGCGGGCCAGCGTCGACCAGACCCCCGCGGCCACGGTTCCCCCTGCGAAGCCGATCGTTCCAGTTCCGCAGCCTGCGACTCCAGCGTCTCCGGTTTCGCCACCTTTAGCCGCTCAGCCTGCCGCGTCGCAGCCGTCAACAGGCGACGGTGGCCTCTTCGACGATGGGGCGCCGCGGGCAGGAGATGCTGGCCGGGCCGCGGATCCGACGCCCGGAGGTCTGCTCGCCCCACTCGCGGGCGGCGCGGCGTTTGGGCGCACGGCGGATGCGATCGGAGAGGCTGCCGGTGAGGGAACAGCCGGCGTCCCGGATCCGCCCGCTTCGCCGGGAGCCCTCTCCAAACTCCAGACCGGGAATATCCCTCACCCACCGGCGGGGTCCGCCGCCGCGCTCCCGCCAGCAGCGTCCGAGACCTCCACGGCCATCGGGGCGGAGCTCGCGGCTGCATCGGCCAAGGCTGCGCAAAGTGCGATCGGCCTGAACCCGGCCACGTCAGCGATCCCGTCGAAGGCGACCTCGCTCGAGCATGTACCGGCGCCGCGGCATGGCCAAGGGCCGACGCAGCCGATCGCCCCGGCGCACACCGCTGCGGAATCTGTGCGAAGCGCACCATCTGCGTCGAACGAAGAGGGCGGACAGCCTCGCCAGGACGCAAAGAACGATTCACGACAGAGCGGTAAAGATAGCGGAACAAAGGTCGAATCGGCGGCGGTGTCTGCTCCCGATCAGAAGCTGGAGTTACCGCCGGTCGCACTTACGGCCAAGTTCGAGCCGCAGACGATGGTGATGGTGGCCACACCCAGCCCGCAGACGAATTCTTCAACGAGCGAGCAGGAAAGCAGCGGCCCTGCTTCTGCCGCGGTCTCGTCCAGCGCCGGAACGGATGCGGCTGCCCCCGCTGAGTCGCCAGCGCTGTCCTCGATCGGCGCGGCGCGACTGATGCAGACAGCAGCGGGGTCGGAGCTGCGCGTGGGAACGCGCTCGGATGAGTTTGGGGCGGTCACCATCCACACCGTGCTGGGTCGCGGGGAGTTGTCGGCGCACATCTCGCTTGAGAACGAGCATCTCGGCTCGGCTCTGTCGACGCATCTTTCGTCGTTGCAAGGATCGCTGGGGGAGCGTCTCGGACAAAGCCTGGGGGTGCGCGCCTCCGTAAGCGTGAGTGCCGGTCCGGGGACGGAGGCGGGGCAGAGCGGCCGCGATGGCGCACGCAATGCCGCGGCGGGCGGACAGATGAGTTCGGGAACGCGGCAGGGGTCGAGCTCGCGCCAGCAAGAGAGCGCGCCAACGGTATGGAGCAGCAACGCCGCGCCTGGCCACGACCGTGCCGCGCGCGCGTTTCCCCTTTCCAACACGGCCGCCGGTCAAGGGCGTCTGGACATTCGAATCTAAGCGCGAAACGCATTTTGCCGCAATCAGGGAGCTAATCCGATGTCACACAGCACGATGTTTTCCACCTCGCCTCTCACCACCGCACCGCTGCCGGTTGCCAGGGGAGCCGTAAAGGCCAAAGCCGCGGACGGCACGACGCCGACGACCGGCACAGCCCCGACGACCGGCACGACGCCGACGACCGGCACGACGCCGACAACCGGCACAGGTACATCCGTCAGCAGCGGCACGGACTCGATCAGCACAACCTTTCTCAGCCTGCTCGTGCAGGAGCTGCAGAACCAGGACCCGACCGCGCCGATGGACAGCACCGCGATGGTTGGGCAGATGATCTCGCTCAACCAGCTCGACCAGCTGACCAACATCGACCAGACGCTCACGACGGCGTACGGCGGCGGCAGCACGACGAGCGGCGGAACAACGAGCGGCGGCACCACCGGCAGCGGTTCCGGCAGCGGTAGCCAGACCTACGCGATCACCAGCAGCGCTCTTCCACCGGGCGCGGCTCAGGCGGCGCTCCAGTTTCTGAACAGCAGCAGCGGCACCGCTGCGAACAAGGCGGTCAGCACCTCCGTCTCGCTTCCCGCGTTCTAAACGTTCACGCTTCCCCCAAAAGTTTCAGGAGACTCCACCATGTCGTTCTTTTCTACGCCCCTCTCCGGTCTCAGCGCGAGTTCCGCCGCGTTGCAAGCCATCTCCAACAATCTCGCCAACCTGAACACCGATGGGTACAAGGACCAGACGACGGACTTTTCCGACGTCTTTTACCAAAACCTGGGCAACAGCGGAAACGGAAACCCGATCCAGTCCGGACTTGGCGTTCAGGTGTCGGGCGTTACCTCCGACCTCAGCAACGGAGCGATCTCCTCGACCGGCGTCAGCTCGAATATGGCGCTGAACGGCAGCGGATATTTCGTGACTCAAGACAGCACGGGCGCGCAGAACTTTACGCGGTCGGGCGACTTCACCACCAATACGGCGGGCCAGCTGACGACCCAGAGCGGCCAGCTCGTTATGGGCTTTCCGGCCGTCGCTGGTGTGGTCAATGGCAGCGGTAAGCTGCAGGCTCTCAACGTGGGTGCGGGAACGACCACGCCCGCAAATCCCACGTCGGAGTTCTCGCTGACAGCGAATCTGAACTCCGACACCCCCATCGGCGGAACCCAGACATCACAGATCGACGTGTACGATTCGCTCGGCTCTTCCCACCTGGTGACGCTGACTTACACCAAAACCGCCGAGAATGCGTGGAGCTACAACGCCACGGTTCCCTCGGCGGATATCGCCGGCGGCACGGGGACGTCAACGTCGGTCGGCTCCGGATCCCTGACGTTCGACAGCACGGGGGCGCTCACCTCCACGCCCACGGCGAGCTTATCCGTTGGACCACTCAGTGATGGAGCCTCCAACCTCAACATGACATGGAACATGCAGGACGGGAGCGGAACGGACCTGCTGACCCAGACCGCCAGCGCGGGCAGCACCAGCGCCTCGACGCAGGACGGGTATGCCGCCGGCACGCTGGCCAGCTTTTCGGTGCTTACGGATGGAACGGTTCAGGCGACGTTTACGAACAATCAGAACCGCGCGGTCGGGCAGGTGGCCGTTGCCAGCTTCGCGAACCCCGAGGGCCTCACGCTCAGCGGAAACAATCTGTACACGGTCAACTCGGCCTCCGGCGCGGCCGTCATCGGCACCGCGGGAACGGGTGGACGGGGCACGATCACCGGGTCAAGCATCGAGGCGTCGAACGTCGATGTCGCCACAGAGTTCGCGAAGATGATTGTGGCGCAGCGGTCGTACGAGGCCAACGCAAAGGCGATTACGGCGTTCGATCAGGTGGAACAGGCAACGATTGCGATGAAGACCTAGTCTGCCGTGTTCCGGGCGGGGTCCCTTTGGTGAGTGAGCCATGAGGAGCCCGCCCGGGCGTCTTCCACGGAGCGGTGTGACACGCTGGCGGCCAGCCGCCGCTCTCATCGTCATCTCATGGTTCGCGGGTACGCCACGGTCGCGGACGTGCGAGATCAGGAGGGCACCGCTGCGCCGAAGCCACGCTCCACGCGGCTCCGCGAGGCGCCCCTACAACTTCGGGGGAAGTTGCCTCGCTTGCGCCGAAGCTTGGCACGGGGATTGCGAAGCTCAGAGCAGATCCCGGACCGCCTGCTCCGCAGGCGACCTGTGCGCGCCGGATTACGGTGTGTCGCGCGCATCCGGGAACGGCATGAGGTCGCTTGATGACATCGGCAACTCCGCTTCCCAACCTGGCTCCGCCGGAGATCCTTCCCGCCGCAGGGCCGCACACGCCGAGGATCGAGGTCGTTGCGTCGGAGCCGCTGGCGCGCGCCTTCGGCCTGCCATGCACGCTCACGCTCGAGGTTCCCGCGGTGCGCTTCACGGTGGGAACCCTGCTTGCGCTCGAAGTGGGCTCCATCATCGAAACCGCCGCGCAGCAGAATGAGGATCTGCCCCTGTCGGTCAACGGCCAGCTCGTCGGCGTGGTCGAGATCGAGGTGGTGGGCGACAACCTGGCGGTTCGCCTGGCAGGTGTGGCATGAGCGCGCGCAGCCGGCGAAATCCGCGTGCTAACAGGCGCGACGTGGCCGCCAACACCGCGCCACAGCGGTCGGTCCCGACCCGGCCGGTGCCCGAGTTGCGCGCAGTCCAGATGCTTCAGAGCCTCAAGGCCACCTGGAGCTGGCTGGCCCGGCAGAAGGGGCTGCAACTGCTGCAACCCAGGACGCGGCGCCTGCAGGTGCACGAGACCGTGCAGCTCGGGGATAAGCGGTTTGTTTCGATCCTGCGCGTCGATGGGGAGCAGTTTCTGATCGGGGGCAGTCCCAGCGGTGTCTCGCTCCTTGCGGAACTCAAGCCGGACACGCCGGCGACCTTCTCCGCTGTGCTTGAAACCGAAAGCCGGCAGGCGTGCGCTTAATGGGTCCACGCCTTTCATCCGGTCTGCTCGCGTTGGCGGTCGCGATCGGCGGCGCGAGCACCTATGCCAACGCCGCGCCGCTGACGCCCTTGCCGTTGCCGGCGCCCGCGCCTGCTGCGCCGATCACACCTGTGCCGGCTTCGCTGCCTGGGACGCCCGATCCCGGAGCCCCGAACGAGATTCGCATCACCGGCCTCGGGGGCAGTTCCGCGCCATGGAACATTGTTCTTCTTCTCACCTTTCTCACCCTGATTCCGTCCCTGCTCATCTGCATGACGCCCTTTGCCCGCTTGCTGGTGGTCTTCCACTTTCTCCGCCAGGCGCTCGGGCTGCAGACGACGCCCTCCAACCAGACCCTGATCGGCCTCACGCTCGTGCTCACCTTCTTCATCATGGAGCCGGTGGGAAACCGCATCTATGAACAGTCGTTTGTTCCTCTGCAGGCCGGCAAGATCACCGGCCTGGAGGCGATTTCGCGCGGGAGCGAACCCATGCGCGCCTTCATGGCGCACTATGTTCGCGAGAAGGATGCGGCGCTGTTTCTGGAGATCGCCAAAGAGCCGCGGCCGCGCAACGTCGGCGACCTTTCCATGCGGGTTCTGCTGCCCGCCTATATCGTGTCGGAACTGAAGGCGGGATTTCAGATAGGCGCTGTGCTGTTTCTGCCCTTCCTCGTGGTGGACATGGTGGTGGCGTCGATCACCACTTCGGTCGGCATGATGCAGCTGCCGCCGGTGGTCATCTCGACGCCGCTCAAGCTACTGCTGTTTCTTATGGTCGACGGCTGGCACCTGCTGATCAGTTCGCTGATGAGGAGCTTCAACTGATGGGAACCGACCAGGTGGTCGAACTTGGCCGAATGATGCTGCAGGAGGTGGCTCTTCTGATCGCGCCGCTGCTCGCCATCACGGTCTGTGTCAGCCTCGTGGTCAACATCGTGCAGGTGTTGACGTCGCTGCAGGATCAGACACTCGCGTCGGTTCCGCGCCTGCTCGCTACCGGCGTCGGTCTTTTTCTGCTGATGCCGTGGATGTGGCGGCACCTCGCGCACTTCACGATCGCCATGCTGTCGAGCTTCGATCGGGTGCTGCAATGATGGAGCTACCGGTGCAGCAGATTGTTCTGGGGTTTCTCACCATCACGGTGCGGCTCTCCGGCCTGATGCTGTTCGCGCCGTTTTTTGGAAGCGCTTCGGTGCCGCCGCGGATCAAGGCTGCCATCGTCGTCGCGCTCAGCCTTTTGCTTTACCCCATGCTGTCCGCCTCGCTGCCGACGCGCGAGTTGAGCGGCTGGCCGGTGCTGGTGCTCGGCGAACTTCTGATCGGCGCGGCGCTCGGAATCGCCACCAACCTTGTCTTCGACGCGGTGCAGATGGCCGGGCAGGTGCTCAGCATTCAGATGGGTTATTCGCTGGTGAATATCCTTGATCCGCAGACGCAGGTGGACTCGACCGTGATGGCGATGTTTCACCAGACCATCGCGCTTCTTATCTTTCTGCGACTCGATGTCCACCTCTGGCTGCTTCACGCCATCGCGCGTTCCTTCCATGTGCTTCCGCCGGGCAGCATGCACATCTCTGCCGCATTCACCATAGCTCTGCTGCGCGGCGCCGGCAGTGTCTTCTCGCTGGGTCTGCATCTGGCCGCTCCCGTTCTCTCGGCCACGTTTCTGACCGACATCATTCTTGGCCTGCTTGGCCGGGCCTCCCCGCAGGCGCCCCTGATGCTACTCGGGCCTGCGATCAAGAGCGTGCTCGGCCTGGTCGTTCTTTTCGCGACGCTGCGCTACTGGCCCTCCATGCTCGAGCGCTTCTTCGCGGGGTCGATGCAGCTCTCCGAATACCTTCTGCAACTGGTGCGTTAACCCACCCTCATGGCCGATTCGAACAAAACCGAGAAAGCAACGCCGCAGCGTCGCAAAAAGGCCCGCGAACAGGGACAGATCGCCCGCTCGCGCGAGCTTCCCGGCGTGCTCGCGATCATGGGCGTCGCCGGTACCGCGTTGCTGTTGACGGACAACATGGCCCAGCACTGGCGATCCCTCTACAGCAGCGTCTTTGCAGCTGCGTCGAGTGATGACTTCTCGGCGAGCGGGCCGCTTCTGTTCTGGTGCTCGGTCGAGGTGATGCGGTGGATCGTTCCCATGCTGCTGGTTGCGCTTGCCCTATCGGTCGGCGCGGGCCTGGCGCAGGGCGGGCTGACCATCGCGCCCGAGGCGCTCGCCCCCAAGTTCGAACGCTTCCATCCTGGCAACCGCGTCAAGCAAATCTTCTCGCTCACCAGCCTGAGCACGCTGCTCAAATCACTGGTCCCGTTTTCGGTCATTCTTGCTCTCGGCGTGCAGACCATGCGCGTGCACTGGGGCGAGTTGATCCGCGCCTCGGAGACCGACGTGCAGGCGCTCGCCTCGGTTGTTGCGTCGATCGCGCTGAGCGTCAGCTGGAAGGCGGCTCTCGTGCTGTTGGCGTGGTCGGCGGTCGACTACGGCCTGACCTGGCGCAAGAACGAGAGCGAGCTCCGCATGAGCAAGGAAGAGATCAAGCAGGAATCGAAGTCAAACGACGGGAATCCTGCCATCAAGGCGCAGATCCGCAAGCTGCAGCGCGCCATGCGCAAGCGGCACTCGCTCAAGGCGGTGCAGACTGCAACGATCGTGGTGACCAACCCGACCCACTACGCGGTCGCGCTGCGCTACGAGCCCACGATGTCCGCGCCCGAGGTTGTCGCCAAGGGAACCGACCTGATGGCGCAAAAGATCAAAGAGATCGCCCGCGATCATGACGTGATGGTGATGGAGAACAAGCCGCTCGCGCAGGCGCTCTATAAATCGGTCGAAATTGGCGATGCCATTCCTGCGCAGCTGTACCAGGCCGTCGCCGAGATTCTTGTGGTCGTCTTCCGTGCCCAGGCCGAGCTGCGCGAACAGGAACAACGGAGGCGCAACCGAAACGCCGCCGGACAGATAGAGGGCCGCCCATGAACAAAGCCAGTCTCCTGAAACTGCTGCGCACCTCCGGCGAGTGGATCGTTCCGGTCACCGCCGTCGTGATGCTGTTTGTCATGCTGGTGCCGCTGCCCTCCTTCATCCTCGACCTCCTGCTCACGGTCTCCATTGCCGCCTCCGTCCTCGTTCTGCTCACCGCCATCCAGGTGCTGCGGCCCGTGCAGTTTTCGGTGTTCCCCAGCCTCATTCTCCTGCTCACGCTCATGCGGCTGTCGCTCGACCTCGCCAGCACCCGCCGCATCCTGCTGCACGGCAACGAGGGCACGGGTGCTGCCGGAGCGGTGATCGAGGCCTTCGGGCAGTTCGTTGTGGGCGGCAACTACATCGTCGGCTTCGTGCTGTTTCTCGCCCTGGTCGCCATTCAGTTTCTGGTGATCAGCCATGGCGCGGTCCGCACGGCGGAGGTTACCGCGCGCTTTACCCTGGACGCGATGCCGGGCAAGCAGATGGCAATCGATGCCGACCTGAACGCCGGCCTGATCAACGAGGAGCAAGCCCGAGCCCGGCGTGAGGGCATCGCCCGCGAGGCCGAGTTCTGTGGGGCGATGGACGGCGCGGCGCGCTTCAGCCAGCGTGACTCGCTGGCCACCATCCTGATTCTGGCCATCAATATCGTCGCTGGATTTCTGATCGGCGTCTTCCAGCAGGGCGTGCCATTTGCAGAAGCGCTCAAGACCTACACCGTCCTGACCGTCGGCGACGGCCTCGTCTCGATCCTTCCATCGCTGCTTGTCTCCGTCGCGGGCGGCATCGTGGTCACGCGCGCCTCCTCGACGAAGACACTGGGCCTCGATGTGCAGGACCAGCTGATCCGGCGGCCGATGCTGTTGTGGATCGCCGGCGGCGTCCTGCTTGCGCTGGGACTGATCCCCGGCCTGCCGAAGCTTGCATTCTTCACACTCGGCGGCGGCCTGATGTTTGGCGCATACAAGATGAAGCCCGCCGCCGAAACGATGAACGCTGAAAAGACGCTGCCGGCAACCACCGCCAAAGGAGCCGCCGCCGCCGCTGCTGCCGACCCGATGGATGCATTGATGCGACTCGACGAACTCACGCTCGAGGTCGGGGTCGGTCTCGTTCCTCTGGTCGACGACAAGCAAGGCGGCCAGCTGCTGAACCGCGTGAAAGGTCTGCGAAAAAAACTTGCCCAGCAGATGGGCTTTCTCGTTCCCTCGATTCACATCACCGACAACGTCGCCCTCAAAGAGCAGGAGTACGTCATTCAGCTGCGGGGCGTCGAGATCGCCCGGTGGGAGCTGCGGCGCGGATGTCTGCTCGCCGTGAACTCCACGCCTGGAGCGATCAATCTGCCGGGGGTCGACACCTACGAACCGGCGTTCCATGTCACCGCCAAGTGGATCTCACCCGATCTGCAGGCACGGGCGCTTTCGATCGGCTGCGCCGTGGTCGAGCCGACCTCCGTGCTCGCCGCGCACCTGGCGGAGGTGATCAAGGGCAACGCGCACGAGCTTCTCTCGCGCCAGGAGACCAAGCGCCTGGTCGATCGCCTGAACGATTCGCACCCCAAGCTGGTCGAAGAGCTCATCCCCAAGCTGCTCACGCTCGGCGAACTGCAGCGCGTGCTGCAGCAACTGCTCCGGGAACAGGTCTCCATCCGTGACCTCGGCTCCATCCTCGAAAGCCTGGTTGAGGCTGCCGCGGTCAACAAGCATCAGGTTGCGCTGGTCGAGGCGGCGCGGCAGTCGCTCGGTCGCGCCTTGGTTCGGCCGCTGCTGGCGAACTCCGGCGAACTGAAGGTGGTCACCCTCGACTCCTCCATCGAAGAAGAGTGCCAGCGCGCCAGCAACTTGCAACCAAGTCAGATCAGCTCCAGCGCCTTGCAGGTTTCGGTCGCGCGGCGCGTCCTTTCGTCGCTGCAGGCGAGCTTCGGCGAGGAGGTCGGCGGCGCGCCACCGGTGCTGCTCTGCGCCTCTCCCGGTCGCTTCTATCTGCGCCGTCTGTTGGAGCCGTTTTTGCCCAAAATTGTCGTGATCTCGCCGGCGGAGATCCCGCCGCTGACACAGGTCCGCACGCTCGGCGTGGTTCGCTGAGCACCACCTTTCTTGCAACCGCATTCCCCTGAGGTACAACGATGACCCCATCACCGCCGTCCACCACCAACACCCATCCGGCCAGGGACGATCGCCAGCGCACCATTTTGCCGTGCAACTTCCGCTCCGCCGGCCGGCTTTCGAACGACAGCACGCGGCATCTTCGCTCCGTGCACGAGACGTTCGCGCGCAACCTGTCCCACTCGCTGGACCTCTTTCTCGGCTCGCCCATCGAGGTAAAGGTGACGGTCATCGATCAGGTGAGCTCGCGTGAACTGACGACGTCGCTCGGCCCCAGCTACCTGATTCCCTTCGTGCTCACGCCGTCGCAGAACCGCGTTCTGGTGCGGTTCGAAAGCTCGCTGCTGTTTCCATTGCTGGATCTGCTGCTGGGCGGCACGGGCGAGCCGGACGACCAGGCGCGCGAGCTGACGGATCTCGACGAAGAGCTGCTGCGCAGTGTCACCGAGCTCGTCGGCAACCAGCTGGAACGCGCGTGGAAGTCGTGCCAGGCTGCGCTTACGGTGGCTCCGTCCATCAAGCCGGCGCTGATCGGGCAGATCTTTGCCCTGGAAGAGCGGGTGGCGCTCATCGAGTGCGAGATGACGGTCGCGACCACCACCGGAGCGATTGGTCTGGTGTTGCCCATGGCCTTCGCCAATGCTCTGATTCGCGCAAGCCAAACCGAGGCGACGCGACGTGTGGCCCGGGCCGTACCTGGTTTGCGGCTGCGCGATCGCCTGTTGCACTGCACGATGCCGACCTCGACCGAACTCGCTGGCCTGCGCATTTCCGTGGGCGATCTGGTCGGTCTCAGAGCCGGCGACGTGGTGAATCTCCATGCGCCGATCAGCACGCCCGTGAAGCTGAAAACCGGCGCACACGAGCTGTTTGAGGTAACGCCGGTACGGCATGGCCGATCGAAGGCGGCGCAGCTGGAACGCGCTTGTTCACACCAAGGAGGGGAACAGAGATGACACACGCAACAACACGGGAGACCCTGCACCTGGCGCTCGCGCAGGCGCTGGCTGCCGCTGCCACCGCCGCCGGCGATCGCGTTTGGAGCGCGTCCGCTTCGGAAACAGAGGTCGCCTCGACCTCCGTCGATGAGATCCACCACGCGCTGGAGATCTCTGGCGCACTCCGTGGAACCCTGGCTCTCCAAATCTCTCGAGCCGATGCCCGGCTGCTCTCGCCGGCGGCGTCCGAGAACGATCTGGGGCCGGCCTGGCAGCGCCTTGGAGACACGGTCGCCGACCAGATGGGACGCGCTCTGACCCAAAGTCTCGGCCACACCGCACTCCGCGCAGCGTCCGATCCGCCTCCCGGCGAGGCACTCCGGCCCGTGGTCTCGATCGTGCTTCGCGCGAACGATGAGTTTACCGCCGTTTCCGTTCGCTGCTTCGCCGATCAGGCGCTCGCGAGCAGCCTGCTGACGGAACCAAGCGCCTCCACCGCGACGGCTCCGTCGCCCGGCAGAGACGCGGCGCCCATGAATCGCGTCATCGATGTTCCGCTTGCGGTGACGATCCGCTTCGGACAGCGCCAGCTGCTGCTGCGTGAGCTGCTGGAGCTGAGCACGGGATCGCTGCTGGAACTCGATCGTCAGGTCGAAGAGCCGGTCGATCTGATGCTCGGCGAACGCGTGATCGCGCGCGGCGAAGTCGTGATCGTCGACGGCAACTACGGCATGCGCATCACCGAAGTGCTCGAAAACGCGACGCGATCGGCGGGATCGCGGGACCGGCTGCAGACCCTGAGCTACGCCGGCGTATGAGGCCGATCCATCGGATCTCCGAGGACGTTCTCCGCCCCGCACCGGAGAGCGATCCGTCGTCTCAGGCCGCGTTTCCCGAAGTCCCGGTTCTTCCGTCGACGCTGCTCGGCCTGGAGCTGCTGTTGCAGCGTCCGGCATTTGACCTTGCCCAAGCCGCGCGTCTGCTCGGTACCGACCCCGGCGCCGTGCTTCACCTGTTTGGCATGGTCGCGGCAGAGTTTCCTGACGAGACCGGGCGTCCGGTGCGGCTCAACGAGTGCATGGCCAACCTGTCGCCGCGCCGGCTCCTTGGGCGGTTGGCAGGGGCTCCTTTGGCGCAACGTTCCCGGCGCGAGCACACGCAGTTTGCCGGCTTCGCCGCGCATGCCGCAGAGATCGGCCAATCGGCGCAGGCCGTCGCCGATTCGCTCGGCCTGCCCCGCGAACAAGCGTTCCTGGTCGGGCTCCTGCACGAACTCGGCTGTCTGCCGCCGGTGCTTGGTTGGAGGGGCGAGCCGTGGCGGCCCGTCTCCGCGGTGCTCTGCTGCGAGCAGCTCGCCCGTTCTTACGGGCTGCCCGACGCGCTCCGATCGGCGCTGGACGACGTGCATCGCGAACGTGCCGACTCCGTATGGACCGCCGTGATCGCCGCCGCGCACGATCTGCTCGAGCCCGCGGACCGCTCCGTCCTGACAGTTTGATGAGAGCCCTCCGCCTTATCGCCGGCATCAACTGCGGCTCACATCCACCTCTCATCGCGCAGCGTCTTCCGGGGTCCGTCTCTGCCACCTTCGGTGTAGACCTCAGGCCCGCTCCCGGCGCTCGGCTGGCACCCAAGATGCACACCACACTGGCGAGGTCAATGCAATGAACAGTGGACTGTACGCCGCATGCGCCGGCCTGGTCGCCAGGACGCAGGCGCTGGACACCATCGCGGCCAACATTGCCAACAGCAGCAGCGCCGGATTTCGCGGCGAGCAGAATGTCTTCGGCACCGTGCTCGCGACCGCCGGACACCATCGGCTCTCGTCGCTGAACCAGGTGACGAACAGCTACGGCATCCTTTCCGGGACGCGGCTGGACCAGACACAGGGCATGCTCACGCGCACCGGCAACGATCTCGATCTGGCGATTCAGGGCTCCGCGTTCTTCAAAGTGCAGACCGCGAACGGCGTGGCGTACACGCGCAACGGCGCCTTCCTCGTCTCCCCCAAAGGCCAGCTCACCACGGCCACCGGCGACGCCGTGCTTGGAGAGTCCGGCCCGATCAACGTCGCGAACGGCAAGCTGACCGTCAGCGCGGATGGCACACTTTCGGTCGACGGCGCCATCAGCGGCAAGCTGAAGCTGGTCGACTTCACCCCCGGCACCGAACTCTCCAGCCACGGCCAGAGCTACTATGCCGCGCCGGCGAGCGCCGAACGTCCGGCCACCGGCGCTTCTGTCGAGCAGGGCGCGCTGGAAGGCTCAAACGTCAGCCCAGTGGAAGGCATGGTGCAGCTGATCAGTGCGCAGCGCTCGGCGGAATCGATGCGCCATGTGCTTTCCATGCTCGACACCGACCTGGACAAGGTCGCCGCCCAGGATCTGCCCCGAGTCAGCTAGCTCGGCGAACCGCTGAACCCAAGAACGCCGATCCTCAGGCGTCGTCCACGCAAGGAGCTTTACCCCTCATGATTCGCGCCCTCTACACTGCCGCCAGCGGCATGAACGCTCAGCAGCTGAACCTCGACACCATTGCCAACAATCTTGCCAACTCCAGCACCAACGGATTCCAGCAGCGGCGCGTGCAGTTCACCGATCTCCTTTACCAGAACGACATCGTGCCGGGCTCTGCCGCCACGCAGCAGACAACCGTCGCCGCCGGCCTGCAGATCGGCCTGGGTGTGCGGCCAGGCTCGACCGAGATCATTCAGACGCAGGGCGACCTGGCGACCACCGGCAATCCGCTGGACGTCGCGATCATGGGCGCTGGCTTCTTCCAGATTCTGCTGCCCAGCGGACAGACCGGATACACCCGCGACGGCAGCTTCCACATGGATGCACAGGGCAATGTGGTGACGGCGAACGGCAACGCGCTACAGCCCGCGATTGCCATTCCCGCCGACGCGACCAACATCTCCATCGGTTCGGATGGAACGGTGAGCGTGACGGTTCCCGGGCAGACGCAAGCCTCCAAAGTCGGCACGATTCAGACGGCGATGTTCGCCAACTCCGGCGGCCTCAACAGTGTCGGCAACAACGTCTACCTGCCGACCACGGCCTCGGGCGAGGCGATTGTCGGCTCTCCGGGCGGCACGGAAGGACTCGGCACATTGCAGCAATCCACACTCGAGCAGTCCAATGTCAGCGTCGTCGACCAGTTCGTCGAGATGATCGTGGCCCAGCGCTCGTACGAATCCAACTCGCGCGTGATCAAAGCAGCCGACGAGATGCTGCAGCAGCTCAACCAGCTATCCCAGTAAAGCCCGGCGGAGGGCGTCGATGCAGCGAACGATCCATGGTGTGGTCCAGACCTTGTTGCTTGCCGCGAGCGTTTCAGCGACCGCGAGGGCACAGGGCGCGCCGAAGGTGAGCGAACCCGCTCCGGAACAGCAGGCCCCGTCATCGGGGACGCCGACCCGCTACGTCGTGGGCGCGTCCGTCGTTGCCGCTGCGCTGACGGCCGAAGGGCTCGCCACCTCCGCCGAGCACCTCCGGCTCGCCCTTCCGCTCAGCTCGACCACACCCGCGCCTGAACTTCACATCGCGGCCGCAGAGGCAAGGCCGGACGGCTCACTTCGCCTTCGCCTCACCTGCTCGAACTCTACCGAGTGCCTGCCCTTCTTTGCTTCGGTCGAGGGTGCCGATAACGCCGCCTTTCTCGCCAGGTTCGCCGCCGTCACGCACAGGCAAGCTTCCCCACCGCACCTGCCGGGGGTCGCCGTCGGCGCTCACGTCACGCTCGAGCTGGCCGATGCGCAGATGCGCATCCACCTGCCAGCCGTGGCCATCGACACCGGATCTCCCGGAGCCGAGGTCCGCGTCGCCAGCCTGGATCATAAACACACCTGGCGCGGCATCGTCGTCGATGCCGCAACGGTGAAAGGCGGTGTCGAATGAAGCCGTCCAAGCTTCTTTGCCGAGGAGCGCTCTCCCTCTTGTTGGCAGCAACCGCACCGCTCCACGCGATTTCGCTCAAGTCGCTCAAACAGCCGAAGAAGAGCCCCGCCGAGCTTCGGTCGGACTACCTCGACCGCCTCATGCAGAACTCCGTCTCGCTGCCGACGAGGCGCACCACCGGCAGTCTCTGGTCGCCGGAGGCCATCCTCAACGATCCCTCGGCGGATTACAAGGCACGCGCCCTGCATGACACGGTGATCGTGCAGGCCTCGGTACAGACAACGGCCGCCCAGAGCGGAAACGTGGACAGTGAGCGTGACTTCTCCACCAACTCCGCCATCTCCGGCCTGGCGGGCATGCTCTCCACCAAGGGCACCAATCCGCTGCTTACCGCGACCTCCTCCACGGCGCTCAAGGGTCAAGGACAGACCAGCTCGAATACCACCTTCACGACGGCCCTTACCGGCGAGGTGATCGCAGTTCTTCCCAATGGCAACCTCGTCGTCGAAGCGCATCGCCAGATCGACATGAACAACCAGCATGAAGAGGTGATCGTGCGCGGCGTTGCTCGCCCGGGAGACATTTCGCCAACCAACGTCGTGCCGTCCTCCGCCCTGAGCAGCCTCGAGATCGAGATGAAGGGCAAAGGCATCATCTCCGACAGCGTCCGTTCTCCCAACCCGCTCACCCGCGCCATTCTCTGGCTCTTCGGTTTCTAAGTGCATCCCATGCTCCGGCTCCTCTCTCTCCGTTCCCTCGCAAGCCTCGTGCTGGCCGTCGTCGCCGCCAGTACCGCACCCGCCGCGGCACCCCGGCCGATGCGCATCCGCGACATCGCCGAGATCCAGGGCGTGCGGGAAAACCAGCTGCTCGGCTACGGCCTTGTGGTCGGCCTGCAAGGCACGGGAGACCGCCAGCAGACCTATTTCACGGTGCAAACGCTCGCCAACACGCTGCAACGGCTCGGTGTCCAGATTCCCGCCGGCTCGGCCGTCGTCAAAAACGTCGCGGCCGTCATGGTCACGGCGCAGCTGCCCGCCTTTGCCGAAGCCGGCATGAAGCTCGACGTCACTGTCTCGTCCATCGGCGACGCCAAAAGCATCGAGGGCGGCGTCCTCCTGCTCACCGCGCTCCGAGGCGCCGATGGCCAGGTCTACGCCGAGGCACAGGGCGCGCTGACCACGGGCGGATACTCCGAAGGCGTCAACGGCAATCTGCGCGCGGTCAACTACCCCACCGTGGGCCGCGTTCCGGACGGCGGCATGATCGAGCGCGCCGTCTCGATCGACCTCCGCAACCTGCGCACGGTGTCGTTTCTGCTGCGAAACTCCGACTTTACCGCCGCGCGCGATGTCGCCGAGGCGATCAACCGAGACTTCGGCCACGAGGTCGCGGATGCGGTCGACAGCCGGCACATCGATGTGGATGTGCTGCGCGCCAACATGCCTTCGATTCCGCGACTTATCTCGCGTGTCCAGGGCCTCACGGTCCAGGTCACCGCGCCCGCTCACGTCATCATCAACGAGCGCACCGGCACCATCGTCCTTGGCGGCGACGTGACGCTCTCGGCCGTGTCCATCCTGCACGGTGGCCTGCAGATCCAGGTCGACACCGTCTTCACCACCTCGCAGCCCGGGCCATTTTCGAGCGGAACGACCGTCACCGTTCCCAACACCCAGGTCAGCGTCGAAGACAAACAGGCCCGGTCCATCCATCTCGCCAACGGAGCCGATGTCGACGAACTCGTCAAAGGTCTTCATGTCATCGGTGCAACCGCTCACGACATCGTTGCCATCCTCCAGGCCATCAAAGCCGCTGGCGGCCTGCAGGCCGAACTCGAGGTGATCTAGTGGCCCCCATCCCTGCGCAGATCGGTCCGCAGATCGACGCGTCCACCCTCCAATCCGTCCCCACCAGCGATCTCGGCGGAAAGTCCGGCTCGCCGAAGCTAGCCCACGCCGCCATGGAGTTCGAATCCGTGCTGCTCGGCCAGTGGCTCCAGAGCGCTGAAAAAAGCTTCGCCACCGTTCCCGGAAGCGAAGATTCCGACGATGCCGGCGGCGAGCAGATGCTCAGCTTCGCCATGCAGCAGTTCGCCCACGCAATCGCCAGCAAAGGCGGCCTCGGGATTGCGCGCATCGTGCAGAAGGGCCTTGAGCATGCCGCAGCCTCCGGCGGCCACGCCCCTTCACCCCCACCCGACACGGGCCTAGGCGCGTTCGCTGCCAAACCGACCTCCTCCCCCTGACACGGAAGCGGCATAGTGCTGCGTTCCGACTTCTCGTACAACCATCACAGCACCTCGACGTGCCGTTCCTCACAGGAGGATCACGCTCGGAGTGCAGACGAAGTATCCCTGATTCGGAGCAGAGCGTTATACCGGATGAGCACCCAGGCCCCCATCTCGCAGCAGAACGCGACCGCGCTGTCCTACCTCCGGGACGTGAACGCGCTGCGCGGCGAGCTCGAAACTGCGATGCTTGCCATCTCCGGCAACCGCCTTCCTGTCCTCGAAGAGAGTCTTTGGCGCCAGCAGGTGCTCTGCACCAGCCTGAAGCATCTGTCCCATTCCCTCGCCGGCCAGGACCTCGACAGCCCTTTGCGGATCCGCATCCGCGAGGCCAGCCTCGCTCTGCAGCAGCTGAATCGCAGCTACTTCTTTCTGGTGCAGCAATCGAGCGCGTCGACCGATCTGCTCTTCCGTCTGTGCCGCGGTTATCAGGACGCCGCTCCGTCGCCCTCTCTCATCCCCGCCTCGTCCCAGACGTGGTCGTGTGAGGCCTAGCCCATGATCAGCCTGAACGCATCGCTTACCATCGCCTCCGGGGCTCTCGACGCTCAAACCGGCGCGATCGGCGTCGTCAACAACAACATCAGCAACGTCGATACGCCGGGATACTCGCGCCAGACCGTCGATCTCAGCGCCGAGGCTATGGCGGGCGGCGTGGACGATGGCGTCTCCTTCAACGGCTATACCAGCGTTCGTGACCAGCTGCTGAATCTCAGCGTCAACAGCAAGACCTCCGACAGCAGCAGCCTCGATACGCAGTCCACCTCGCTCGCACAGATCAACTCCGCCTTTTCCGGCACGACGACCGGCATCGGCGCCGCCCTGTCCACCTTCTTCTCCAGCATCTCCAGTCTCTCGTCGAACCCGGACGACTCGTCGGCCCGGCAGTCCGTCCTCTCCGCCGCCTCGCAGCTCGCAAACGCCTTTCACCAGGGCGCGTCCGCCCTCACCAGCGCGCAAAGCGATGCCGACAGCCAGGTCAGCTCCAACGTGGCGCAGATCAACCAGCTCACGCAGCAGATCGCCTCCTTAAATGGTCAGCTGTCCGCGGCGCAGGGAGCAGGCCAGAACGACGGAGCGGTCGAAGACCAGCGCGACCAGCTCACGAGCCAGCTCTCCCAGCTCGTCGGCATCTCCGAAACCAGCACCGACTCGCAGCCCACCCTCACTACGGCAAACGGTTCGGCACTCGTTGTCGGAGACACCAGCTATCCGCTGCAGGTCAGCACCGGCGCCGATGGATTCCAGCACATCACGGATGCAAGCGGGACCGATGTCACCGGGAAGCTCACCGGTGGCTCGCTTGGCGGCGCGCTCTCGATCCGCGATACCACCGTGCCTGGCATGCTGGGGCAGCTCAACACCCTTGCCACCCAGTTCGCCTCCGCCGTCAATACCGCGCAGGCGGCCGGCTACGACGCCACCGGAGCCGCCGGCCAGCCGCTCTTTTCCGTCTCGGGCGCCAACAGCAGCGCCGGTATCGAGGTTGCGCTATCAGACCCCTCCGGCATCGCCGCCAGTTCCGACGGTTCCGCCGGCAGCAGCGGCAATCTCAGCAATCTTCTCGCTGTTCAGACAGCAAGTCTCCCCTCCGGAGCCAACCCGACCGACACCTACGCCAACCTCGTCACAAACATCGGCTCCGCGGCCTCGGACGCGTCCGCCAATCTCACCGCCACCCAGCTCTCCCTGCAGCAACTCACCTCCCAGCAAAGCGCCGTCTCCGGCGTTTCGATCGACGAGGAAACCACCAATCTGCTTCGCTACCAGCAGGCCTACAGTGGGGCCGCGCAGGTCATTTCCACCATCAACAATCTCTTCTCCGTGGTGATGAACATGAACGTGGTGTCCAGCTAACCATGCGCGTCGACCCCAATCAAAGCGCAGCCCTGATGGCGGACATGCAGTCCAGCCAGCAGGCGCTCTCCGTCGCCGTGAACCAGCTCGCCTCCGGCAAGCGGGTCTCCTTGCCTTCGGACGACCCCACCGCCTTTGGCGAGGACGTGCGCAGCCTCGCCGTCAGTGCCGACGCCGACGTCTACACCAGCAACGCCGATGCCGTCGTCAACCGCGCCCAGATGGCCGACTCCGCCCTTTCAAGCGTCGTCACGTCGCTCACGCAAGCCGTCTCGCTCGGCACCGAGGGCGCCAGCGGATCGCTCACCACCGCCAACAAAGCTGCGATGGTCACGCAGGTGCAGGGCCTCATCGCCAACGTGCTCACGCAGGCAAACCTCAGCTACCAGGGGAGCTCGCTGTTCAGCGGCACGGCCGCGGGGTCCACCGCCTTCACCGCCGACAGCAGCTCCGCCGATGGATATACCTACAACGGCAACAGCGGCGTCAATCAGACCGCGATCGGTGATGGCTATAACGTCGCCGCCAACATCCCCGGAAACCAGATCTTTCTCAACAGCAATGGCAATGTCCTGGGTTCGCTCAGCAGTCTCGCCACGGCACTCCAAAGCGGCAATACCGCGGACATCACAACCGCCACGTCGGCCGTCAGTGCGGCCATCGCGCAGGTGGGCCAGCAGCGCGTGGTCTACGCGAACGTGGTCAACCAGGCACAGAACCAGGAAAGCTATCTCTCGCAGGAGACGCTCTCGCTCACCTCGCAGCAGAGCTCGCTGACCGACATCGACCTTTCCACCGCTGCCACCAATTTGACGCAGGCACAGACCGCGCAATCCGCCATTCTTGCCGTGGCCGCCAAGGTCCTGCCCGTGTCTCTTCTTGACTATCTGAAATAAGGAGAAAAGATATGTGAAGTTTTTTTCTGAAGTGGCCTAAAGGTTTTCCGAAACCTGCCGATAAGAGAAGTAACAGCAGGACGAGCATCTTCCGGAAGAGAGGAGCTCGAATTAGAAAAAATATCTCAAAGGAGCTTTGCCCACCATGATCTCGGTCCTCAATAGCATTTCCGCACTCAGCGCAGAAAACTCGCTCTCCAGCACACAGATGAGCCTGCAGAAGTCCCTCACCCAGCTGTCCACCGGTCTGCGCATCAACACCGGTTCGGACGACGCCGCCGGCCTTTCGATCGCCAACGGCATGCAGGCCAACATCGCCGCCCTCACGCAGTCTTCGCAGAACGCCACCAACGGCGTCGGCATGCTGCAGACCGCCGACGGCGCCCTGTCGCAGGTCACCACGCTGCTCAACCGCGCTGTCACCCTGGCCACCGAGGCCGCCAACGGCGGCATCACCACCGGCACCAATAGCCAGGCATCGGCGCTCGACACCGAATTCCAGTCCATCCTTCAGGAAATCAACCAAATCGGTCAGACCACCGACTTCAACGGCGTCAACGTCTTCTCGTCCGCCACACCCAACTCCTTCACCTCCACCCAGGCCTCGCTCGGCGACGGTACGGGCACGCCTGCCACGACGGACACCACTCTCACGACCGGTTCGAAGACCACCATCACCGACTCCGCAACCGGTGGCACCTTCGTCTTCACCGCTGCCGCGGGCGACAAGATCAGCGACCTGGAAACCGCCGTCAGCAACGCAGTCTCCGCAGGCACCCTGAGCGCCGGAACGACGGCGAGCATCAGCGGTGGCAAGCTTGTGATCGCCACCACCGCCTCCGGGGATTCCCTGAGTGTCAGCAGCAACGACAGCGTTCTCGGCACCTTTGGCGCCACGACCGCCGGCAACAATAACTCCACCGTCTTTATCAGTGACGGCACACAGACCGGCGCACTCAACACGCAGATCAACACCACCATCAGTGCCCTGTCGGCCACGACGCTCAACCTCAACACCAACTCGCTTACGAACGAATCCAATGCGGCTACTGCTTTGACCGCCGTCAATAACGCCATCTCGGCCATCTCCGCTCAACGCGGCGTCATCGGCGCCTCGGTCAACCGTCTCACGGCGGCCTCCGACGTCATGACCACGGAGGTGACAAACCTCACCAGCGCCTCTAACGGCATCATGAACGCCGATGTGGGCAAAACCGTAGCCAGCATGACCCAGTACAACGTGCTCCAGTCCACCGGCATGGCGGCCCTGCAGCAGGCGAACCAGGCGCAGCAGGCTGTGCTGAAGCTCGTCCAGTAACCCTCTCCGGGCAGCGGAGCGACCCTCTGCTGCCCGGAACTTTTCCCAGCGGCTCTTTCTTGATCAAGGCGGATCCTAACGCATGAGCTCTGTTTCTTCGCTGAACTCTTTGTTGTCCTCGGCCACCAGCACCGACAGTTCGTCGTCCATCGATATCAGCTCGCTTCTGGCCGCCGCCACCGGCGCGTCCTCAACGGGCATCGACGTGACGTCTGCGGTGCAGGCGGCTGTTTACGCTGCGCAGGCGCCGGAACGCCAGTGGCAGGCGGAGCAGACCACCGCCAAATCTCAGATCACCGCCCTCACCTCCATCCAGACTGCGCTGACCTCGCTGTCCACCGATGCGGACGACCTCAACAATCTGAACGGCTCCCTGGCCGCCCGAACCGTCAGTTCCTCCTCCTCGGCCGTCACCGCGACCGCCACCGCCGGCGCGACCATCGGCACCCACTCCGTCGCGGTCAGCAATCTCGCGACTGCCGCCTCCTGGTACTCCCCGGACGTCGCCAGCGCCAACGCGCCGCTCGGCACGATGCAGCTGAACCTCGTCTCACAGAGTGGTACCACGACCAGCTTCAGCACCGGAAGCGGCACCAGCGGCGACACCCTCACCGATCTCGCCTCGTCCATTAACAACAGCAACCTGGGCGTGACTGCCTCCGTCATCACCGATTCCAGCGGCTCCCGGCTCGCCCTGGTCAGCAGCTCCACCGGCGCCGCCAACGATTTTTCGGTGTCATACGGCGCTATCTCCGGCAGCAGCTGGACGTCCACCTCGGTCGCAAGCGCCTCAACGGCCCTGTCCGCCGGCAGCTTCCAGGTTGGAGACGGAACCTCTACCTCCACCATCAACGTCGCCGCGGGCAGTACGCTGTCCGACGTTGCCAGCCAGATCAACAGCTCCGGCCTGAATGTCACCGCCAGCGTCGTCACCGACACGTCCGGAGCTCACCTGTCGATCGCCTCCGCAGACTCCGGCACCGTCGCCGTCACCGGCGACCCCGCGTTTTCGCTCACCCGCGCCAGCCAGGGCGCGGATGCCTCCCTCACCGTGGATGGCATTCCCGTCACCAGCGCCTCGAACACCGTCAGCGGCGTCGTCTCGGGCCTCACGCTCAACCTGCTCGGCACCACCTCCACTTCCACCTCCGGGTCGGCGTCTGCCTCCACTCCCGCCACTCTTGCAGTCGCAGCCGACACCTCCACCATCACCGGGGCTGTCTCTCAGTTCGTCACCGACTACAACTCGGCTCTCTCTCTGGTCAATACACAGTTCACCTACAGCTCCAGCAGCAGTTCGCAGGGCGTACTCAGCGGCGACTCCACCACTCGCTCGCTCCAGAGTGCGCTAATGGGCATGATGGGCTACACGAGCAGCTCTTCGAGCTCAACCTCGAGTTCGACGTCGAGTTCCAGCTCCAGCGTGCTCAGCCTCGCCTCCCTCGGCATCACCATGAATAACGATGGCTCTCTGACCCTCGACTCCAACCAGCTCTCGCAGGCGGTGGCCAGCAATCCCAGCTCCGTCCAGAACTTTTTCCAGGGCACGGCGCTCAACGGCTTCGCCCAAAGCTTCAACAACACGATCAACACCTTCAACGATCCTTCTACCGGCGCTCTAACCAGCGAGATCAGCAATCTTAACCAGACCTACACGGATCTTCAGTCTCAGGTAGATGACTATCAAAACGGATACATCGCTTCCCAGACCACCGCGCTGACCGCCATGTACAGCCAGGCGGAGATCGCCCTCCAGTCGCTTCCGACCACACTCAAACAGCTGCAAGCGGAACTGGGCAATAACTCCGGGAGCTAACCATGCAAAGCAGTGAATCATTCTACCGGCGCATTGCGGGCGAAGGCGCGACCTACATCGGACTGCTGCTTGTGGTGTATGACACGCTGGCCGCGGATCTGCGGCGAGCCGCCCAAGCGGCCGAGTCCGGGAACATCTCCGCCCGCTGTGAAGCCTCGAATCACGCCTTTCTCCTCCTCGGCCACCTGGATAGCTGGACGGATTCGCTGGACGATCCAATCCTCCAGGAAAGCCTGCGGAAATTCTATGCATACGTGCGTACTCAGGCGATGCTGTTGCAAGGCAACCCACACGCGGAAGCGTTTTACGAACTCGCCAGATTGGTTGGGGAGACGAGGGCTGCCTGGCAGAAACGTGAAACACAGCGCGCGCTTGGGACCCAAGCTGCCGCGAACACGATACTGCCTGTGGCGGACGAGTTGGAGCAACCTCTGCGACAAAGCTGGTCGGCCTGACCGTCGACGACAACTGTCGGGGGGCCGCGCTGCTGGGTTCGCTGGTCTGGTGCAGTTTGATAGCAAACCACGGAACCAGTTTCCGGGTGAAACTCTGCCGTACACGTTGTTTTCGCGATTGCGAATGGGGATGGGCAAGATCAGTGGGTAGGAGCTACGGCCACAACGCCGGCATTGGTGGCGCTGGTGACGGAGGCCAGGGTATCAAGCTTGCCGGCATTCGTTCCATCGAAGCCGTAAAGGGTGAGATCAGGATTGGCTCCGTTTGACCCGGCCAGGAGGTAGGTACTGCTCTTGTCCAGGGCGAGGGCGGTTGGAAGTGTTCCTGTGATGTAGGGCGAACTGCCGAGCGGAGTGAGCGCGGTCGTCGTACCGATGAGGAAGCCGGAGATGGTTCCATCGGACCGATTGGCGACGTAAAGGTACGCTCCTGTGGGATCGAAGGCGAGGGCGTAAGGAGTTCCGCCGGCGGCAAAGGGCGAACCGGCGACTGGCGTGAGGCTGCCATTGGTGCCGATGGTGTAGACCGCAACGCCGGAGGAGGAGCCGCTTCGGGCGATGTAGAGAAGGGTGCTTGTGCTATTGATGGCGATGGCGTTGTCGCTGTCGGTGGTGGCCGATGGCGCGAGAGATTGGGACTGGGCGGCAGCACCGGTCGTGGTGTCGAAGGTGAAGACGGCGTCTCCGGCTGTACCGAGCGCGGCGAAGATGTAGTCGCCCGAAGGCGCGAACCGAACCATTGTGGGGAGGATGGTTCCGGACTGGGTGGTGTAGACGGGTTGGGAGGCGAGGCTGAGCGCGCCGGTCGAGGTGTTGATCGAGAAGATGTCGAGGGCCTGCGTGAGGCCGTCGAGACCGACAAGCCATTGGCCGTCGGGAGAGACGTCCATGGTGAGGAGGTCGTAGGGAGCGAGCGCGCCGAGCGAGGTGAGCGCCCCGTCGGAGTTGATCGAATATCCGTAAACGGCTGCGGTGCTGGTGCCGTTGCTGGTGGTTGCTGAGGGCGTGGCGGCCGTAGCAACGTAGAGGAAGGTGTCGGCGCGGGAGACGACGGCGGCCTGCGGAGTGTAGCCGAGCGGGAAGGGCGAGCCGTCGACTGCGGTGAGCGATCCGGTGTCGACCTGGTACGCGGCGACGGTTTGGGCGGTCGCGTTGGCCAGGTAGACGATGTTGCTTGAGGCCGCTCCGCCACCGGTTGTGCTGTTGGGCTTGACGAAGAAGTTGTTGCAGCCGGAGATCAAGGGCAGCGCGAGAAGCGGAGCGAGGAGGCGCAGCGGATTGGGGGAGGACGACACTCGAGGATCTCCGGGCTGGTCTGGTGTGACGAGTACGCGGTTCTTCGAGGTTAGACGGAGCGGCGTGTTGGGCGTAACGGAGATCGATGGATTGGGAGGTTTTCGGTTGCGGGCGCTCCGGATGCGTTCTTTTGTCGAGGGCTGGGGAGGATGATCGTTCCTGCCAGGGTGTTTGGGAGTGGGATACCTGGTGCTTGCAGGGGAGACCCCCTCCCCCCTATACCCCCTGCTAAGTCATTTGATGACAATGACATACGCAATCAGATACGACGTAAGTATCGGTAGGTAAAGGGGTTATGGGTAAATACTTGCAAACAGGGCAGATAGCGTCCCGGATGGATTTGTGGCCGGTTTTGAGGGCTGATTTAAGTGTATCGAACTGGAGGTGGAAGTACGCCATCGTGTGCTGTGATTCCTGCTCGGCGGGGGTCGGGTGAGACGGTGCCTGGGCACTGAGGCCCACTGAGACGGCCTGAGCCGTCTGTTATCGTGCTCCCATGCTCGTCCCTGTACCTAGGCCGGGGTGAGGAAATGCCAAGCATCAGAACACGTCTGTCGGTGGCAGCTGCCGTCCTATGCACGTGCACACAGGCCATTCCTCAGCATACCTCCGCACAAACGGCGCGAAACCTTCCCGACGGCATCTGGGAGGCCAGCGATGGGAAGGGTGGAGCAGTAGGTATCCATCTGTGGGCGGAATCATCCTCTCTCGGCCATGGCGGACCACCCGTGAGTGATCACGAGACACCCTATCCAGTCCTACTGATTGGTGTCTACGAGAGGTCCGGTGAGGTGGTCAGCTGTGGTGAAGAGAACTTCTTCGATACAGGGTGGCATGGGCACAAAGATCCGGGCGTCCGGTCTGGATATGCCGATGGTCTCCTGACTGTGGTCTATCCACAGTTTCCGAACGAAGTCGCGATGGATGTCGCACTGCAATGGGACAGTCAGGCAAATGTCTGGACCGGCAGATTTCACCGAGGCGGTTTCGATCGCGTTGTCACCTTACGTCCCGCACCTGCCCGCCGAAACCATGATCAGTCGCTTTGCAT
>CALMVL010000238.1 GCA_937873265.1 uncultured Granulicella sp.
CTCCTGGTTGTAGGTCTCAAGCGAGTCCGGAAACTCGAAGTGGTACACAAACCGGATGTCCGGCTTATCGATCCCCAGCCCAAACGCCTTGGTCGCGATCATCACCGTGTGATCGCCGCGCATAAATGCCTGCTGCACCTCTTCCCGGTCGCGCGTCTTCATCCGACCGTGGTAATGCCCCACGGAAATGCCGTGCTCCTTCAGCCAGTCAAACAACTCATTGGCCGTCTTCACGCTGGCCGTGTAGATGATCCCGGTGCCCTCCTCCCCCGCCAGCATCTCCGTCACCCGCGCCAGCTTCGCCTCCGTGTTTACCGTCGGGTGCACCGTGAAGTAGAGGTTGTCGCGCTCCGTCCCCGCGTTCACCACCTTCGCATCCTTCGCGTACAGGTTCGCCAGGATCTCCGTCACCACCTCCTCGGTCGCCGTCGCCGTCAGCGCCAGCACCGGCGGCATCCCCAGCGCCTTCCGCGCATCGCCAATCGCCAGGTACGCCGGCCGGAAGTCATGCCCCCACTGCGAAATGCAGTGCGCCTCGTCCACCACCAGCAGCGAAATCCCTCCCGCATCCTTCAGCGACTGCAGAAACTCCGTGTTCTCCAGCCGCTCCGGCGTCACATAGATCAGCTGCGCCGACCCGCCCTCGATCGCCTCGGCCGCCGCCGTCTGCTCCTTCTTCGTCAACGTCGAATCGATCTTCTCCACATCCAGGTGCGCCTGCTCCGCCCGCTCCTCCTGGTCCTGCATCAGCGCGATCAGCGGGCTCACCACCACCACCGGCTTCGTAAAGAACACCGCCGGCAGCTGATAGGTCAGCGTCTTCCCCGACCCCGTCGGCATCAGCCCCAGCACACTCCGCCCACCAAACACCTCCTCCAGCACCTCCTTCTGCCCCGACCGGAACCGCTTGATGCCAAACCGCTTCTGCGCCTCCCGCAGAACCTCCGCCCAAGCCACGGTTTGGCCGGCCGCTGCCGTTCCAGCCTTCACCTTCGCCAATCGACGTTTTCCCGTTCCTTGCCCCTCCGCCGTTCCCGTCTGCCCCGTTGGGGCGGCGGTCCGCGTTGCCCGCTTGGGCTCACCTGTTGTCTCGCCCAGCTTTTCGTCCCTCTCCAATACTGCTTCCACTTGGTCACCCTTCCTTCTGCTGCCTCAGATGCCTCCCATCCCAAACGCAGTCACGCCCGCCACAACTTGCCTTTGCTCCTGCGAAGGCGGCGAGCCTGCTTGGAGGGGGTTAGGTCCTGCACTCCCCGCGCAGACCTCCCTCATCGAAGTGGTACTCTGACCGTGCACTCCCGGAGAGAACCGCCAAACGTGAATCTCTAACCCAAAACATCCGCCCTATCCAGCACGATGCCGACCCCCTCCCCATCCGTACAGCTCCAGGGTCACCCCGCGAGTCCGGCCTCCCCGCCCGAACTCACCATCGTCATGCCTTGCCTCAACGAGGCCGAGACCCTCGAAGCCTGTCTGAAAAAGGCAAACAGCTTCCTCGAGCGCACCGGCATCGCCGGCGAGCTCCTGATCGGCGACAACGGATCCACCGACGGCTCGCAGGCGATCGCCCTCCGCAATGGCGCCCGTGTCATCAATGTTCCCATCCGCGGCTACGGAGCCGCCCTCTACGCCGCCTGCACCGCCGCCCGCGGCCGCTACATCGTCATGGGCGACTCCGACGACAGCTACGACTTCGCCCACCTCGACGGCTTCGTCGCCAAACTCCGCGAGGGCAACGACCTGGTCATGGGCAATCGCTTCACCGGCGACATCAAGCCTGGCGCCATGCCCTGGAAAAATCGCTACATCGGCAACCCCGTCCTTTCCGGTATCGGCAAACTGCTCTTCCGCTCCTCGCTCGGCGACTTTCACTGCGGCATCCGCGGCTTCTCGAAATCCGCCTTCGAGCGCCTCGACCTCCACACCACCGGCATGGAGTTCGCCTCCGAAATGGTCATCAAGGCGACCCAGATGCACATGCGCCTCGCCGAGGTCCCCACCACCCTCTCGCCTGACGGCCGCTCCCGCCC
>CALMVL010000239.1 GCA_937873265.1 uncultured Granulicella sp.
GGCACGCATCCGCCACGCTCACCACCTGCCCGTTCGGCTTGCGAAACAGCAGAAAGCGTACCTCGGCATCCCCACCCTTGCCATCCGGCACATGCACGGAGTAGCGGTGCAGCTTGTCGTCATTCACCTCCGCCAGCGGCACCGTCGCCTGCGTCCCGGTCAGCGTCACCGGCGTCGCCGCGCTCAGAGCCGTCGTGCTCTTGGCGTAGATAAACTCCGCCGTCGACAAGAAAATAAACACAAAGCTCGCCCCAACCACCGCCGACATCCACAGCCGCTCCCGCCGGTGCGTCCACTCCGCCTTGCGCCGCTCCGCAGGCGTCGCCGTCTCCGGCAACACCGCCGGCTGCCGGCGCCGCTGCTCCATCAGCACCATCAACGCCGCCAGCGCTAGCATCGTCACGAAAAAGAACATGTCGTTGCGCACAATCGGCCCAATCAGCCGCATCTCCGTCGTGCTCGACGGCAGAACCCCGTTCTCGCTCAGCTCATGCAGCCCGCTCACCACCAGCTGAAACGTCACAAAGTACAGAATCACCGTCGTCACCCGGAAAAACCGCTGCAGGTTGATCCGCACGCTGCCCCGGATAAACATCACCCCAAACACCACCGCCACCGCGATGCCCAGCACCGTCCCCGTAAAGCTCAGGATCTCGGTCGAGTTCAGCGAAACGGCCGACAAGATCAGCACCGTCTCCACACCCTCGCGCAGCACCAGCAGAAACACAAAAAAGAACAGCCCCACCCGCGACACGCCACCCGCGCCCGTATACTTTGCCACCTTCGCCTCGATGTCCCCCTTCATCGATCGCGCCGCCTTGCCCATGAACCAGATCATGCTGACCACAAATCCGGCCGCCACCAGCATCACCCATCCTTCGATAATGTCCGAGTTCAGGTCCAGCTTGGCCACCACCACCGCCACGGCCACACTCGCAGCCACCGCCACGCCCAGCGCCCAAAACACGGTCCGCTTCAGCTCCGCCCGTCCAATCTTGCTCAGGTACGCAAAAACGATCCCCACAATCAGCGCCGCTTCGACACCCTCGCGCAGCGTAATAATGAATGCTTGCAACATGATCCGGCTCAACCTCAAGGTCAGCCGCCACACCTGCGCTCCCGCGTTCAGAAGCAGACTGCAGCAACGCTCGACCACTTCTGAGTGTATTTCGGACCATATCGGTCGTCAATCGAGCCGGACGCGCGAAAGTCACTGGATCAAAACGAAATCTCAGGGATTCGGAGGAGTGGTGCGCCCGGAAGGAGTCGAACCTCCGACCTACTGGTTCGTAGCCAGTTGCTCTATCCAGCTGAGCTACGGGCGCACATGGTCGCATCAATGCCGACTTCTCTAAAGTACCGAATACACCTTAACTTCGCAACCGCCGCGCCCACCCAACGCGACAAACTCTGGTGCGCCCGGAAGGACTCGAACCTCCGACCCTCTGGTTCGAAGCCAGATGCTCTATCCAGCTGAGCTACGGGCGCACATCGAAGCACTTTGATCAAGCCTAGCAGAAGACAGCGAGAGGTGTAGCAAAAGAGCAGCCCGTCATGGGCAGCGCAGATCGGCTATGGAGGCAGGGGCGGGCAAATCTTTCTGTAAGAGGACGTGAGATTGCCGTGGCGGGAACGTCGTGCGAGACGGCACCGAGGTGGAGAGAGGTCGATAAGGCGCCCGGAGAAGCGGGCTGGGAATGGGTCGAAATCTGTCTTGCCTAGAAGGGCAAGTGGCAAGCTTTCTCCAAGTTGGCTGGGTCCTGGCCAGGCCTGCAACCGTCTCGGCATACGGGGGAACACGCTATGGTTAGGAGGTGCTGCAGATGCGATCCAGAAAGATGAGCGCACCTCCTTGCTGGCGTCGAGTTGGCCGGTGTGGCGTGCTTTGTTGGCTTGCCCTTGGAGCGCTTCGGGCATCGGCACAGGACGCTTCAGCGGCGGTTGCGCCCGTGTCGGCGACAGCGCAATTGCCAGAGGCTCCGGCCGCGTCGACGGGAACAGTTTCGGGGACCGTGACCGATGCGAATGGAGTGCTGGTAACCGGCGCGTCAGTGTTGCTCAATGCGGTAGGAGGAATCAGGCGGCAGACGGCGACCGATCGTGACGGGAATTATGTGCTTCGGGCGGTGCCGGCGGGAAACTTCTCCATTACTGTGACGCTACCGGGGTTTGTTGCGGGCTCCGCACTGGGGGTGCTTGCGCCAGGGCAAAACTTCGAGGTACCGGAGATCGCGCTCAAGCTGGCGGCGGTGACTGTGGAAGTGGATGTGACGGCGTCGCAATACGACATTGCCGAAGAACAGATGCGGGTGGAAGAAAAGCAGCGGCTGATCGGGTTTCTGCCGAATTTTTTCGTCAGTTACGACTGGAAGGCGCAGCCGCTGAGTCCTGGACAGAAGTACCGGCTGGCTTGGAAGAATGCGCGAGATCCGGGCAACCTGGTGCTGGTCGGTCTGGTGTCGGGTGTGCAGCAGGCCACAGATGCGTTTCCGGGGTACGGGCAGGGTGCGCAAGGCTACGGCAAGCGGTACGGGGCGAATCTGGCGAATCTCGTGTCGGGCACGATGCTTGGTGGAGCGGTGCTGCCGACATTGTTTCACCAGGACCCGCGCTATTTCTACAAAGGGACGGGAACGGTGAAGTCGCGGCTCTGGTACGCGATAACCCGAGCCGTGGTAGCGCGCGGAGACGACGGAAACTGGCAGCCGGCGTACGCCAGCGTTCTCGGCGACCTTTCGGCGGGCGCTATCTCCAACCTCTACTACGCTAAGTCGGATCGTCAGGGAGCGGCGCTGACCATTGAAAATGGGTTCCTGGGGATCGCGGGGGATGCGATGAATGGGGTTTTCCAGGAGTTCCTGTTGAAGAAGGTGACCCCTTCGGCTAGGAAGGGGGTACCTTCTGCTCCTTAGCTCCCGGCGTTCAACGCGAAGCATCGTAGGCGCAGCGCAAGGGTGGTCTTTGCAGGGATCGACCGAATCAGGCGGTGGTCGGCGTGGGCTGGGAAAGCTGAGACGCGGAGGCCAGCTCCTGGTCTTTGTACTGCAATTGGTAGAGTTTCCAATAAAGGCCGTGCTCCGCAAGCAGCTGCTGGTGAGTGCCTTGTTCGCGGAGCTGGCCGCGGTGCATGACGAGGATGGTGTCAGCGCGCTGAATGGTCGAGAGGCGGTGGGCGATCAGGACGGAGGTGCGCCCGGTCACCATGCGATCGAGCGCCGTGCGAACGCGGAGTTCGGTATCGGTATCGACGGACGAGGTGGCCTCGTCGAGGATCAGGATGGCGGGCCGATGGGCGAGCGCGCGGGCGAAGGAGATTAGTTGCTTCTGGCCTGTGGATAAGGTGGCGCCGCGCTCCGTAACGGGTTCGGCGAAGCGGGCGGGAAGGGTACGAATGAAATCTCCGACGTTGACTTGGTCGGCGGCCTCTTCGAGCTGCTGGTCGGTGATCCACGAGGAGCCAAGGCGGATGTTGTTCGCAATGGTGCCGGTGAAAAGGAAGGGATCCTGGAGAACGACGCCGAAGCGTCTGCGGAGGCTGTTGAGGTCCTGATCGCGGACGTCGACGCCGTCGACCAGGACCTGGCCATGCTGGACGTCGTAGAAGCGCATCATCAGAGCGGTGATGGTAGTCTTGCCGGCGCCGGTGTGGCCGACGATGGCGGCTGTCTCGCCGGGCGCGATGGTGAAGGAGACGTCGCGGAGGATCCACTCGATAGAGTGGGTCCAGGCGCGGGGGTCGGGGGCCGGGCCGTCAAGCGGAGTCGAGCGGAGACTGTCGACCTGCTCCGGAGTGAGCTGCCCGTACGTGAACCAGACATTGCGGAACTCGATGGAGCCCGAGTCGTTGCCGCAAATCGGTTGGCGAGGCGAGGTGATGGTGGGTGCGTCATCGAGCAACTTGAAGACCCGTTCGGAGGCGGCCATAGCGGCCTGGAGGATGTTGTACTTTTCGCTCAGATCCATGATGGGGCGGAAAAAGCGCTGGGCGTACTGCATGAAGGCAATGAGAACACCCAGCGTGACAGCTCCGTGGAGGGCGGAAAGACCGCCGCGCCAGACGACCAGGGCGATGGCGATGGAAGACAAGAGCTCGACGGCGGGGTAGTAGAGGGCGTAGGCGAGGATGGCGTCTTTGTAGGCATCCATGTGCTGCCGGTTGATGGCGGCGAAGTCGTCATAGGCGCGTTGCTCGCGATTGAAGAGCTGGACGATGCTCATGCCCGAAACGTGCTCCTGCATATAGGCGTTAATGCGGGCGATCGCTGACCGAATACGACGGTAAGAGTCGCGGACGTGCCGTCGAAAGATGCCGGTGACGTAGAGGATGGCGGGAATCACCGACAGGGTGAGTAGGGCAAGCGGCCAGCTCATACGGAGCATGATGATGACGATAAAAAGAAGGACAAAGACGTCTTCAAAAATGGCGAGCACGCCGGAGGTAAACATCTCGTTGATCGCGTCGACGTCGGAGGTGACGCGGGTGACGAGTTTGCCGACGGGATTGCGGTCGAAGAAAGCGGGTTGCATGCGCTGGATATGGGTGAAGATTTCGCGGCGCATGTCGAACATGATGCGTTGGCCGGTCCATTGCATAAGGTAGGTCTGGAGCAGCTCAAGCAGGAAAGAGAGGCAGAGGGCGCCGAGATAAAGAAGGGCGCATTCCGTAATGCCGATGGTGGAGTGAGGGCTTAGCCTGCGGGCGAGCCAGGAGAGCTGCGCGACAGGTTGGCCCGTCATGTAGCGGTCGACGGCGATCTTGACCAGAAAGGGGCCAAGAACGTCGGAGCCGGCCTTGAGCAGGATGGCGAGGCCGGAAAGAGCAGTCTGAAGCTTGTAGGGGCGCAGATAGGTGAGCAGCCGGCGCATGAGGCGGCTGTCGTAGGCTTTGCCGATCACGTCGTCGTCCTGCGCGGACGGGGACACAGGCTTGGTCTGCTCGGCGTCCCTGGTCGGCTCGGCTTTGGCGGCGTCTACTTGCTTAGGGTCGAGCTCGGTTCCGGTCTTGGCTTCGGGCATGCTGGTTTCATTTTAGAGGTGAGAGCTGGGTGTTTCGGTGCATGAAACAATGAAGGGATGCTGGGTGCGGCGAGCAATGATGTGCTGGGCGTGTACGTTTCGGTGCCGTTTTGCCGGGGCAAGTGCACATTTTGCAACTTTGCGTCGGACGCGTTTGCGATGGGGCACATGGCGCGGTATGTCGATCGGCTGTGTGCTGAGATTGGGCGCGCGCGCGCCGACGCTCGGCTGATTGGGGCAGTTCTGCCCAGGCGGGCGGATACGATCTACTTCGGTGGGGGTACGCCCAGCCTGCTCTCAGCCGGGGATGTGCGTAGAGCGTTCGCGGCGCTGCGAGAGCAGTTTGAGGTAGAGCCTGGGGCGGAAGTGACGATGGAGTGCGCTCCGGGGCAGATCGCTGGCGAAACGCTGGCGGCAATGTTGGAGTGTGGGGTCAATCGAATCTCCTTGGGAGTTCAGAGCTTTGTCGATGCCGAGGCGCGCGCGGTGGGGCGTTCGCACACGCGGGCGATCTGTGCGGCGGAGATCAGCCGGTTACGTGCGGCTGGGATGCAGGAGATCAGTGTGGATCTGATTGCGGGCTTGCCCCATCAGACCTTGGCGTCTTGGGAGGAGTCGGTTGCGGTAGCCGTCGGACTGGAAGTGCCGCATATGAGTGTATATATGTTGGAGCTGGACGAAGACTCGCGGCTAGGGCGCGAGTCGGTGGGCGGCGGTGGGCGGTATGGGGC
>CALMVL010000240.1 GCA_937873265.1 uncultured Granulicella sp.
GAGTCGGGGTCGGGGAAGAGTACGGTGGCGCGGATGATCTTGCGGTTGCTGCAGCCGACTTCCGGCGAGGTTCGGTACGACGGGGAGGATCTGCTGGGGAAATCGCCGCGGGAGATGCGGCGGATGCGCCGGCGGATGCAGGTGGTGTTTCAGGATCCGTATGGGGCGCTCGATCCGAGGATGCGGGTAGGGGAGATCCTGGCGGAGCCGTTCGCGATTCACGGGGTCGAGCCGGAGGCGAGGGGGTTGGGACGGCGTGCGCGGAGGGATTGGGTGCGGGCGCGGCTGAGCACGATGCTGCGGGAGGTGGAGCTGACGGACGCGACGCTGGATCGGTATCCGCATGAGTTCAGCGGAGGGCAGCGGCAGCGGATCAATATTGCGCGGGCACTGGCGCTGCGGCCGGAGTTCCTGGTGCTCGATGAGCCGGTGAGCGCACTCGATGTTTCGGTGGGGGCGCAGGTGGTGAATCTGCTGCGCGAGCTGCAGCGGGTGCATGGGCTGACGTACCTGTTCATCTCGCACTCGATGCCGCTGGTGCGATACCTGTGCGATCGGGTGGCGGTGATGCGGCGGGGCATGGTGGTGGAGGAGGGCGAGGTATTGGAGGTGTGCGATCGGCCGCGCGAGGAGTACACCCGGCGTTTGCTGGCGGCGACACCGGAGCTGCCGCTTTAGGGCGGGGTTGCCGCGCCGCGGAGCCTTCAGCGCTGCCGGATGCGGGCGTTGCCGACGCTGAGCGCGATAAAGGCGATGAAGGTGTAGGCAAGGATGTCGCCGAGGTAGAACATGGCGCGCCAGCCGCCGAGGCGCTCGGCGCCCAGGGGACTGCCGCAGAGACTGGCGAAGAGCATGCCGGGAAGATTGACGGTGTCGGCCAGCAGAGGGGTGATGGCGGCGCCGTGAAAGAGGCTGTCGACGTTGGCGACGATGAGCGTGATGCAGATGCCGAGAAAGAGGCTGAGGACGAGACGTCGGTTTTCGACGGAGCCGATCATGGCATACCTCCTTCGCGGCGGTTGGCACGCGCTTGCACGGAAGAGTACAGGACCGGCGCGGGTGTGCGCAGCACAAAGTTGGGGCGAGCTGGGCGCGGCAGGGCCCGGCGACGGGCGCAGCCCCCGTCTACAATGGAGGGGAATGGATGGGGATGATCTCTGAGTGGAGCCTGCACTGGCGCTACGGGTGGCTGGTGCTGGCGAGCTTTCTCGCGGGTGTGATGAACGCAATGGCAGGTGGGGGCTCGTTTCTTTCGTTTCCCGCGATGCTGGGTATGGGCGTGCCGCCGGTGCAGGCGAATGCGACCAACACGGTGGCGCTGTGGCCGGGCCAGCTGACGAGCCTGGCAGCGCTCCGCGGCGATGTGCGGATGGATCTGTTTTGGACGGTTACCATCACGTCGGTGGTGGGCGGAACGACTGGCGCGCTGGTGCTGCTGAACACGCGGCAGACGACGTTTCTGCGACTGATTCCGTGGCTGCTGCTGACTGGCACGGCGATCTTTGGGGTAAGCGGACCGGTTTCGCGATGGCTGCGGGCGCGGTCGCGACGGGCCGAGGTGGAGGCGCCGGGGCCGTGGCAGGCTCCGGGGTTCCTTGCGCTGTTCTGCGCGTTGTTTCCGGTATGTTTCTATATCGGGTACTTCGGGGCGGGCGGCGGATTTCTGATCATGACCATTCTGGCGCTGTTTGGGCTGGAGCACATGCATGCGCTGAACGCGATGAAGGTGGCGGCGGCGTGCCTGTCGAACTTCTGCGCCATTGTGACCTTTGTGGTGCGGGGCGCGGTGGAGTGGCATTTCTGCGTGGTGTCGATGGTGTTTGCCGCGGCGGGCGGCTACCTGGGCGCGCGGTTTGCGCGGCGCATCGACCCGGCGGTGCTGCGCGTTGTGGTGGTGGTGACCGGATGCGTGATCGCCGGGTATTTCTTCTGGAGGCGTCCATGATGTCGCACGCGGGTAGCCGGGTGGAGGCGCTGGGCTTCTGCGCGGCGTTCTGCACGACGGTGGCGTTTGTGCCGCAGCTGTGGCGCGTGATGCGCCTCCGATCGGCGCGCGATATTTCGATGCCGACGTTTCTGCTGTTTTCGATCGGTATTCTGCTGTGGCTGCTGTACGGCATCGCCACGGGGTCGAAGCCGGTGATTGTGGCGAATGGCGCGACGCTGGTGCTGAGCGTGAGCATTCTGGTGCTGAAGCTGCGCTATGACGGGCGCGCGCGTCGCGAGGTGAAGCTGTGAGTCATGAGATCCGGATTGTGCGCGGCGACCAGTTGCCGCCCGAGGAGAAGCCGCTGCCGCGGGCGGCGGTGACGCCGGCGAAGGTGCGGGTGCGCAAGTCCGAGGGCGCCGGCGTCGCGATCGACTGGGCCGATGGCGCGAGCAGCTCGTGGAGTTTTGCGTTTCTGCGGAACGCGTGCCCGTGCGCGACGTGCCAGCAGGAGCGCGAACAGACGGGGCGAGCGGCGGGCGAGCCGAAGCCGAAGAAGCAGGAGGTGTTTGCGATGTACGAAGCGCCGGCGCGGCCGACCGAGGTGACGCCGGTGGGACGGTACGCGCTGCAGTTTACGTGGAACGACGGGCACACCAGCGGCATCTACAGCTGGGAGTATCTGCGTCGATTGGATGAGCCGCGCCTCGAGGCGTTGGCGGTGGCCGGGAAGGCCGAGGAGAGTCTGTGACCGGGACAGGAACATTTGCAATGGGGACGGGCGTGGCAGCGTTGCAGGAGCGGTTGCAGCCCATGTACGAGCGGCTGGCGGCTCATCCGTTGTATGCGGCGTTTCAATCAGTCGAGGACCTCCATGTCTTTCTGGAGAACCACGTGTTTGCGGTGTGGGACTTTATGAGCCTGCTGAAGGTGCTGCAGCGGGGGCTGACGTGCGTGGCGGTGCCATGGCTGCCGACGCGGAACGCAGGCACGCGGCGGCTGGTGAATGAGATCGTCTTTGGGGAAGAAAGCGACGTGTACGAAGGCGCGGCGGTGAGCCACTTCGAGCTGTACCTGCGGGCCATGCGGGAGTGTGGGGCCGGTACGAGCGCGATCGACGGCTTCATCGAACGGCTGCGGCAGGGCGAGCCGGTCGCCCAGGCGCTGGCGGCTGCGCCGGAGGCGGCGCGGGCATTTGTGCAGGCCACCTTTGCGGTGATCGAAACGGGCGAGCTCCATGAGGTTGCGGCGGCCTTTACGTTTGGCCGCGAGGACCTGATCCCGGATATGTTTCGCGGATTTATCCGCGACCAGAACCAGGCGCTTCGGGGGCGGCTGACGACGCTGCGCTGGTATCTTGATCGGCACATCGAGGTAGATGGCGACGAGCATGGGCCGATGGCGCTGCGGATGGTGAGCGAGCTGTGCGGGGATGACGAGACGAAGTGGCAGCAGGCGGAGCGAGCCGCGGTTGCGGCGCTCGCGGCGCGGTTGCACTTTTGGGACAGCATTCTGCGCGAGATCGAATCGCGGCGTGGTTCGGTTCGGTAGCGCCCAATCGGGGGAGATGTGAGCGGGGTCGCCACCCCCGGCTTCAGAAGCGCTGCTGCTCGTCCGTGTCTGCGGCCGATTCCGACTCGACCTTCTGCTCCTGATAGTGGCCGATGTGCTGGTAGATCTCGTCGGGGAACTTGAGGTTGCGGTACAGATTTCCGCTGTCGGGATCGTGCGGATTGGGAATGATGGGGAAGTCCTGCTGGCGCTGCCAGTCGAGGATGCGGTCGCGTTTGGGTGGGGTGTAGTCGCGGCCTTCGACTTGGCGAAGCATGAGCTGCGCCTGCTCTTCAGAGAAGTCGGGGTCGCGGGTGAGCCAGGCGAGGACTTCCTCGTGCGGAAGGAAGTGGCGGGCGACCATGGCGAAGACCAGTCGGCCATAGTGGCCGATGTCCTTGCCGGCTTCGAGCGAATCGAGGAGGTGGGCCATCATGGAGTCGTTGCGGAGCTCGGTGATGGCGGAGGGATCGCTGCCGGTTTCGGCGTCGGCGGACATTTTGTCCTGGTTGACGGTGTCGTCGCCCGACGGTTCCGCGCCATGGGCCGCGCGGGTGCTGGGCGAGGGTGGCTGCTTCAGCTTGCTATCCGGGACGGCGGGAATCGCGTGGGCCGCGGCGGGCGACGGTCGGTGGGCCGCGTCGTTCTTGAGTTTGGCGAGCTCGGCTTCGGCGCGCTCTGCGCGGTCTGTTGCCGCGCGCAGGGCATCAGCCTGTTCGTCGCGCAGTTCGGGTTCGTCGAGGACGACTTCACGCTCGGGGAAGAGTTCTGCTTCTTGGGCCATGGGTCACCTGGGCGGGAGCTTGCTTCGCTCTTTCTTCGCTATCGGAAAGGACGCCGGAACGGGAGGAAGCGTTGCCTGAGGGGGAGATCTGTGGGGCCCGCGCGGGCGTCGCTCGCCCTGACCATGGGGGGCGAACGACGCAGGTAGCGGGATTGGGGGGATGGCTGCGCGCTGGAGATTGCGGAAGGTTAGTGGAGGACGATGGTGTTTCCGCTGAGGGGGCTCTGCACCTCGGCGATGACGGCGCCCTCGGTGTAGGAGCCGGAGGTCTTGTTCGCGGTCACGCGGGTGCCTTCAGGGAGCTTGAGGCTGATGGTCTTGCCGGCGGCGACGGTCTGGATTTTGTCACCGGCTTTGAGTTCGATGGCTTCGGTCGAGCTGTTGCGGACGCTGAAGCTGATCATCTTCTCGTGACTGAACATGGCGTGCACCGGCGCGGTGAGGTGCAGGGGAGAGGCGAAGATGGCGGGTGTGGCGAAAAGGGAGGCGACGCCGAGAACGGCGGGGAGGACATTGCGGTGTTTCATGACAGTTTCTCCTGGTGCTTCGAGTTTCTGGACGGAGTCTCTCTGCCATGGTTCAGGGTGGCTCGTCGGTCTTTGGTACGCGGGCTGCTTCGGGGAAGTTCCCCGCAGCTCTACGAACGTCGGGTGAAGCTCAGCACGTGTCATTGGACGCGGCCGGAGGCTATGGGATGTGTGCTGGTGAGTGAATATGTTGTGAAGGCAGGGAGAGAGTATGTGAGTGTTCGGGAGTGGCCAGTGGGCGGGGTTCCAGACGCTGCTCTGGGCACGCGGAGGGCCACTCTCCGGGGCTGTGGCGCGGGGCTTAAGATGAGATGGGGAGCGTGACGGCGTGCAGGATCTGTTGGAAAAGATGAATCCGCAGCAGGCGGAGGGTGTGCAGACGGTGGATGGGCCGGTGCTGCTGCTGGCTGGGGCGGGCTCGGGAAAGACGCGCGTGGTGACGCACCGGATTGCGTACCTGATCCAGGAACGCGGGGTGAGCGCGGACAACATTCTGGCGGTAACGTTCACCAACAAGGCCGCGAAGGAGATGGCGGAGCGGGTGGAGAAGATCATGGGCCACTCCACCCTGGCGAAGCCGACGGTGGCGACCTTTCACAGCTTTTGTGTGCGGGTGCTGCGGCGGGATATTGAGGCGCTGCGGGTGGGGGGAAAGGGGCTAACGCGGACGTTTGCGATCTATGACGAGACTGACCAGCAGGCGGTGGTGAAGAGTGCGCTGAAGCGGCTGGGGATCGATGACAAGCAGATGAAGCCGCGGGTGGCGCTGGGTCGGATTAGCTGGGCAAAGAACCACATGATCGATCCGCAGGAGTATTTTCTGGCGAGCACAAATCCGATGGAAGAGAAGATTGCGCACATCTTCGAGATCTATCGGAAGGAGCTCGCGAAGGCGAACGCACTGGACTTCGATGATCTGCTGCTGGAGACGGTGCGGTTGTTGAAGTCGGATGCGGCGACTCGGGACAAGTACAACCATCGTTACAAATACGTGATGATTGATGAGTACCAGGATACAAATCGGCCGCAGTATGAGTTGATGAAGCTGCTGGCGGGGAGCCACGGAAACATCTGCGTGGTGGGCGATGAGGACCAGTCGATCTATAGCTGGCGTGGCGCGGATATCCGGAACATTCTGGAGTTTGAGAAGGATTTTCCGGAGGTGAAGACGATTCGGCTGGAGCAGAATTACCGGTCGACGCAGATGATTCTGGAAGGTGCGTCGGCGGTGGTGGCGCAGAACACGCAGCGCAAAGGAAAGAACCTGTGGACGGCGCGTGAAGGTGGGTCGCTGATCGGGTATTACGAGGCGCCGGATGGGGAGAACGAGGCGCTGTTTATTGCGGACCGGGTGCAGCGGTATCTGTGCGAGGCGGGGCAGGGGGAGGAGCTGCCGCGGTGCGCGGTGCTGTACCGGACGAACTCGCAATCGCGGCTGGTGGAAGAGTCGCTGCGGCGGTACGGGATCAAGTACCACATGGTGGGCGGGTTTTCGTTTTATGACCGCGCGGAAGTGAAAGACATTTTGAGTTACATGAAGCTGGTGCAGAACCCGCATGACTCAGTGGCGCTGGGACGGGTGGTGAACTCGCCGCCGCGGGGCATTGGCAAGACGACGATGGAAACGCTGGAGCGGATGGCGCTGACGACGGGGATGAGCACGTGGGACGCGATTGGGCGGGCGGTGCAGGACCGCTTGTTGCCGCAGCGGGCACTGACGGCGCTTGAGAACTTCCGGCGGCTGATTGAGGATGGGCGGGCGATGCTGGGGCCGGGGTTTGCGGAGAAGCTGGCGGG
>CALMVL010000241.1 GCA_937873265.1 uncultured Granulicella sp.
AAGTTGCGGAGACCTTCGTTCGACAACTCCTCCAAAGCTGCAGAGAGTATGGCATTTCGGTCCGTCTTGGAGGGAAACGGCATGTGAGCAGTGTACACCTTGACCGGATACTAAGTAAGGTGTACGGTGAACACGTACGAAGATGTGCGGTGCACATCTTCGTTGATGGAAGGAGATGAACATGGCAAAGATAGAGAATGTTGTCGTCACCGGAGTCTCAACCGGTATAGGTCTGGAGACAGCGAGGCTGCTGATCTCGCAGGATTGCCGTGTTTTCGGCTCCGTGCGAAACCAGGCCGACGCCGATCGCCTGCAGAAAGAACTTGGAGACCGCTATGTTCCCCTCATCATGGACATCACGGATGCAGATGCCGTTGAACGGGCAAGTGAACAGGTAAGCGCTTTGCTGGGCTCAAGCAGGCTGGCCGGACTGGTCAATAATGCAGGAGTTGTCGTCAGTGGACCGCTTTTACATTTGAGGCCGAGTGAACTCAGACGTCAGCTTGAGGCCAACATGGTAGGCCCTCTCATGGTGACGCAAGCCTTTGCTCCGTTGCTTGGCACAGACAACAAGAGAACAGGCCCGGTGGGCCGGATCGTAAACATCAGCTCTACAGTGGCAAGAGTAGTACCACCCTTCCTGGGTGCGTACGCCGCCTCGAAATGGGGATTGGAGGGTATATCAGAGACGTTGCGGCGCGAGTTGATGTTGTTCGGCATCGATCTAGTGATCATTGAGCCTGGAGCGGTCAACACTGTCCTCTATGACAAAGGCGAGAAAGAGGATTTGAGCGAGTTCAAGCCGACTCCCTATTGGGAAGCGATCGAGAACTTCCGGAAATACGTTGTGGAAGAAGGACGTAAAGGTTTGCACCCCGAGCGACTTGCCGAAACCGTCTACGTAGCGCTGACCACGGCGAAGCCGAAGACCAGATACGCAGTTGTGCCCCAACGCTTCAGGAACTGGACACTGCCCAGATTGCTTCCAACCCGGATGGTAGATAACGCAATTGCGAAGCAGATGGGAATCGCAGGAAAAAGATGAGTACCAGCGCACGTCTTCATCAGGCAGAGGGAGCTTATGGGAGAGAGTCAGAGCGGTGAGAACAGGCCGATGCCCTCTGAGAGCAACTGAGCGCGTGAGTGGGCGGATCTCACTGATTACGTTGAGCCAGCTTCTCCTGGCAAAAAACAAGAAATCGAAAGGCGGAGCCAAGGGCACTGTGAAATGCCGTTCTGCTAAGTCGGCCCTACATACGGCCCGAGTTGAAAATTCTCGTTCTATAGTTCTTGTGAGATAACTTGCCGAGAGTTTTCCGCTTGTGCGAAGGTTGCGTTCTTCCCGTTCCTCTTCCATTCTTCCTTCGGACCAAGGGTAAGAAGATGCCTTCCACGATCTCGCGGATGACTGCGTCGGAGAGCGGCTGGAGCGTCATCAACATCTCGTGGCGGGCAAGATCAGTTGGCAGCGCGACAATTCTCGGCGTCAGTTGAGTCGGATCGATCTCTCCGCGGTCGACGCCCCGTCTCAGGATAGTTTGCAGGAGAGAACCGTCGGTAAGCTTTTCCCTCAGATCGCGGAAGTTCGAACCCTCGTTTGCCAAATCGCGACTCATGTCGAAGGCGAGTTGTGCCAGATTCGGACGCAAGCGGTTCGACATATAGCGTAGTGCGAGGCAAAGCTCGTCACTGACACTTCCCATGTCCGGCACGCTGACCGGGTTCAATCTGTAGTGGCGGGCCAACGCGGCAGTCGCGAGCCTGGTGCGGGTCGGCCACCGACGGGCCAGCACAGGCCTGCTGGTTCCGGCGCGTTTCGCAACGGATTCCAGCGTCATGGAGGCATAGCCGACTTCGATCAGCTCTTCCCATGCTGCATTCAGAATCGCGTCTTCGAGCGCCTCACCGCGGCGCCTGCTGTTCGCTTCTGTCACACCACCATCGTAAGATGCAGCTTGCATCCTAAGCAACATTCTGCATTGTAAGATGCACGGTGCATCTTGTGCTGAAGAGGCTCCCATGCAAGAAGAGGGTATAGAGGGCAAGACACGTTCCATTTTGATCTCCGGTGCGAGCATCGCCGGCCCCGTGCTGGCGTATTGGCTCAATCGTTATGGCTGTAAGGTAACGGTGGTGGAGCGGGCGCCTGCCGTGCGGAGTGGCGGCTATCCGATCGACATACGGGGCACGGCGATGGACGTCGTGGACCGCATGGGCTTGCTGACAGCGGTACAGGCGGCACATACCGAATCGCGCACGCTACGCTTTGTGGATGCACAGGGCAAGGACATCGCCACGATCTCGCCCTATGATCTGGCCGCGAACGAAGAGCGCGATGTGGAATTGCCTCGCGGAGCGCTGACGACCCTGTTCTACGACCTGACAAAAGACAGCGCCGTTCGGTACCAGTTCAATGATTCGATCGAGACGCTTGAAGACATTCAAGCCAAAGTAGAAGTCGGCTTCAAGAGCGGTGAACACGGATCGTACGATGTGGTCATTGGCACGGACGGGCTGCATTCCAACACGCGCAGGTTGGTGTTCGGGCCGGAAGAGCCGTTCCGTCGCGATCTCGGCTTTACCTGCAATCTCTTTTCCATGCCGAAGATTTTGAGCTTTCACACGGGGCGGTCGTCTATTCCGAACCTGGACGAACGGCAACGGTGATGGCGGTACGTGATACCCCGGAGTTATTCGTCATGCTCGCGTTCGCAACAGAGAAGGACGACTGCGCCACGCGTCTTGACGCGAAGGAACAGATCGAGCACACGGCTCAAGTTTTCGGAAGCGGCGGCTGGAAAGTGCCACGTCTGGTGGAAGCTCTTCGACAAGCCAATGATTTGTACGCAGACACGGTCAGTCAGGTACGTATACCCTATTGGTCGAAGACCCGCGTAGCGTTGGTAGGCGACTCCGCCTTCGCGCCTTCATTCCTGTCCGGCCAAGGCACGAGTCTTGCCATCGTGGGTGCCTATGTTCTTGCTGGCGAACTCGCTTCGCACGCCGATCCCGCAGACGCCTTCGCGGCTTACGAGAAGATCACCCGTCCCTTTGTGGAAGCCAATCAGGACCTGCCGTTCAGGCAAGGTGGAAGTTCCATCCTCCTGCGAACACAGGCGGAGTTGGACCAGCGCAATCATAGGTTCGCTGCGCTCGCGCAGGGAGAAGTTCCCCAAAAGGACGACGACTACGTGCGGCAAGTACACAACTCGTTGCGTCTGCCGGATTACGAACAATAGAGGAGAACGAACTGCTAGGTGCAGCATGTCTGTCAGGCTCACTCTTTCTCTTGGTGCGGTCGGATTCACCATTTGACTGATGCGGTTACTCAGTTTTCCGGCAATGCGAGAAGACCCCTCGCCGACACGACCGCCTAGCGCGTTTCTGAGGCATTTGGCTTAGCTGTGTCGGTATGGCGCGCGAGTGTGACCTGCTTTGCTGAACGAGTGATTGCTGTCTCTGAGTAAGCGTCCGGTGAAGGCACGATATCAACAAGGAAGCGTGCAACGCGAAAAGCGGCGTAGCGGGCCTGATGTATGGGTGTTTCGGTGGCACGAGACTGGAACGGATGGCGAGAGCAAGTATCGCAAAGCCATCGTTGCAACAGTCGATGCACTCGCTAACGAAGCGTCCGCCCTCAAAGCAGCTCAAGCGTTGCGCATGGATGCAAACCAACAAACCCCGCAGGCTGAAAGTGGGCCAGACACAATCGCCGCACTAGTTGCCGATTGCCGGCTCAAGGAATTGGCAGGTGAGCGCAACGCCGCAAATCGTTCTCGACGCGAGCAGGCTAGGAAAGCTATACCGACAACTGGGTACTTTCACGTTGGGAGAACTCAAGTTGGAACAGGTCAAGCCGATGGTGGCTGAGGAATGGTTCGATGGCATCAAGCGGGCGAGAGGGGCAAAGGCAAAATCTCGTAATCTGATGAGCGCGCTCTTCACACTTTTCTGAGCATTTTCAGCAGATCGAGCGCTGGAGCCGCCCATCAGCAAGAAAGCAAGCCAAACGTTCGAAGACCACGGGCCAAGAAGGTACTGAGGAGGGCAAAGACTTGTCAGCAAGGTACTTCTCAATAGTCTTCAAGGTGCTCTGCTTGCGTAACAGGTCAAATACTGTGCCGCGTTCAGTAACGCTGATGTCCAAGGCAGAAGTGCTCCACATTCACAGAATGGCCTTTTTTACAAGCGCTGGACGGCAATAGCAAGACTGAAGGGAGCTCAAAGCAGCTTATCTGGGGTTGGAATTGGGGTTGAACATTGAGGCAGCTCGGCTGAATCGACCCATTTCAAAGCGTTTGACCTCGTAGAATGACGTGATCATTGGGAAGAGACTTCGCGCTGGATGCCTTGGCTCGCTTCTCCCCCTTGTGGAATCCTCATCCGGCCTCACCGCCGCCCCTGCTGCCGTAGCATAAGGTCACGCGAGAGAAGTGGAATGAAACGCACCGTCCGCTCTGTTCAACCCGGCAAGTGACAGACTCGACGCCGTGCGCGTCGGTGAGGCCCTCCATCTTTCCGTTGCCGCTATCGCCTCAAGCGTGGGCTGCACAGACGACGAGTTCCGCAGAGAACCGGATGCGCTCACCTTTCAGAGCCATTTGAACCGCATCGTTGCGATCTGGCTCACGATCACGAACCTCTACATCGGCAGGGAAGCCAACGCGCATACGTTTCTGAGCGCGCCCAATAATCACCTTGAGGGACGCTCACCAGCATCTTTCATTGAAGTAGGCGAGTTTGCACCGTTAGAGGCATTAATGGAATCCATGAGCTTCCGCCAACCCGCATAGGGGCGCGTTGCTAAACGTCATTACTTGTGA
>CALMVL010000242.1 GCA_937873265.1 uncultured Granulicella sp.
CACCAACCCCGTCCCCAGCAGCACAAAACTCGAAGGCTCCGGCGTCGCCGCGGCCGTCGAAGGCCCACTCCAAGTCCCCGGATCGTTGTCCACCTCCCCATAACTCAGCACGCCCGCGGACGGGTTGTAATACTCCCCAAAATCATCCACAAGCGGCGCAGGAACGGTGTACGTACTCACCGCTGTATACACGCCCGCACCAACAAAGCTTTCCAGATAAAAACCCCACTGCACCACCTGCCCCTGCCCGTTCACCCCCACAAACGCATTCACATTGTCATCCGCATTCTGAAAGGTGTAGTCGAAAACACCATCCGTCACGCTATAGCCAGTGAGGTCGTCGTAGTTCGTCAGATTCGTCGAGGAATCAAAGGAGTGCGCGTCCCCAAAGGTAAGAGAACCGTGCAGAAAATCGCCGGTCGAGTAGAGGCTTCCATCGATGTAAGTAAAGTGGTTGCCCGTATACGTATACGTCACGTCGGCCCGCGCCATCCGGGGGAGGCTCAGGAGCAGAAGAACTGCGGAAACAACAGGCCAAGAAGTCATCGCGACCGCCAGGAGAGGTGTTCTATGCCGCATAAGCATACAGCACACCTGCCCAGGCTTGGCGCACGGAAAATCCAAACTGCGCGGCACGTCCACGACATCCTCCCGCCCCAAGGGCCGGACTGACCTCCCGAAGGCAGATGGAAACCATGCAAGCCACCCGGCTGCCGCCTACGAGATTGTCTCCAGACGGCCGCTGCGCAGGCGAAAGCGCTCGCCGCGCCAGACGACCGTGTCGCCGGCATAGCTCCACAGCCACAGCAGCAGCCCCCAGCAGTCGCGCAGCGGCAGCAGCCCCATGTCGCGCAGCACCTGCCCGTCGCGAAGCACGCCAATCCCAACACTCAGCGCCAGGGCCAGCCGCGCCACCAGAACCACGCTCAGCAGGCTGAGACTCCACAGCGCCACGCCGCTCGCGACCACGGTAAGCAGCGCCCACGGGACACAGTACGTGAGGCCGAGACCGACGTAGCCCCATCGCCGCGAGTCCCGCGTCGACCGCGCCCATCGCAGCTGATGCAGGGCAAATCCGCGCCAGCTGTAGGCCGGCACCGTTGTCTCGACCACCTCTCCCGAAAGCGCCACGCGAAATCCCGCTGCGGCGATCCGCGCTCCAAGCTGGTAGTCGTCGGCCAGGGTTTCGAGCAGCGGAGCGAAGCCGCCGGAGCGGTCGAGCGCCTCGCGACGCATCGCCAGCGTCGACCCCAGCCCGAAGCGCAACCCGCCCTCAAGGTAGCGCGCCGTCAGCACCCCCGGAAAAAATTCGGTCGAGATACCCAACGCCTCCAGCCGCGCCCAGATTCGCGGCGCCTCGCCGATGCGCCCCATCGCCTGACCGCGATACGGCGCCGTCACCATCCCCACGATCGGATCCGCGAAGCTCGCCATCACGCGCTCCAGGTACCGCGACGAGACCAGGATGTCACTGTCGTTGACCACAACAAAGGCGTACTTCGCCCGCGGTAACAGCTGGAGCAGCGTGCTTACCTTGCCCGAGCTGCCCAGCCGCTCCGGGCACAGGATCAGCTCCACGTCCATCGCCGGGAACTCGAGCCGCAGCCGTTCCACTTCGTGCACCGCCGGATCATCGAGGTCGGCGACGCCGAACAGCAGCTGCACTCGTCCGGTGTAGTGCTGGATGCAGTGGCTCCGCAGGGCAGCGTACATGCGCGCATCGACGCCCTTGATCGGCTTCAGCAGCGTCACGTCCGGGGCGAACTCGGCGACGTGGCCGCGGTGCCCACGCAACTCATGCGCAAACTTGCGCGCGCTCCAAAGCGCCAGCACGGTGTACAGCAGCCCGGCCATGGTCAGGGCGGCCATGGCCGTCTCTATCGATATCGCCAGCACCGTTCTACTTTACCGAAAGTCGGCGAAACTGCTGTTCGGTAAGCCACGCTACTCATACCGCAGGGCCTCGATCGGGTTGAGATTGGCCGCCTTCCACGCCGGATAGATGCCGAAGACGAGACCGATTACGCACGAGCTGATGAACGCGAAAACGATCCACCCGATCGAAAGATACGACGAGATAACGTAGCGGAGCCCCAGGCCGAAGAGGCTGCCAAGAAAGATGCCGACGACCCCGCCGATTGCGCACAGCGTGATCGCCTCCGTGGTGAACTGCATCAGGATCGTCTGTTTGGTCGCGCCGATCGCCTTCCGAACGCCGATCTCCCGCGTCCGCTCCGTCACCGAAACCAGCATGATATTCATGACGCCGACGCCGCCGACCATCAGGCCCACGGCCGAAAGCCCAAACATCAGCAGAAACAGCGAGCTTGTGATCTGCGTCCATAGCCGCGTGATCGAGTCCGCGCCAAAGATGGCAAAGTTGTCTTCCTGATCGTTGTGCACCTTGCGCCGCCGACGCAGCATCTCGCGTATCTCGTCCTCCACCAGACCCTTGTTGGCCTGGTCGTCAAACTTGGCGGAGATCCAGTAGTCGAGGATCTCGGGGTGAAGGTGGTGGAAGGTGGTAATGGGCATGTGCACCATGTTGTCTTCAGAGTTCTTGCCTCCGCCAAAGGCCGTCTTCTCCTTGTCCTGCACGCCGACCACGGTAAAGGGCTTGCCTTCGACCGTGATCTCCTTGCCCACGGCGTCTCCCCCGCCGAACAGGTCGTCGGCCGTGTCGTGCCCGAGCACGGCGACATTGGCCGAGCGCTGCTCTTCGCCATCGTTGAAGTATCGTCCCTGCAGCAGGTTGAAGTCGTACACGCGTGTGTTCGAGGCGGTGACGCCCTCTTCCGAAACGTTCTCGGATTTTTTGTTGCCGTACTTCACCGTCACCGATCCGCCGTTGAACTCAAAGTTCTGGTAGCGCAGCGACGGAACCACGTCGACCACGTGCGGCAGTTGCTTGATCGACTCAGCGTCGTCGAAGGTCAGCTGCTTACGCGTCAACATCTCCGTCGTCGGGCGAACGCCGATCACCGGGAACCGGAAGATCCAAAGGACGTTGGTTCCCAGCGCCGAGACCATGCCGCTGACGTTATTGTTCAATCCGTTGATAACCGACGAAATGGTAATTACGGTCATCACGCCGATCACAATGCCCAGTACGGTCAGCCCCGACCGCAGCTTGTTGGTGCGCAAGGTGTCGAGGGCCATGCGGACGGACTCTCGTTGATCGCTGATCTTCATAGCGTGCTCCTGAATCTCAGGCAACTATGACCCAGTGTAGCTCCCGCGTCCAACCCTTACCTGGGCGAGCTTTCGTGACGAACGGCTTCGCCCGCGGCAGCGCAAGGCGCACCGCCTTCTCGATTGCGACCGCGCCTTCGACGCCTTTCATCCACACTTCGGCCTGCGGGGCGCGTCCAGGCGATCCGCTACGCAGCTGTTCTGCCTAGAAATCCGACCGCAGCGCCACAATGGGATCCAGCTCCGCCGCCTTACGCGCCGGATACACGCCGAAGAAGATGCCGACCGACGCCGCGACAGCCAGACCGGCGAAGACGCTCCACAGCGCAATCGACGAGGGGAAATCCAACAGCACCGTTACGACCTTCGCCACGCCCACGCCGCCGACCACGCCGATCACGCCGCCCACCAGCGCCATGGTCGCGCTCTCGAGCAGAAACTGCAGCAGCACATCGCCGCGACGCGCGCCCAAGGCCTTGCGAACGCCGATCTCGCGCGTGCGCTCGGTCACGCTCACCAGCATGATGTTCATGATGACGATGCCGCCGACAACGAGGGAGATGGCGGCGATCGCCACAGCCACCGCCTCGAAGCTGCCGGAGATCTGCTTCCAGAGACCCACCAGCGTGTCGCTCGTTTCAAGCTCAAAGTCGTCCGGCTCGCCCGGTCGATCATGCCGCTGGCCGCGCAGAATGACTCGCGCCTGGTCGGTCGCGCCTTCGAGATCCTTCCCGTCCCGCGCCTTCGAGTAGATCGTCACGGTTTTAGCCGTGCCGTAGGTTTTCTGGTACGCGTTCAGCGGGACAGCCACCCAGTCATCCTGACTCTGCCCCAGCGTCTTGCCCTGCTTTTCCGCGAGACCGACCACCGTGTACAGGATGCCGTCGACCCGGATCTCGTGGCCGATCGGGTCCTCGCCCTTCATCAGGTTCTCCTGAACGTCCGACCCGATGACCGCCACATGCGATGCGTGGTCGTCATCGGTCTCGGTAAAGCCGCGGCCCTGCACGATGTTCAGGTTCTGCAGCTCCGGCATCTGCCAGGTGTAGCCGCGCACGGTTGAGTCCGTGCTCGACTCCGACCCCACCACGATCTTCCCCCTGGTGGACTGAAACGCACCCACCGCCCCGCATGCCGAGCACCCATCGCGCACCGCCAGGTAGTCGTCAAGCGTGATGTTGCGCCGCTTCTGCATGGCCACGTACTGCTCGTAGCTGGTGATAAACGCCGGCTGCTTGGAGATCGAAAACACATCCGCGCCGTACCGGTTCACCTTGGTCGCGACGTAAACATTCGCGCCGTTCACCAGCGTCACCACCGCGATCACCGACGCGACCCCAATCACCACCCCCAGCAGCGTCAGCACGGTGCGGAGCTTGTTCGCCCACAGCGATTGCAGCGCAATGCGAAATGCTTCCTTCGGTTCCATCGCGGTCGGTCGTGCTCCTGCCTGTTCCCCTGATCTTACGCGGTGCTCCGCCACGCGGTTCCCTGTTCAGTCTGCCGATCGGCCCAATGGCGGGTCAACGCCAACCGATCCGCTCCTGCCGTCTCACGGTAGACTAGGACGGTGCAGGCGACCGGGCGATCGCTGCCGAGAGCCGTTTCTGGTCTCTCGGGGGAGGAAAGTCCGAACTCCGCAGGGCAGTGTGCCGGATAACGTCCGGGACGGCCGCCACAAGGCGGCTGGACGGCCAGTGCAACAGAAAATAAACCGCCAGCAGCGACGCAAGTCGTTGAAGGTAAGGGTGAAACGGTGCGGTAAGAGCGCACCGCGCCGGCAGCAATGACGGCGGCATGGTAAACCCCACACGGAGCAAGACCAAATAGGCAGGGACACGACGGCTCCTCCGCAGGCCGTCGCTGGCGTATCGGCCCGGTGCGCTCAGTCGCGGAGAAGGAGCAGCTTCGGCCGCGCCTGGACGAAACCTGCGGGTAGGTTGCTGGAGCGGCGCAGCGATGCGCCGCCTAGAGGAATGATCGCCTAAAACAGAATTCGGCTTACGGGTCGCCTGCACACTCTGTTCCGCACCGGCGAGAGCCTCGGCGCAGATGGCCGATCAGCGCATGGAAGCCATCGAAGCCCGAAACAGCGCTTCAAACTCCCCCGCGACCGAGCGGTCCTTCTCGATCGCCAGCTCAATGGCCCGCTGCGCCGCCGGCCGCGCATACCCAAGGTTCACAAGGGCCGAAAGCGCATCGTCGCCCGCCGGTCCCAGCCGAAGCCCGGCGACAGCCCGCGGCATCGGGGACTCCGCCGCCAGATCCTCCAGCTTGTCTTTGAGCTCCAAGACCACTCGCTCCGCTGTCTTCTTACCGATCCCCGGGATCCTGGTGAGCATGGCGTGATCGCCCGACCGGATCGCCATCACCAGGCGATCGGCATCTATCCCACTCAGGACAGTGATAGCAAGCTTGGGGCCGATCCCGGAGATCGTCAGCAGCTTCTCAAACAAAGACTTCTCCCGCCGATCCGCAAAACCGAACAGCGCAAGCTGGTCCTCGCGGACATGCGTAAAAATGTGCAGCATCGCCTCGCCCGACTCCGCCGGCAGGGCCGAGTACGTCGCCACCGAGATCGTCGCTTCATACCCCACGCCGCTGCACTCGATGACAACATGGTTGGGGGACTTGTGCAGCAGGCGGCCGCGAAGGTGGGCGATCATTGCTGCTGATTGTAGCGGCCGACCCTTTCTGTCGACACATGTCCTGTTCTGAAACAGCCTGAAGATTTCGCCGGCGCAGCCGATAAAGCATGTGGGAGTCGAGAGGCACTGAGCAGCCGGTAAGAAGGCATCCAGCTTTCCCGATTTGGGAACGCAGCAATGAACTTCTTTTTGGCTGCAAAAGGATGCACATCCTTGTGCATCCTAACCACAGTGGCAGGATCCGACACAGCGCCGCCAGATCGAAACACCTGGTCGTGCCATCGCTCCACAGTTGCTGGACCACGGAGACACCGATGAGAAACAAACTCCTCCACTGCTTTTCCGCTCCATCCAGGGTGCTTGTCCACGGCGTAGCGATCGCAGCGGTGGCCAGCCTGGCTTTGATGTTCCCCGCCGGAGCCAGTTCGGTCCAGAAAGGCGAAAAGCTGCTTCAACATGCAGTCGAGATTGCCCCCAAGCTGCCGGCGCTCCGCCGCGGCGGCGAGTTCTGGCATACAGATCGGAACCGGGTCCTCGACGCGCACAATCGCGAGATTCGCATTGCCGGCGTCAACTGGAGCGGCTTCGAGACGCGGCGCGCCGTTCCCGGCGGCCTCACCGTTCAGGACTACCGGACAATTCTGCATACGATCAGGGCGCAGGGCTACAACACCGTCCGGCTGCCGCTCTCAAACGAGATGATCGAGTCTCCGACGGTTCCAAGCGACATCGCCTACACCGCGAACGGAGAGGCGATCAACGGGGACTTGGACGGGCTGAACTCCCTGCAGATCCTGGATAAGATCGTTGCCGCGGCCGGCACGGCTGGCCTAAAGGTCATCCTTGATAACCATCGCTCCGAGGCCGGCGACAGCGCCGAGCCGAACGGCCTGTGGTTTACGCCGGAGTACCCGGAGGCGGCGTGGATCGCCGATTGGGTGATGCTGGCCAAACGCTTCCGGAACGATGCGACCGTGATCGGCATGGACCTGCGTAACGAGCCGCACAACGCCGCCACCACCGGCGCCTGCTGGGATTGCGGGGGAGACCGCGACTGGCACCTCGCGGCCGAGCGCGCCGGCAACGCGGTCTTGCACGAGAATCCGCAGCTTCTCATCTTTGTGGAAGGCGTTGACACCTACGCCGGCGAGAGCTCGTGGTGGGGCGGCAACTTGATCGGGGTTCGCCGTTCGCCCGTTCGCCTGGCTCTGCCGAACCGCCTGGTCTACTCCGCTCATGTGTACGGCCCGGTGGAGTACAAGCAGGCGTGGTTCAACGAATCCACCTCGGCCGCATCGCTGCGGGCTGTGTGGCGGCGACAGTGGGCCTACATCAGCGAGGGCGGGATCGCGCCGGTCTGGATCGGCGAGTTTGGCACGCCCAACACGGACGCAGATGTGCGCAGCGCTGACCCCGGCTCCGAGGGCCAGTGGTTCTCCGAACTTGTGCGCTTCCTCCACGAGGAGCCCAGCCTGCAATGGACCTACTGGGATATCAATGGGGAAGACCGATACGGCCTGCTGGACACTCGGTACGGCACGCAGCCGGTGAATGCGCTCAAGGCCGAGGTTCTGGCCAGCATTTTGCCCGGTCACCTGGATCCACGCGGCGCATCCGCGCCGGTACCCGACGCCGCGCGCGCATCGCAGCCGGTGACGGTCATGCCCGTGGCCGTCTCACCGTCGGTCGCGCCCGGTCCTCCTCCTGCAGCCTTCGATCCGTATGCCGCGGCGGCCCGGGAGGAGGTTGAGCGGAATTTATTCTCCTCTGAGGGTGCAAAACTCACGCCAGAGCCGCGCGAGCCCAGGCCTGCTCTTCGTCAACTTCCCCCACCAGCAGCCGCGCCGGGACCAGAGACCCATGTAAAGACTGCGGTGGCCAATGACGTGCAGCAGGCAATTGCCGCGGCGATGCAGGCTGCACCTGTCCCGAAATCTCGCTAAGGGCGCGCCGCGTGCTACGCAAAAGGACGCCGTGCCTGTCGATCAGCGCAGCGCGCCTGGCAATCTGACCCAGATCTGACGCAAACGTAACGGGGATACCGAACGGAGCGGAACTCTGAACTTTTCCCGGCACTTCCCAGCTTTCCCGTGAGAACGAGCATCCAAGCATCCAGCTTAAACGTCTCCCTTCTGGGAAGATGCTTCGAGAACACGGGAACACGGGCCCTCTTTGGAATTCTGATTGCTGAAGAGCCACTTAGGAGAACACCTGATGCTGAAGAGATTGATCTGTGCTGTTTTTGTCCTCGGCGCACCATTGGCCGCCCGCGCCGTCGACCCGACCGGCGCTTCCGCAACGTTCACTGTCACTCAGCAGACCAAGGTTCCCGGCGAAACGTTGAAGCCCGGCGACTACACAATCCGCATCGTGGATCATCTCTCTGATCGTCTGATAGTGCGCGTCGACTCGGCGAATGGAAAAACTCACTCCACCTTTCTCGGGCTGCAGGGCTCCGACGTGAGCCGGCCGTCGGCTCCGGGTGCGGTCGCTTGGGAAAACACCTCACAAAAGGCGACCTACCTGAAGGGGTTTCTCTTTCCGAACATGAACTCCGTAGTGGAGTTCGTGTACCCCAAGGAAGATGCCGTGGCCATTGCCAAGTCAAACCAGAGCAAGGTGCCGGCGATCGATCCGGCGTCGGAGGGCAAAGTCGCTGACAAGGGTCTGTCGAAAGACGACATGGAAGTCGTGACGCTCTGGCTGCTCTCGGCGACCACCGTGGGACCGAATGACTCGGTTCCGGCGATCAAGGCCGAGAAGTATCAGCAGGTGGCCAGCAACGAGCCGCCCCCGCAGCCTGCGCAGCAGGTCCAGCAAGCCAACCAGGGTGCGAACTACGCCGCCGGTTCAACGCCGACCGACACGGCAAGTGCGGCGCCGGTCCGAGCGCCTCGCGCGCATAAGCCGGTTGTCGCCGCCCTGCCGCACACCGCGAGCGCCATGCCCATAGTCTGGCTTCTCGGTGTTCTCTCTTTGTTCGGCGCGCTGACGATGCGGTTCGCGCGACTTCAACGAGCGAGCCAGCGGTAAGGTGAAACGCAGAGGAACGGTTCGGCAAGCAGCCACTCGTCTGGAGTGGCTGCTTTGGGTCGTAGCCATCGCTTCGGTTGGCTACACCTGTCTCTGGAGCGGAGAGGTTTACGCCGCGCGATGGCACGCCCAGAGTATCGGGCAGGCTATGCCCGAAGGTGGCCCGGCTGCCTCCGCCGCCACTGCGCCGGATGCACCGAAACAAGCCTCCTCAGTCATGGGTCGATTGGAAATCCCTGGAATCGGCCTGGCCGTTCCGGTGATGGCGGACTTCGATCCGGCAAGTCTCCGGCGCGGCGTTGGGCATATCCAAGGAACGGCGCTGCCGGGTGGCCTGGGCACCCTTGGCCTGGCCGGACATCGCGACACCTTCTTCCGCCCGCTGGCCCACATCGCCAAAGGCATGGACATCCGCGTAACCGACGCAAGTGGCACCTACCACTACCGTGTGGATGGCACCGAGATCGTCACCCCGGACCAGGTGCAGGTGCTGGATATCCGGAACGAACCGAAGCTAACCCTAATTACCTGCTACCCATTCGACTTCATTGGACAAGCGCCCAAGCGGTTCATCGTGCACGCGAATCTCGTATCTCTGGAACCGGATGCTCCGGCGCACACGCACTAACTCTTTCTGCGCGCCGCGCGGGTCGACGCAATGCTGAGCAGACCACGCAACTAACGCCTGTGGCCAGTTCGACGCGCACACGATCGAGCACGGGACAACTGCTTGGAGCGATCGGTTAGCGAATCCATGTACGGGAAACGGGTGGGGCGATCCGACCAGGATCGGAGGTGTCGCGCACCGGCTGCCGTTGCCGAACAGCCCGCGCTGCCGTCGGATCGAAACTTCGTGAGCCGACTGGAGTGCGGCGGCATCCCTTAAGGCGATAGGCATGCTGTGACCGCGAAGATCCTAGACAAACAAGCAACTCACCCCAATCTGATTCTCGGGATCTGCTGCATGAGCCTGCTCATTGTGGGCATGGACGTCACGATCGTGAATGTGGCGTTGCCCGCGATCCAGCGTGATCTCCATGCCACGCTTTCCGGCCTGCAGTGGGTCGTTGATGCGTACACGCTGGTCGTGGCCAGTTTGCTGATGTTTTCCGGGGCAGTGAGCGATCGTGTCGGACGGCGACGTGTCTTTCAGATTGGGCTGGTGATGTTTACGGCAGGATCTGTGCTCTGCTCGCTGGCGCACAGCATTGGGCAGCTGGTGGCTTTTCGCGCGATTCAGGGGCTGGGTGCATCCATGCTGAATCCCGTGGCGCTGTCGATCATTGCGAACGCCTTTCCGCAACCGAAGGACCGGGCGAGGGCGGTGGGGATCTGGGGCGCCGTTGCTGGAGTGTCGCTGGCATTGGGACCGCCACTGGGCGGAGCGTTGACGCAAAGTATCGGCTGGCGGGCGATCTTCTGGATCAATCTGCCGATCGGGCTGATGGCCGTGGTGCTGGCGGCGCTGTTTGTGCCGGAGTCGAAGGCGGCGAAGGCGAGGACTTTTGATCCCGTCGGGCAGGCGCTGGTCTTCCTTTTTCTGGTTGCCGCGACCTATGCGGTGATCGATGGACCGCATGCGGGCTGGCGGTCAGCGCAGACGGTCGCACTTTTTGCGCTCGCGGCGGCGAGCCTCTGCGGCTTTCTCCTCTATGAGGGACGGCGACGGGAGCCGTTGCTGGACTTGCGTTTTTTTCAGAGTGTGCCGTTCAGCACGGCGGCGGTGCTGGCGATGTGTGCCTTTGCGTCGTTTGCGGGATTTTTGTTCCTGAATGCGTTGTACCTGCAACAGGTGCGCGGCTTCTCGGCATTTCGGACGGGACTGTACACGCTGCCGCTTGCGCTGATGCTGATGGTGTGCGCGCCGATCTCCGGGAGAATGGTGGGCAGCCTGGGGACGCGGCTGCCCTTGTTGCTCTCCGGCGGCGGCTTTCTGTTCAGCACTCTGCTGCTGACGCGATTGCACGAGGGAACGCCGATTCCGGTGCTGATGATTTCCTATGTGCTGTTTGGCGTGGGGCTCGGGATGGTAAACCCGGCGATCACCAACAGCGCCGTGGCGGGCATGCCGCTGTCCCAGGCCGGGGTGGCGGCGGCGATCGCGTCCACCAGTAGACAGGTTGGGGCAGCGCTGGGCGTGGCGGTGGCGGGAACGGTCGTGAATGCCAGCCGCGCCCACGGGACAGACTTTGCGCGGGCCACACACCCCATCTGGTGGGCGATGGCGGCGGCTGGCGCGGTCGTGCTCGGGGCCGGCTTCGTCTCCAACACGGCTTGGGCCAAGAGGAGCGCGGAACAGGTAGCGGGATTGTTGACGGCGACTTGAGCGGCCCTTGGAGCTGCGAGCGGTAGCGCCTGAAGCGAAGATCTCTCCGATTCGCCGACGCAAGACCACCCTTGGCAACAGCACGGTGTCGGCAGACCCCCGTGAAGTATTGGTAGAGCCATCGACATCGTCCCGAAGCCTCCCCAGCCGGGTCCTACGGCATACAGTCCGCAACGACACACGGCTGCGTGGCTGTCCCCCATCCAAGGAGGCTGTCGCGTCAATAAGCGGGATCCCGCTCAGGCCCGTACGGCTCGCCGAACTTGTTCGTGTGCGGCTGCCGAGGTCCGGTGGATGCCGGGATGAGAAAGGGGCCGAGGCGCTGGTTGGTGCTAGAAAGATGCACCGTGTGAACCCATCGAGCGAGGTTCGACTCGGTCTGCCCTTCCACCCAAAGATGGATCTCGTACTCTCCCGGAGGCACATCGGGGATCAGGAACTGCCCGGAGGCGTTGGCGATGCTGAAGAGCGGTGTTGTGAGCGAGAGGACGACCGCGCTCATCTCCGGGTGGATGTTACAGAAGATGTACGACACGCCTTCGCGGGAGAAGACGACATTCTTGGTCTTCCCGGCCTCGTAGAGTCCCAGGTCGAAGCGCTTGCCGTCGAAGAGCGAGAACACGTTGTGAAAGAAAGGGTCGTGGTTGGGGAAGGCGACGGACGCACCCACGGGCACGACCAGCACGTGCGGGGAGAACGTCTTATTTTTTTGCGAAAGGACATAGCTGCCCTGGGGACTGAAGGCCACGACACCAAGGCTGCCCATCGGCTTCAGCCAGAGCACCGCAGGAGGAAGGTGTTGCGCGTGGCCGTGCGGCGGGGAAGGCGGCTGCTGTTGCAACTCCGCGGAAACGGCCAAGGTGGTTTGCGCGGGCAACCGTACTGCGGGCGCCATCCACACTCCGACTCCGGCGAGCCCACAGAAGAAGCTTCGCCGCGCGCTCAAAATCTGTACCCCGCCGCAGCGCCGAAGATGTTGCTGTTGGCCGCCGGTGCGCCTGTCGAGAACGAAGCGATGCGGCGATACTCGAAGGAGAAGACGAGGTAAGCGCTCGGGCTCCAGATGGTGTTTCCGACGAGGGTACGGTTGCGTGCCAGGTCCGCATAGAGAGCGGAGTTGCTGGTGGGAAAGGCGCGGAGCTCCTTCGCGAAGGCCTGGTCAAGACCCAGTGCGGCATTGAACTCCAGCCGTTCCCCGGCGCGTCGCTTCAACTGCGCCCAGCCGCCGACGTCGTCCAGCGGACGAATCAGCAGAGAGGTCCCTTGCTGTCGCGAGACCACGTCCTTGTACGCTCCGGCGCCCAGGCCGCCCAGCGCCAGGCCTCGGTAGACGCTGCCAGTCAGCTGCAGGCCTGCCCACTGAGGGGTACGGAAGTCGAGCGTAGTGGCCCACGCGTCATAGTTGGGCAGGCCGGCCCGTCGATGAGGGCTGAAATAGCCGCCAACCCCCAGGGCGCCGTCCGTCGGTGTTTTCCCGTTCGCCAAGCCAATGTGGAGTTCGGTTCCAGGCCAGCGGCTCCCCTCTGCCAGGCTGGCATTGCCGGATGTGGTGTAGGCGAGGGCCGGAGGGTCCGGCACGTCGATCAGGGCAGCGCTGATCGCCAGCAGGTGCGACCCGAGTGAGACGTCGTGCGAGATGCCGGCCTGCGGCGTCCACTGCCAAAGATTGCCCGACCAGGCCAGCGCCGGCTCTGCGACGGCCACGAGCGATGTGGGTGCGTTGGGGCTCAGGATCGGCCGATCAAACTCGACAAATGCTGCCGTGTGCTGCCAATCAAGAATCGCATGCGCGGTTCGCAGGCGCAGCAGCCCAGGAACGTCGGCATTGACGCCCTGGGAGGAGCTGCCGAGGAAGTCCATCGTGAAGTCGGCGTGGCTCTGGCCGCCGCCAAGGGTCGGCCCGCGTGCGTCGATGCCGATGGAGGTCTGCCGCAGCGAGGCACCCGTGCTGCCCGGACCACCCAGCGCGACTGCGGGGCCGGCCGGGATGTCCACGCCACCCGTGTTCACAAATCCGTTCAGCAGAACCAGACCACGCAAAGTGACGGGATACTTCGAACTGCTCTCAACTTTGGCCTGATTCAGAGTTGCGAGTTCACTGTCCTGTACGGCCTCATGCTCGGTCCGCTGCTCGCTGGTCTGTGCTGCCGTTTGATCACGCGGGCCAGCGAGCTCCTGTGCCGAGCTGCTCGCGTCTTCAGAAGGCGCGGCCGTCCCCAGGTGCTGCTCGAGCGCGGCGAGGGACCGTCTCAGATCCGAAAGATCTTTCTGCGACTGATCGATCTGTGCCTGCGCCTGCGCGATGGCAGCCGCGATCCGCTGGATCTCCTGCTGCGGTGCGGCTGCAGCCTGCTGCGCGCCCGCGTGTGCAGCGAGGAGCAACAGCAACGGCAACGTCTGGCCGAGCGTCCTGACGCGGGCGCCCGCGCGGCGAAGCATCCGGCGGGGCAGAAGGGGTAGGCGGATCATTTCAGTGCCTCCAGGGCGCTCTTGCTGTTGAGAGTTCGATCGGTCGCGGACGCGCGTGCGATGGAAAGCACAAAAACCGTTTCTCCTGGCCGGCTGCGAACTAGCTTCACCGATCCACCGTGCTCCTGCGCGACGACGTGAGCCATGGTCAGGCCGAGCCCCGTTCCGTTCTGCTTTCCCTCGCTCACGAAGGGCTCGAAGAGGCTCTGGCGGATGCCGTCCGCGACGCCGACACCGTCATCCATGATGCGAACGTCTACCGTCTCTGCCGAGGCGGCGATCTCTGCGGTGACCCGCCGATTGCCCACGCCGCCACGCGCTGCCTGGCACGCATTGAGCAACAGGTTGTAGAGCGCGCGTTCCACCTGGCGGGCATCGACCATCGCCGAGGTCTGGCCGGGGTCGCACGATTCCGGGGCAAAGACCTGAACGGACTCGGCGTCCGGATGGGCACGCACCAGAATGAGCGCACGCTCCAGAATGTGGGCCAGCAGCTCCGGAGTACGCGGCACGGCGCCGCTGGATCGGCTGAAGATCAGCAGCGATTCGATGAGGTCGGTGGTTCCGTGCACCGCTGTGCGAATCTCCGCGAACAGTTCCCCGCGTTCGTCCTCGGAGAGCCTGGAATCGACGAGGAACTCCGCGTTCGCGTAGACGGCAGCCAGGTAGTGACGCAGATCGTGCGAGACCGAGCTGGCCATGCGGCCGATGGTCGCCAGGCGCTCCGCCTCCAGCAGGGCTTGGCTCTTTTCACGAATCTGGCTGCTCATGGCCAGAAATGCATCGCTGAGCTCACGCACCTCGCGGGTTCCCTGCGGTCTCGGTGCGAGCGGTTTGGCGCTTTTTCCGTACTCGAGCACCGTACGAGTCAAGGCTTCGAGCGGACCGGTAATAAGGCCGGAGACGGCAAGCATCAACAGGGTGCCGACGCCGAGAGCGCACGCGCCAACAATCACCAGCAAACGATTCAGCTCATGATGTGCCTGCTCGGCATGGGCAAAGGACTTCATCACCACCAGGTGCAGCGGCTCGGATGCGACATTGGAAAGGTCGATGGAGGAGAGGAGATACCGCTGTCCGGCAAAGGTAACCGTAAGAGGTGAGTGGGAACCCGCGGCGCCCAGGTCAGGTTGAAGGTGGTCCCAGAGTGCCGGGTCGAGCGTGCTGGTAATGATGCGCTGTGCTGAAAGAAAGGCGACTTCCGCGGCAGACGTGTGCTGCGTCTGCCGAACAAAGGAGGCGTCGACGGCATAACCGCTGAGAACGTAGCCGAGCAGAGTGCCGGCCTCATCGCTTCCGAAGTACAGCGGTCGCACGGAATACTCGTACAGCCGGCCGTCGCCGGTCAGGAGGAAGCGCCGGTCCGGCTCGCCCAGAGCGCGCGTCAGGCTGGCGCGCAGGTCGGGGCCGAAGGGTCCGCCGCGCGTGTAGGCCGCCACGATGTTGCCGTCACTTGCGGCGAGGGCGAAGAGATCGCTGTCGCTGACCGTCCAGAAGCGAACCCCGCCATCGGAGATGGTTCGGGGATCCCTGGTTGTCATCAAAGCCTTCAAGCTCGGCAGATCCGCAAGCAGCGCGTTCTCGCGGCGGAGCGCGGCGAGCCGTTGCGCGTCCACGGCTCGGAAGATCTCGACCGAGCGGATCAGATCTCCGGAGAAGTCTTGGAGCACCTGGCGCTCGAGGCGATTGCGCACCACCCACAGGCTGGAGATGGTGATGCTGGTGATGACCAGAACCATCGCCGCGATCAGAACGGAGCGCGTCGGGAGTCCCTTCCACTGCTGCGTCACCGGACCCCCCTTAGGGTGTGAACTTATAGCCTGCGCCGTGGACCGTGAGCAGGTGCCTGGGATTGGCGGGCTCCTGCTCGAGCTTCTGCCGCAGCTTCAGGATGAGGTTATCGACGGTGCGTGTCGTCGGGTAGGAGGTGTAGCCCCACACATGGTTCAGCAACGCCTCGCGTGTCAGCACGTGCTCCGCGTTTGCGGTTAGAAAGCGGAGCAGCTTGAACTCCAGTGCGGTGAGCGGGACGTCGACGCCGGCGCGCGCGGCGGTCATCTTGGAAAAATCCACGGTGCAAGCGCCGAAGTGGAAGGTTTCCGCAACAGCGGTTCCTTTCCGGCTGCGACGGATGCTGGCTTGGGCTCGCGCCATAAGCTCGCGAGGGCTGAAGGGCTTGGTCACGTAGTCGTCCGCGCCCAGTTCCAGCAGCAAAACCTTGTCCACCACATCGGAGATGGCGCTCAGAATGATCACCGGTGTGGCATGGGAGATCGCTTTGAATTGACGGCACAGGTCCCGCCCCGAAATCTCCGGCAGAATCAGATCCAGGATCACGAGCACCGGTTTTGCATGCTCGAAGCCTTCGAGCGCGGCGCTGCCGTCGCCGGCCAGAACGACCCCGTAGCCTTCCTCGGCGAACAAACGTCGCAACACCCGCTGCATACGCGGATCGTCCTCGACGATGAGAACTCTCTCGGAGGGCTTCGCTGTGACGGGACGGCGGTCGGCCGAGAGGGGATTGGCAGGGGTGGGCAACATCGCCTCGATTATCTCGCCGACTCAAGGGCGACGCCAGCAGATGCGGCCATGACCTCGGGGGCGAGGCTCGGGGCGCGTGCTTTCAGCTTTGCCTTCACCATGGGGTTTGTCAGCATCGTGCTCGCTACGGCCATCAGCAGCAGAGCGGTAAAGGTTTCCGGCGTCAGGATTCGTTTTTCCAACAGTATTTCAGCAAAAATGATCATGATGAGCGCCTTGGTTTGCAGCAGCCATCCCACCAGGGGACCGTCCCGCTTCTCCCATCCAAGCATAGCGGCGGCAACGCGCGTGCCGAGCAGTTTGCCACCCACCGACGCGAGCAGCAGAACCGCCGCGGCAGCACAAACGCCGGCCCCGTGCAGGGCCCAGCTGGTCTTCAGGCCGGTGCTCAAGAAGAAGACGGGCATCAAGGCAAGCAGCACGCAGTCGCGAAAGAAAACCAGTCTCTGGCGATCGAACCATTCGGCATCGAGCACGGCGCCGGAGAGGTAAGCGCCTACCATGAAGTGCAGGCCAGCCCAATCTGCGGCAAAGGCCGTTCCCGTGAGCCAGATCAGGCTGATGTACCAGCGGTCTGTTCCGGGCGGGAGCCAGCGCATCAGTTTGCGGATGCCGGAACTCGCGATCGAAAAGGCCGCCAGAAAGAGAACCTGCCGGGTGATGCGCCGCCAATCCAGCAGAACGATCGCGAGCACACCCCAGATGGCGACGTCATCCAGGCTGGCGTAGCGCAGAACGCGTTGACCCAGCGGTTGGCGCAGCATCCCCAGTTGATCCAGAAAGAGCACCAGGATGGGCAGCGCCGTGACGGAGCAGGCCATGCCGACGCCGAGCACGAACTGCCATGGCCGGGCTGCGGAACCTGCCCAGCCGCCCGCGCGCAGCAGGCCAAGGGCGGCTATGCATCCGAAGAGCAGCGGCGTCCCCAGTGCCAGGCCGGCGGTCAGGCCTGTGTCGCGGCGGTGCCTCCAGGTGTCGCGCAGGTTGAGCTCAAGGCCCGCCAGCCACACAAACAACATAACCGCCCACCACGCGATACCGTTGAGCGCGCCCAGCACCTGCGGTTGGAAGAGCCCGCGATACACGTCCGGTAATCGGGCGCCGAGCACGCCCGGGCCGAGGACGATTCCGATCACGATCTGGACGACCACCAGTGGCGCGAAAGACTCGGTACGGCCCAGCCGCCAGATCAGGTACGGCACGGTGAACGTAAGCAACAGTGCAAGCAGGTAAAGCTCGGACGTTTTCATCTGCCAGGTCCTGACGGTGTATTTGAGTTCGAGGCCAAGGTTCGCCGGCGAGCGCGCAATGCGGGACCGATTGGACGAATCACGCTGCGCTCTCCGAAACTCAGACGCTCGGTGATTGGTGCTTGAACGGGCAGGCCTGCCCGGCGAAGTGCCGCTCAGCGAGGCGCAGGTGTCGCGCGTGCAGAACCATCCCTGTGCCGAGAACCAGTTGCGTGAGACTGCGCGTGACGTCTTCCACACGATCGCGCGCCCAGAGGAACGAAAGGAGAAATCTTCGCCGTCGCACGCTCGTGCCGATGTGTCTGGGCTCAAGCAGGCACGGACCGCGATGTGGAATGGAGCGCGTGTGCGAAACCGAAGAGTGCACGGTGAAGTGCCGCAGGAACTCGCGCGCCGCCGCTCGCATGGTCACGAGCGAGATCGCTTGGGCCGGGCACGGCCGGTTCGCAGCGACACCGAACGGGATGTACGTCGAATCGCGCGCGGCATGGTCCTTCCATCGATCCGGGTCGAAGCGATCCGGATCGCGGAAGCCTGTTCTCTGGTAGTCGGCGTAGTGGAAGCAGAGGACCGAGCCCTTGTCCAAGACCGTCTGCTCATCGACGACGATCTCCTCCGTCGTGATGCGATGGGCGATACCGAAGAGCGGGTACTGCCGAAGTGTCTCGGCGATGACGCGGTCATACGCGCGGTCGTCCGGTTCGGCCAGCAGCTCCTGTTGTACGGCGGGGTTCTGCGCTAGCACCAGCAGCAGGTGCGTCATGGCTTCCGACATCTGCACGATAGCGGTATTGAAGAAGACACCCTGAAGATACAAGGCCTGCTCCTTCTGCGACAGGCCGGAAGGCAGGGCATGAATCGGCTCTCCGCTGCGGATCTGCTGCAGCAGATAGGCGGTCAGCCGGTCGCGCCTGCCCATGTGGCGCAGACCGGAGCACTTCAGGGCGGTCACCACGTCGTTGGCGTTCCCGATGATGAGTCGCTGTGCCTCGTTTGTGCCGGGGTTGCCAAACACCACCTCGTGGTAGAACCTCGCCCACACCCGCATCATCGTGTCCCGCAGACGGATGAGGCTGGTGCGGTTGCGTTGGAGGTCGCCGCAGACATCCGCCATACACCGCGCTGCCATCTGTTCCGCTTTGCTGTTGGGAATGGAGAGGACCTGCCGTGTTACTTTTGCCACCTCGTCGTACCGATCGCCTGCTTCCAGGTGCTCCTGATGCACCTCCGCGCCGGGCGAGAGCCAATACCAGAAAAGATCGGAGAGCGCGGCGCCCTCGCTGCGTCCGTTTGCGGCAGGGTGCGCATAGACGCGCTTGAACTGGGACGCGTCCACCAGCTTGCCCGGAATGGCGATCCCTTCCGGTCCATTGACGCCCTCGAAGATGCGTTCTCGCAACGCCAGCACAGCCTGCGGAAGCCAGAACGGCGAACTCCCAAGAGCGGCGGCGCCGCCGCAGATCGCCATCAGTTCCACCATGGCTCCTCCGCAGGTTGCATCCGCAGAATGCCGGTGTTGAGCTGGCCGGGGCAGCGGAAACCGGTGAGGGCCAAGGCGCGTTCGGTTTCGGCGCGCAGCGTTTCGAGCATGTCGAGCACACCCTGCTCGCCGTCCATGGCCAACGCCCAAAGTACCGGCCGGCCGACCCCCACGGCGGTCGCACCCAACGCAAGCGCTTTCACCACGTCGGTCCCGCGCCGTATCCCTCCATCTAAAAAGACTGGGATGGCGCCGTCGACCGCCTCCACGATCGGTGGTAATAAATCAAGCGTGGACGGCACGGTGTCCAGCTGACGTCCACCGTGGTTCGAGACGAGGATGCCGTCGACGCCACACGCGACGGCCAGCTTCGCGTCTGCCGGATGCGCTAAGCCCTTCAGCACGAGCTTCAACGCGGTGCGCTCCCGCAACCAGGAGAGTTCCTTCCAGGAAAGCTCCGGCGAGAACACGATGCTTCTCACCCGGCTGGTGGACCCCACTGTTTCGCGCAGGTTTTCGCAGCGCATGCCGGCCGGCAGGTCATTGAAGCCGTTGCGGGCATCCCGCGAGCGATGTCCGAAGACGGGCGAATCGACCGTGATCACGAGCGCGGTGCAGCCGGCTGCTTCGGCCCGCCGCACCAGATCTTCGGTCCACCCCAGATCCGGTTGCAGGTACAGTTGGAACCACGTTTTTCCAGCAGCGGCGGCCACCTGCTCCAGCGCCACTGTGGAGGCCATGCTGGCGATCAGGATCACGCCAGCCCTGCGCGCGGCACGTGCCGTGGCGCATTCGCCCTCCTCGTGCGCCAGCTTGTGGAATGCCGTCGGCGAAATCAGCACGGGCATGGAAGCAGTCTGCCCGAACAGAGTGACGCGGAGGTCTGGTTGCCCGGCTCCGGTCAGCACGCGGGGCACAAGACCGACACGGGCGTATGCCGCTCGGTTTGCTCGCACAGTCAGCTCATCATCCGCGCCTCCTGCGATGTAGTCGGCAATTTTGGGATCGAGGCATCGCTTCGCCTCAGCTTCCAGTTCTTGCAATGCGAGATGTTCCATTCCTGCGCTCCCTGGCGTTGCTGCGTGCGCGACGTTCTGCGGAAGTCCCGGCTCCAGCCTTTATGCCAGGGACAACGTCCTGTCCGTCGGTGAAGTCGGATCTTGCATGAAGCCCATCCTGCTCGCAACACTTGCCTGCTTGCCTCCGCTGAGCGCCCGTGCGAAGAACGCCTGCAAAGGCCGGTGGTGCGCAGGGCCGTTCCACTCGTTCTCGAGGTTCTCGCTCACGTGGTGCGTGGCGACCAGTTGGCCGCTCGCGTACCAGCGCACCACGGGATGCAGATATTGCGCCTCATGCGCCTCCTCCGCGCTGTTCTGCGCGATACGTCTCACGGAGATGTCGAAGGGGTCGACCTGATCGTGGTTGGGGCCATACTCCAGTGTGATCAGGAAACAGCAGTCGGCCTTGCCCAGGTCAGTCGTCGTCACGAGATCGACCGGAAGCTCCTGCAGGTACGTCGCCGCGCCGTCCGTCGAAATTGACACCATGTCGCAGAGAAAGCCGAACTGCTGCCAAAGCGCGGAGGTTCGGTTGGCACGCGCCAAGACCGCTTCGGTGAGAGAGCCGGGGTCAGCAGGGAGAGAAACGCTGGGCCACGAGACGCCTTCGTACCGCTGTTCCAGAATGTGGTGGAGCGCGCGTACCCCATATCGAAATCCATGCACAAACCCGCTGGTGGACCGCTTGTAGTCCCGCGCCTGCATCAGCGTTCCGGCGAAGTACAGGTCGGGAATGTTGGTGGACTCCCAGGCGGCTGTTTGCGCCGGAAATCGGTCGTTGATCGTCAGCTCCGGACGAAGCGTTTCTTCGAAGATGGACGACGCAAATCGGAAGCCGGCGCACAGAATCACACGGTCGTAGACCAGCTCTTTTTCTGTCTCGTCGGCGCGAGAGAAGCGGAAGGTCACGCGATAGCTCTGCTCGTTCGTGCGTTCGATCCGCACGACCGTTCCGTCGAGCAGCGCGTTCTGCGACTTCAGCTGATAGCTGTCGAGAAAGTTGTTGTTCACGGCGCGCAGATGCCCGACGAAGTGGGTCCGCCAAGCCAGTCGGATGGCGCTCGGCCCCGCTACATGAATCACCGCCGCAGATTCCATCAGGTTGTCGGCGGTCTCGAATGCGGAGTTGCCCTTGCCGATAATCAGAACGCGCTGATTGACAAAGCCGGCTGGATCGACCGGCATGTCGGAGTACCGCTCTGCGAACTCGATTCCTGGAATGGCTGGAACGTTGATTTCAGAAACGCCGGTCGCCAGGATCAAGCGCTTCGCCGTGTAACTCTGGCCGTGCTCGTCGGTGACCACGAAATTCTTCTCGCGGCTGATGCGGTGCACCCGCGTGTTGTATTGAATGCGAAGGCGCGAGACAGAAGCGAAGTCGGCGAGGTAGCGCACCATCTCCGCAGCCGGTGGAAAGTACTTTGCACTGTACTGGGTAAACCGAAGCGAAGGGTCGTCACTCAACAGCGAATTCCAATCCATGCGGAGGTTCATCTCCGGATCATCCACGCCCGTGTGCGGCTTGTTGATGGAGATCAGCGTGCGATGCCGTGGGTATTGGGTAAAGAAGGTTCCGGGCTGAGCGCCGGCCTCCAGAATGAGGTAGTCTCTCCCTGCCTGTTCGAGGAAATAGCCCAGCTGCAGACCCGCTGGTCCGGCGCCGATGATGAGATAGTCCATGGTCCCTCCTGCTGTGCCGCTGCCGGTTGACGACTCTTGAACTCTGGTCCTGAGGTCGAATCCCGCCGGAACGGCTTCTGTTCTCTGTTTGTAGGGCATCGGTACGCAGCATTTGTCACCAGGTTGTCACCCGGAGGTCATCCTTCATCGACCTGCTCGAAAAGAACCTCCGCCCCGCAGGAAGTAAGGGGAACGGGTCGAACTGCGGCAGGTGTGAGATGGGGAGCTGCGGCAACTCCGGCCCGCCGGAGCGGAGAGCATCGGAGCGGAGCTGACCTGAGCGAATGTCAGCGCGAAGACGCTGTTTCACACCACGAAGTTGTGAGGACATCAGCGTCGCTGAGGCGTTCTGCTCGCAACCTGGAACGCTAGTCGGAGAGGGTGCGACGTGGTTGCGCTTCGGAAATCGATCTATGGCGTTGCTAGATCCAGGGTATAAAGGTTTCCGGTTCCGACCCGAGGTTGAACCAGGGGCTCGCCTCGCGACGTGAGGCCCCCGAAAAAGTAATTGGCAGCTTCTCCGTCGTGAAAGTTTCCAAGGTCAGCCACGGTTTGCATCGCTCCACTCGGAACGTCTACCCGTAAAATCGGTTCACGGTCTGCGAGAAACGCATGAAGATAGACCGCTTTGCTGTCCGCGCTCCAGACTGGGTCGGCGGCGCTTGTGGAAGCCAGACGCTGCCACTGACGAAGGGCGACATCGTAGAGCATCACGCTCTTTTGGTCTAACGTAAGCGCCACGATCCAATGTCCATCGGGCGACCATCGCGGGCTAAAAAGATTCTCAGAGTTTGGAATCTGCTCCATCCGACGCGTAGAAAGATCAATGATCTGGAGGGTGTGAGAGCCGCTCTCCTTCCCCATCAGATCCGGCTCACGGCCAAACACCAGACGGCTGCCGTCAGGGGACCACCCCGGGTCAGCGGCGTTGCGCGCTTCGTCCAGCAAGGCCTCGGCCTTGCCTCCGCTTGCGTCCACAAGGTAGATCTGCCAGACGCCTCCAGACCGCCTCGCCATCACAGCCAGTCGTCTTCCGTCCGGCGACCAGTGCGCAAGAAAAACCTCCAGCGCATCCGAGGTAAGCCGAACCTTGTCGGAGCCATCCGCACGTGCGCGCCAGAGCTTTTCGTGAATGTCGGTCCATGCGACCCACTTGCCGTCTCTGGAAAATTCGATACGGTTGGCGTCCGCAAGGAACGACGGCGCGGAGCGAAACTCTTTCCGATCGGGATCGAACTGCTGCAGACCAGAGGGAGCCTCCAACCCAACGAAGAAGATGCGGTTGCCGCTTCGCGCGGCGACGGGAGAAAGGGAGCGCAGAGGTCCGTTTGTGAGTTGAACGACCTTCGCGCGACCCCCAAAACCTTTGAGCTGCCACAGATTGTCGTTTGCCTGGAAGACATAGGACTTCCCGTCCGGCAGCCACACGCCACAACACGCCGAAAGATGTTCAGAGCCCTCAAATTTGACAGGTCGGGGCGTGTGGCTTCCGCTTTCCATCTCCCAGAGAGCCGCCGCATGGGTAACGGGGTCGAACAGGGTGAAGCGCAGCAACTTCCCGTCGGGGGACCAGCGCAACCAAAACGCTCGGCCAGGAAGTTTGGCATATGTCGCTGAAGAGTCTTCATTCGGACCAATCTCAGCCAAATCGTTGCCGGTGGCGTACAGGATGCTGGCGCCGTCGGGCATCCAGGCGGCATCATGGGCGAGCACCCCTGGGATCCGCCGTCCGCTGCCGCCCGCGGAGGGAACAACCCACAGCGGCTGCTCCGATTCGGTCGACTGCTGGCTCCGCAGAAGTAGCGTCGATCCGTCCTTTGAAATATCGGTCAGCGAATTGGATGCAATCTCATCGGGCACGGCAATTCCCTGCACCTCGCCGGTATCCACGTCAATGTCGGACAGACGGGGACGGCCGTTCACCATCACCGAAGTCAACAAACGGTCTCCGTCCATTGCCATGGTCAGAAAGCTTTCCGGGTTCGGCGGACCAAGCGAGATCGGAACGTAGTGGGTCACCTGGTCGACCCGAAAGGGGGCCGCCTTGGACGCGTGCGGGAAGAGAAAGCGACCGCCGAGGGCACCGGCCAGAAGCGCTCCCGCGGGGAGGGTCAGATACCAGAGTGTGGCGTGGGAACGGTTGGCCACAGGTCGGTCCGCAATGAGATTCGGCCGTCCCTCGTACGGTAGAGGTGCGTGGTCGAGAACGTCCTGCTGGGCTGTCGACTCCGCTTTGTGTCCGTGCGCGGTAAGCGATATCGGCGCCGGTGCAGGTGATTGTCTCTGCGTCTCCGCTCGTTCCATTCCGACCACATCCGTCCACCCGTCAGTGACAAGTGTCGAAGTCGGAGTCACCTCCTGCGCCGGCCCATCTGGTGCGCGGTTAACAGGGGAGGTCTGGATAACGGTGACGGGAGCAATAAATCGGTACCCGCGCTTTGTGAGAGTCTGCACAAACCGTGGATTCTCGGCAGAGTCCCCTAACGCCTCTCGAATTTTATTGATGGCCGCGGCGATCGCCTGGTCGAAATCGACGTTGGTGTTGACCCCCCAGATTTCGAGCTGCAGCTCTCTCCGGGTAACGATGTCGCCAGGTCGTTCCAGCAGCGTGGCAAGCACCCGGAACGGCTGCCTCGGCAGTTTAATCTTGTGACCGCCCTTCCAGAGCTCCCCGGAATGCAGGTCTGCTTCAAAAAGGCCGAACGCTACACGGTCCGCGTTCTCTCTGGTCGTCAAGCGCATCTCCTTCTTGCGACATTCCATCGTATACGATCTGCGCGAAGCGATAAATGGAAGACCGCAAACTACTGAGCCGTAACGGCTAACGAATGAATAAGAAATCTAGAGAAAGAGAAGCCAACGACTATTGCGTAAATTCGAGCCGTGAGAGGAGGGTGACCATCGAGCCGTCACTGCGGGCGCGGAGCGATGCAGCACAGAACACTTTCCCGGAGAAGAAGCAATGATCATCCAGTCCTTATCGACACCGTTCACAAGATCGCCACGAACTGCACGCCTCGTCCTTATCCTGGGCATTCTTGCCACCGCCGTCCTTCCGCACGCCCGCGGGCAGTCTGACTCGGGGCGGGTGGTCGGGACGGTAACGGACCCGACCGGCGCGGTCATCCCGCAGGCCAGCATCACGCTGCTGAACCAAACGACGGGGCTGAAGCTGACCGGCACCTCCAATGCCAGTGGTGAGCTCAACGTTTCAGCTGTACCTGCGGGTGACTACGTTGCCACGGTCACCGCGCCCGGGTTCCAGACGCAGACCCAGGCGCTCACCGTCCGAGTGACCACAAGCCTGACGGTCAACTTCTCCCTGAAGCCTGGAGCGGAGACAACGACCGTCGAGGTGACCGGAGCCGTATCCCTGGTCAATACGTCCGATCCGACACTTGGCGAGACGATCGAAGAAAAGCAGATCACTGAGTTGCCTCTGAACGGCCGCAACGCACTCAACCTTGCCCTGCTGACCCCGGGGGTGACGCAGGGGGCCTACGCCGAACAAGGCCAGGACACCGCAGGCCGTCACGGGGACACCGGCGGAAGCGCCATCTCCATCAACGCAACGCGTCCTCAGGCCAACAACTTCATCCTGGACGGTGTTGACAACAACGACAGCCTTCAGAACGTCATTCTCTTCTTCCCACCTGTGGATGCCACGCAGGAGTTCAAGGTCAACACGAGCGTCGCCCCCGCGCAGTACGGACGTGCCGGTGGAGCCCTGGTGGTGAGCTCGATCAAATCCGGCACCAATCAGCTGCACGGGTCGGCGTTCGACTTCTACCGCAGCAATAAATGGGCGGCTAATCCAAACTACGAATTCCCCTACAACGACTTACCCGCCGGGGCAAAGCCCCCCTACAACCGGAACCAGTTCGGCGGTTCCGCTGGGATGCCCCTGATCAAAAATAAGCTTTTCATCTTCGGCGATTACGAAGGCACACGCTATCACCAGCCAGCGGGTAGCGGCTACGATACGGTGCCGACAGCGCTGATGCGTCAAGGCAACTTCCAGGAACTGCTTGACCCGGTCCTTGCAAGTGCGGGTCTGACAAATGGCGGCCCCCCTGTGTACACAACGTATTTTCCGCGCTGCTACCCGAACTCCGGCACCTTGGACGCCAACGGTGTTCCTGCTTCCAGCAAAGGTCAGATCTACGATCCCCTGACCTGCGCACCCTTCGCAAATAACATCATTCCGGCGAGCCGGTTGAACCCCGTCTCAGTGAACTATCTCAATGCCTTTCCGCTGCCCACGCGCACGGATCGCCTTATCGGCAACTACTTCTTTCAGCAAAACCAGATTGGGAAGTACAACACCTTCGATACGCGTCTGGACTGGACCGCCTCCGGCAGCGACCTGTTCTTCTTCCGGTTTTCGTACGACAACACCTCTTCCGACCAGAACTCGCAACTCGCCCCAAATGGCAATGGCCCACTTCTGAATGCTTCGGGTCAACTGAACTACCTCCACGCCCGCGGCTACGACCTGGGATATACGCATACTTTTTCTCCCCGCGCCGTCAACGAAGCCCGTATCGCCTACAACCGTGATAACTATGGCTATCTGCCTCCCAATGTTGGGACTTCGGTGGGAGCGGAACTGGGCATCAACGATACAACCTTAGGTGACGCGGTAAACACGGGCGGACCTTTGACCGGAGGCTATGGAACCGATCTGACCTACACGGGCGATTACGGCGTGTTTGAGGTGCCGCAGAATATCTACGAGGTCACGGATACCCTAAGCCTCAACCTTCATAGTCATCAACTCAGCATGGGCGGAACGCTGCTTCGGCGTGTAACAAACTACTACCGGCCCATTGAGGGGAAGGGAGGCCTATTCTACAGCCCCGAACTGTTCACCGGGTACGACGAAAGTGAGTACCTCGTAGGTGGCGTCAATCAATATCAGATCGGCGCGCAGAACGGGTTCTTCTCAAACATCAACCAGGAAGATGCTCTGTTTGCCCAGGATAACTGGCGCGCTACCAAACGGCTCACGCTCAACCTTGGGCTCCGCTATGACCTGCTCACCTGGCCGTTCGAGGCGCATAACCGGCAGAGCTCGTTCAACGTGGCGAACGGTCAGGTGCTGGAGGCCGGTGTAGATGGCGTCTCCAAAACCATTGTCAAGCAGGATTACCTGAACTTCGCACCCCGCGTCGGGTTTGCCTATGATCTGAGCGGAGACGGCAGAACGGCTATCCACGGCGGATACGGCATCTTCTACTTCCCAGACTACGGTGGCATCAATAATCAACTGGGACAGAACGGTCCCTTCAGTGGGAATAACTACTTCAACGCACAGGATGGATATTGCATCACCTTGAGCGGTCAGACGGCGACCCGGCAGGCGCCCTTCTCCTGCGCCGGCTATACAAGTCCGGCGGCCGTAACCACACAACTGCCGACACCGCCTACCGTCGCTTCCTTCGACCCCACAAACCCTCCTGCGGGTCTCGCCGGCACCGCAATCAACGTCAACAACAAGCACAGTCAAATCCAGCAATACAACCTGCAGCTCCAGCAGCAGCTCTCACCCCGAGATGTATTCAGTGCTGCCTATGTCGGCACGGTGGGGAACCGGCTATCCACCTTTTACAACCTGACTCAATACCACATCGGTGCGACGACGCTGCCATACCCAAACCAGGATGGTGGAATTACGTATAACTGGTACAACGGAAGCTCTAACTACAACGGGTTGCAATTGCATTATGAGCATCGCGCCGCGAATTTCCTGGCGACTGCCTCCTATGCCTGGTCCCATGCGCTCGACAACACAAACAGCCCCTACGGCGGAACTCCCGTGGCCGTTCTGCTGTACTACGATCAGCCTGCTAACTACGGCAACTCCAGCCAGGATGAACGACACATCTTCAGTTCGTCTTTTGTCTACTCCCTGCCGTTTGGACGCGGGCAGCGATTTGGAACAGGCGTCAATCGTGCCGTGGATCTGCTGATTGGAGGATGGCAGATCAACGATATCGTTCAGCTATCAACCGGACAACCGATCGACATCCAAGCCTCCGGCGCCGGTCAACAGACGGTTACAAACCGGCCGGACCTCGTCGCCCCAATCGAGTATCCCAAAAAGCTGACCGAGTGGTTCAATCCCGCCTCGTTCAACTCCACAGAGCTTCCATACCAGCAGGCAACAGATGGCACGGGAAATCTGGTGTACACGCGCGTGGGAACCCTCGGCCGCAACGCAGTCTACGGACCGGGATTCCGGGACATGGACCTTGGACTCCAGAAGAACCTTCATATCGCGGAAGGCAAGCAACTGGAACTCCATGGCGATGCCTTCAATGTGACGAATACACCCAGCTTCGCAAATCCGGCAAATACGGACGCTCAAAATGCTAACTTCGGCGCCATCACGGGTCTTCGCAGTTCATCACGCAAGATCCAGTTAGCCGCTCGCCTGGTGTTCTAATCGTCTCGGAGATCGCGCCGCTCGCGAGAGCGGCGCGCTTCCGAGCGCGCATCTTGTTCCGAGTCGATGTACCTCTGTAACCTTCCATGTCGGAGCATTCATGCTGGCGGCTTTGCGTTCACCCTGCAAACGGACCCCAAGAGTAGGGGCGAACCGTATCATTTTTGGCTCAGTGTTGGGCCTGCTTCTCTTGCTGTCGTCAGCCCGCGGCACAGCCCTGGGTTGGTCGGACGCCGAGTCCGCGGGCGATGCGCGGAACGTGCCTTCGTGGATCGATCAGGCCGTCTTTTACGAGATCTTTCCGCGAGCTTTTTCGTCTGCCGGAACATTGAACGGCGTGACCGCGAAGCTTGACGCCCTGCAGACGCTCGGAGTCAACGTCCTCTGGCTCATGCCGATCCATCCAATCGGAAAAATGCATCGCCTGGGCACGTACGGCAGCATGTACGCCGTGAGCGATTACTATGCGATCGACCCGGATCTTGGAACCAAGGCTGACCTCCTTCACCTTGTACAAGCCGCTCATCAGCGGCACATGCGCGTCATCCTTGATGAGGTGCCGGACCACACGGCGTGGGACAGTGTGATGATGTCGCATCCTGCGTTTTACAAACAGGATGCTGCAGGAAAGATTGTTTATCCCCATAACTGGACAGATGTCGCGGCGCTGAACTATGCCGATCCGGCTCTGCGCCAGTACATGGTTGACATGTTTGCTTACTGGTTGAAGACCTTTGATCTGGATGGGTTTCGTTGCGACGACGCGGGCGACGTACCCCTCTCGTTCTGGGACCAGGTAAGTGCTGAACTTCGTGCCATCCGGCCGGATCTGCTCCTGCTCGCGGAGGCATCTGAACCCGATCTGCTGCGTCAGGACTTTAGCCTCGACTATGCTTGGCCTCTGTTGGAACGAATGAATCAGATCATCCTGCAGGGTAAACCGGCGTCCTCACTTCGAGACGAGATCAATGCACAGGCATCCCGCTTTTCCCCGGGGGGATGGCACATGCTGATCAGCGACGACCATGACACGCGTCGGGCAGTCGTTCGCTACGGCGCACAAGCGGCGCTTGCGGCTTCCGCTCTGGTATTCACCCTGCCCGGGGCTCCCATGCTCTATAACGGCATGGAGGTCGGCGACGCAACGCCCTCCACCGGGCCGGCACTCTTTGAGAAAGAGCCAATCTTCTGGCAATCCGGTTTGCTGGAGCCTGCGTTTCCGGAGTTCTACAAGGTGATGATTCCCCTGCGGGAGACCTCGCCTGCGTTGCGCCACGGCGAGCTCGTCTGGATCCACAACTCCGATGAAAATCATGTTGTGACTTACCTGCGGCGTTCAAAGGAAGAAACGGTCCTCGTCGCGGTAAACCTCGCGAACGTGTCTTTTGCCGGAAGCATAGAGGTAGGTACGGGGTCGTGGAAGGAAGTCGCCCTGAGCGATGCCAGGCGCCATGGGGAAGCAGGCATGCCGACATCGCAGGCGCCCACTCCGCCGCCGGCTGTGGCTTTGCCGGCACTTTCTTTGCCTCCGTTTGGGGTACGTATCTTTCGCAACTTGCAAACCGTCGCCGCGCCATAAGCGGAACCATCTAAGTTCACGCTGCTCGGGCGTGCCGTGGCTAGGTGCGACTCATCCGCGCAAGAACGGGCCTAAGCGGGACAGACCGTTGGCTGGCGCAGACGTGACGTCTATGTGAGTGCAAGGCAAGGCAGGGCGCTCGGCGCAGACCGCGAGCCGTAGTCGCTGGCCAGTTGAATCATGGAAGGTGGTAGTTGAGTGTGATACGGGTTGCGACCTCGACCGGTCGGCCGTGGAGAAGAAACGGACGATACCGACGCCACGTAGCAGCAGCAATCGCGGAGTTGATCAGTGTCGGCGGGCCGTTGACGACGTCGACGCGGCGGACCGAACCGTCGGTATCAACAACGGCATTGAGGACGACCGTGCCTTCGAGGTGTTCATCGAGCGCGGCTGGGGGATACACCGGCTTGCGGGCAGCGACGATGTGTTGGTCCATGGTGGACTCGGGAACGGGCAGCGGCCTTTGCGGGGATGCGGACGGGGTGTCGGGAGAGGTCGCGGCCGCCGGAGTGGAAGAGGTGCTCGTTGCGCGGCCGCCAGCCTCCGGATGTTCGGTCCGGGACACATGCGGGCTGCGAGAGGGCAGCTTTGCAGTCGGAGGCGCATCGGGCGCGGGCGCGGTTGCTTCGGTTCGTTCACTCACTGTGGGCGCAGAGCTTCCGGGTTGGTCCACGGCCGGGGCTTCCGGATTGGCGGTGGCGACCTCCTGTGGCGACGGCGTGGTGGACTGCGGCGGCGCGGGGGGCTTTGTGTGCAGGACCTCAGAATCAGAAGTGGCGTGTAAGGAAACGGGTTTGGCGGAGGAGCGGTGGTGAAGGTAGGCAAAGCCGGCGATGGCCAGAAGAAGAAGGGCGGCAACGGTAGAGAAGGTGGTTAGCTGGCGGCGAGGCGCAGCAGCTACCCCTTCGGAGCGAAGGTCTGAAGAGGGCTGAGGTCGCGTGGCGTGGCGCGGGGCGGCACTGGCGGTTTCGGGAACGTGGGTTGCGGGTGTGGGCTCTTCCGGCTCGTCTGCGGCTCCGGCCTGGATGACGGCGGAGGCGGCGTAGGAGAAGCGGGCGCGCCCCGGCGAGCTCAGGATAGGCTCTTCATCCGCCTGGGCTTCAGGTGCGGGAACAGGGTTGGGCACGCTTGATGCGACGGCGCCCTCGCCTGCGCCGGTTCGGTTTGCACCAAGCTCGCTGAGCGTCGCCATTGGCATGGCCGGACCAGGTGCTGCGGAGGGCGACGGGACACCCGGGTCTTCCGGCGCAACCGTGCGAGCTGCGGAGCCGACAAAGGTGGATGGACTGGATTCCACAGCGTTCGCAGCGAGGGAGACCGGCGGCACGTCAGGCGGTTGCGGCCTGGGCTCGACGGGAAACTCTTGCTCGGGCTGTGGGGCGGATGCGCGTGGCCCTAAGTACTGGCGAGCGGGGGGGGGCAGATGCGGCCCCTGCCGCGGCTCAAGCTCCGCAATGCGTCGATCCATCTGCTGCAGCTGAAGCGTCAGTCCTTGGAGGGCCTGTTCGAGGCGTTGCTCCATGGCGGGGCTGGGTTGGGGTTCGGGCCTGGCTTCGATTGGAGCAGCAGGGGGCTGGACGAGACCGCTGCCCGATTCAGCTAGGGGAACTGGCTGGGAGTCGTGGTGGGAGGCGGAAAGGTCAAGGCGTTCTTGCGGAGAAGCGACGACGGCGGCTGGGGATGGACGGACAATCTCGCTGAGCGGTTCGCGGCGGAGCCGGAGGGGTAGGGAAGGGAGCTCGGCTGAGCGAACAAAGGCGCGGACGTCCACACCGGAGTTTGGCTGATCAGTCGGCACCGCATTGGGTGTGCGGCGGTCGACCAATTGGGTTGCGGACGTGAGTTCCTGCGGATGGGGGTCGCCTGGCAGCTCGGGCGGATTAAGAGCCGAGTGCTCAGCAAGGTTGGCGGCGTATCCGTCGGAGTTTGGTTCGGACCAGCCGCCAATACCGCTCAGCAGTAACTGGAGCAGGAGGATGGAGCGTGTCGTCAGGGGCGAGAGTGCCGGATCGACAGCGGTGATGTCGCCGCTGATGGAAACAACGAGAACGGCGAGCATGTCGTCAGCGGTCAGTTGAGGTTCGAGGTCGCGAGTGCTGCGGATCAGTCCGGACAGATCGGCGCGGAGAGGCTTGCTTGCCTCAAGTTTGTTGGCGAGACCTCCAAGATGCCGAGGCGCGCCACAGCTGAGGCCGTGGAAGACGAACAAACGGCGGAGGTCATCGATGTAGCGCCCATAACGCACGCTGATCTCGCGTGGATCGTAAAAAAGTTCCATGGCGCTGCTCCTGGCTGGTGCTGGTTCGGCGATGCTGTGCGGCGAAACCGAGGCATACCGGCGCAAAGGTTCGCACATCGAGGGTAGCGTATTCGATGGCTCGATGGGCAAACGGGCGGCCACGACAGGGGGTGTCACGGATGGATCGGGGGCGGGAAACACGGTCCACCCTACAATCGAGAGAGACGGAGGGCTAGCCCTTGGCAATCTCGAAACGCGTGATGACGGGAGCGATGGTTCTGATGGGAACGATGGGCACGACGAAGTTGGTGGGGGAAATGCAAACGGATGCGTTCGGGCCGAGCAGTCCGTTCTATGCAAAGAGCACGTTGCCCTTTCAGGCTCCGCCGTTTGATCGCATCAAGGATGCTGACTTCCAGCCGGCGATCGAGGCGGGCATGATCGCGCAGCGGCAGGAGATGGATGCGATTGCGAACGATCCGGCAAAGCCGACCTTTGCAAATACCTTCGAGGCGATGGAGCGCTCGGGTGCTCTGCTGAACCGGGCGATGCGGGCGTTCAGCGCGGTTGCGGGAGCGAATACGAATCCGGGCATTCAGGCTGTGCAACAGGAGGAGGCCCCGAAGCTGGCGGCGCATGCGGATGCGATCCATCTAAACCCGAAGCTGTGGGCGCGGGTGAAATCGGTGTACGACGAGCGGGCGATGCTCGGACTCAAACCGGAGCAGATGCGGCTGGTCGAGGTGGTGTACCGGGAGTTTGTGCATGCGGGGGCGCCGCTGCCGGAGGCGGAAAAAGCTCGGCTGAAGCAGATGAACGAGGAGGAGTCCACCCTGTCAAACGCCTTCAGCACGAAGCTTCTGGCAGCCACCAAAGCGGGAGCGTTTACGACGGCAGACGGGGCAGCGCTTGCTGGATTGAGCGAGGCGCAGATTGCCGCGGCAGCAAGCGCGGCGAAGAGTCGGGGAGTGGACGGGTATGTGCTTCCGCTGCAAAATACGACACAGCAGCCGGCTCTCAGCGGCATGAGCGATCGGGGAGCACGCAAGGCGCTCTTCAACGACAGCTGGACGCGGGCGGAGCGTGGCGGCGACACCGATACGCGCGCGACGGTCGCCCGGCTGGCGCAGCTGCGGGCGCAAAAGGCGAAGCTGCTCGGCTACCCGACCTACGCGGCCTGGAAGCTCGAAGACCAGATGGCGAAGACGCCGGAGGCGGCGCGTCAATTCATGGATGCGCTTGTCCCGGCGGCTACGGAGCAGGCGCGGAGCGAGGCTGCGGAGATCCAGAAAGTCATCGATGCACATCAGAGTGGGTTCCCGTTGGAAGCGTGGGACTGGAACTTCTATGCGGAGCAGGTGCGGAAAGCGCAATACGACCTGGATGAAGACGAGGTCAAGCCCTACTTCGAGGTCGATACGGTGCTTGAGAACGGTGTCTTCCATGCGGCTCATCTGCTGTATGGCATCTCGTTCCGAGAGCGCAAGGACATCCCCGTGTATCAGCCGGATGTGCGTGTGTTCGAGGTTTCGGACGCGGACGGCAAGCCGCTCGCGCTGTTCTACTGCGATTACTGGAAGCGCGACAACAAGCAGGGCGGCGCGTGGATGAGCGAGTTTGTCGGGCAGTCGAAGCTTGAAGGGACGCTGCCGGTCGTCTACAACGTGGCCAACTTCACCAAGCCTGCCGCGGGGCAGCCGGCCCTGATCACGTTTGACGATGTGACGACCATGTTTCACGAGTTTGGGCACGCGCTGCACGGGATGTTTGCCGATGCAGAGTACCCAACGCTGAGCGGGACTTCAGTGCCGCGGGATTTTGTCGAGTTTCCGTCGCAGTTCAATGAGCACTGGGCGACCTATCCGGAGGTCTTCTCCCACTATGCCAGGCATTACAAGACCGGTGCGCCGATGCCGGAGGCGCTCAAGGCGAAGCTGCTGCGCGCGGGGAAGTTCAACGAGGGATACAAGGTCACGGAGCTGCTGGCCGCGGCGGAGCTGGATATGCAGTGGCACACCCTGTCTGCGGATTCGCCGATCGAGGATCCGGATGCATTCGAGCGCGCTGCGCTCGAGCGGACGAAGCTCGCGATGCGCGAGGTTCCGCCGCGCTACCGGTCGACGTACTTTGCTCATATCTGGGGTGGCGGGTACGCGGCAGGCTACTACGCCTACCTGTGGAGCGAGATGCTGGATGATGATGCCTTCCAATGGTTTGTGGATCACGGCGGGCTGACGCGGGCCAATGGCGACCGGTTCCGGCGCATGGTGCTCTCGCGGGGCAACACCGAGGATCTCGGGGCGATGTACAAGGCATGGCTTGGCGCGGAACCAGGCACCGGACCGATGCTGAAATTTCGCGGACTGCCGGATACGGCGGTCAAGGGGGCTGCCGCTCCCAAGTAATCGGAGGACCGCTGTATGCCCGATCGGGCG
>CALMVL010000243.1 GCA_937873265.1 uncultured Granulicella sp.
GCAGTTCGCATGAAAGGATCTGCGAAAAGATTAGCCCAGATACGAAAGCAGCGCCTACAGATCCACGTCGTTCCGAACTTCTTCCCTGCATGTCTTAGTGTCCTTGTCCCCTCAAGATACGCAGGAGCATGGTTCTCTACCTGCCTCCTGCTTGTGAAGGCCTCTTCTGCACTCGGGAGTAGGCCTTTTAGCGATGAGCAGTCGAAATACTGCCGAATGTCAGTCTGCCCTGTTCAAACGATAAGCTTTCACTTGTGTCTAACCGGACGGTGGCCAAAGCTTTTACCTTTCTTTACCTCTAACACCGTTGCAGGAATCGTCTTCAGAGTGATACTGAGCTCTAGATCGGTAGAAAAGCACGAAGATATCCTGGGGGCGTGACGCGGAGCTGTCCCTTTAGAAGTAGCGCGTGCACTAGAACCCATGTGGCGCGCCGAAGAAGCTAGCGGGCCGCAGAGCGGTCGCTTAGCCTCAAGCGGAGAAGACTGCATTCTTGCGGGTGGCTAGTTATGCCCCTGGTCCGTCGTGTTGGAGTATTGCGCTGATCGATCTTCCACGCCGATGGAAAGAATCACCCGGGTTCCTCTGGCTCAGGTTTAGGCAGAACTTAGATAGCTTTCTGCCGAGCCCGCACTCTCATAGGGGTGTCTCATAGGTGTAACGTCGCACGCCTGCTTGAGGAAGAGACATGGATAGACCACATGACGATGCTGCTGCACCAGAACTCCTTACTGTAACAGCGAACCTATTGCATGAGTCAACGCTGGAAGCTGATCCGAAAGCCGATATGCTCCTGCTATTTCTCCTCGCCGGATTGACAGTGTTGGGTTGCCTTCTGGGAGCGGTGCTGGGAGCGGGTGTCTCTAAGAACACTAAGACGTATCAGCACTGGATGTTTGTCGTTTTGACGTCCGTGTGCTTAGGGGAAGTCTGCGGCTGCGCCGTAGGCTTTCTAGTACTCGGAGCGCGTGTACTCGTTCGCTGGGAACGACGCCATCACTCCCCTAGATCGCGCCATGTGTGAATCTCTGCCGACGTAAGACGGGTAAGGCACGAGATCGGCATCGGTGGTGAACCATGAACGACATAATGAAGTCTTCTGTTCAGATTCTCCTTTACGGTAGAGACGATCAGTTGCTGCATATACGCGGTTTGCTTCTGACAACGATCGGTCTGTCGTCAGCGGTAGCTCTGGATCGCGAGGCACTCCGGAGCCTTCTCCGCGACGGGATCGCCTATAACTTGATCATCCTGTGCCACACGACGCCCGAACATGACCGCAAGCGGATCACTGACTATGTGCATACCGCTCTCAAGTGTGTATCTGTATATTGCCTTTACCGAACGGTTCCACCCGCTGAGTTTTTGGTCGAAGTGAAGCGGCGGGTTGCCGTTGGCAGCGGCTGCTTCGACTCATAGAACCTGTTGATTAGGGTCAACAGAGGAGCAAGCTCGGCGCGGTCCTTTCGGCTGAGCCTGCGCGGGAACAGTCCAACTCTCGCAGCTTTCTAAATGACTCCCAGCGCATGGGCGAAGCGATGGTTCGGCAGAAACGTGGCGGGTTAGACCGCTAAGTCAAAAGTTTATCCATGACGATCGGCAGGTCGCGGACCCGCTTGCCGGTCGCATGAAAGACGGCGTTGGCGACGGCTGCGGCAGTACCGACGATGCCGAGTTCTCCAATTCCCTTGACTCCCAAAGGGTTGACCTCGAAGTCCTCCTCGGGAACCATGATCACCTCGATCTCGGGAATGTCCGCATTTACGGCGATAAGGTACTCCCCAATGCTGTCGTTTACAAAACGTCCCCGTTTCTCGTCGACCACCGTTGCTTCGAGTAGCGCGGACGCCATGCCCCAGATCATCGCACCCATGTATTGGCTCCTGGCGGTACGCGGATTGACGATTCGTCCTGCAGCAAAGGCACCGGTCATGCGGGGCACACGGATTTCGCGCGTCAGGCGATGAATCCGCACCTCTACGAATTCGGCGCCAAAGGCAAACATCAACGGCTTGCCGCCCTTGGACTCGTCGCCACGAGCTTGGCTCGAAAATGGAACCTGGCCCTTTCGGAGTTTGGCGAGGACCTCAGGCTGCTTGCCGAATGGCAGAAATTCCCCGAGTTCGGTAATCTCGGCCACCCCGAGTCGCTTAAAGGCCGCCCGACGCTCGTGCTCGGCCGGCATGTTGGGGCCAAAGTGCGCACGAATCTTGTCTGTAGCGAGTTTGATGGCTGAGCCGAGGGATGCTGTCGACATGGAGTTGCTTGAGGCAGGACCAGCGGGCAGCTTAGAGTCGCCCATGATGACGGTTACCTGTTGCGGCTGAAGATTTAGCTGGCGAGCCGCGATCTGTCCCAAAGCCGTGTATGTGCCTTGGCCCGAGTCCTGCCCTGCTATTTCCACATGCGTACTTCCGTCAGCCCTCAAAGTCACTCGCGCGATAGCCGGTGCCATGTGGGTCGGGTAGCCTGCAGTCGCACATCCATAACCGATCAGCCAGTCTCCGTCTCGCATCGATTGCGGCTTTGGATCTCGCTTGTTCCACCCAAAACTCGCGGCAGCTGCGTCGTAGCATTGCATGAGGGAGCGGCTGGTAAAGCGAGCGCCATCGACGGGGCTTTCGCGAATGTCGTTGATGCGGCGCAACTCGATGGGATCCATGTCGAGGGCCACCGCGAGTTCGTCCATCGCGCTTTCCAAGGCGTACATGTAGGGCATTTCGACCGGCGCCCGCATGAAGCCCGACGTCTGGCGATCAGCCTTGACAAAGTTGACCCGCGTTGAGATCGCTGGCTTGCCGTACATGGCAGTCGTGACGCCGAATCCTGCGAGGGGATAATCGTCGTGTCGCGACTGCATCTCCCAACTTTCATGCGCGTACGCGAGCAAATGGCCATCTTTGTCGGCAGCTAGGCGTACATGGTGTTTCGTCTCGGCACGATAGGTTGCCAACGTAAAACCCTGGCTTCGTGTCACCACATTACGTACGGGCCTCGCCAAGTCACGCGATGCGCCGGCGATCAAAGCCGTCCGCTGTGTCATGAAGCCTTTGCCGCCAAAGGCCCCGCCAACATAGGGATTGATGATGTGTACCGCAGATGGATCGATTCCCGTCATCGCTGCCGCGCCGTTTGCCAGTTCCACCACAAATTGGCTTGGTTCATAAATCGTCAGGTCACCGCCGGACCAGGACGCCGTTGTCGAATAAAGCTCAATCGCGTTCTGGTGCTGCGCCGGGGTGCTATAACTGCCTTCGATCTTCACGGGCGCGGCGGCGAAAGCCGCGGTGAAGTCTCCGACTCTCTTTTCCTTTTCGTCGAGCGATTCCGGATGAATTACGTCCACGCCAGGACTGTCCATTGTCGCCGCAGGCACAATGGCGGCATAGCGCGTCACAATTCGATGCGAAGCGTCGAGCGCGATCTCATACGTCTCGGCGATCACCATCGCGATGATCTGTCCGTCGTTGAAGATATCGGGTCCGGTAAGCGGCATGTTGGTGTCGGAAACGTAGCCGCCCTTCTGCGTATAGGGTGTTGGGATCCTGTACGGGGCGTTAAGATGGGTGTAGACCTTCACAACTCCATCGAGCGCCTCGGCGGGTGCAGTGTTGATCGAGAGAACTTTACCTCGCGCGATTGCACTGGTCAGGAAGTACGCTTGCAGAGGAGCTCCCTCGGCTGAGTCGGCGGCGTAGATGATCTTACCGGTGACCTTGGCTGATGATTCCGTGCGAGGGATCGGTTGCCCCATATTGGCGAGCGCTGCGGGGGCTGCAACATTGATTTGATTCATCAGGAAATCTCCATTGCCTTCGCTTCTAAGAGCGCGCGTACCATAGTCGCTTTGCCGAGAGCTACCTTGTAGGCGTTGTATTTGCGGCTACGGGCATCTCTGAATTCGGCGTTCGCTGCATCCGTGGCGCTCGTCTCATCCAATTTTTGACCACGCAGCATGCCTTCGGCGCGACGAGCTCGCCAAGGGATCGTCGCCACTCCCCCAAGCCCGATCCTGACATCGCGCACGATCTCTCCGTCCAGATCGATCGCCACGGCCGCACTGGCGTTTGCGAAAGCGTAACTCTCGCGGTCCCGAATCTTGCGATACAAAGAGCGTCGCCTTGGCCCCCCGGAGATGATGAAGGCAGTGATCAATTCGCCTGGTGCCAGGCTGGTCTCAATATGCGGCGTCGTCTCGGGGAGACGATGCAAATGCGCAAAGGCAAGGCTTCGCCTGCCCGACATTCCGAGCACCTCGACCTCGGCATCAAGCGCGACAAGAGCAGGAGCCCAGTCGCCCGGGTAGAGTGCAATGCAATGGTCGCTCACGCCGAGCACAGCGTGTCCGCGGTTGACACCATCGAGCGCTGCGCATCCTGAACCCGGTACACGCTTATTGCACTGGCTGTAGCTCGTGTCGCGAAAGTACGAGCAGCGTGTACGCTGAAGTACATTGCCGCCCAGGCGAGCCATGTTGCGTAGCTGTTGGGAAGCTGCTTGCCAAAGGCTTTCTGTCAAAATTGGGTAATCGCGAATCACAGACGGATCCGCCTGCAATTGCGCCATGGAGACCAGCGAACCGATCCGAAGTCCATTTTCGGTTTGAACAATTTGATGCATCCCTTCATCACGGATCGTAGTGATGTCGATTACTGTTGTTGGCTGCATGACGTCGAGCTTCATCAAATCGATCAGCGTTGTGCCGCCGCCTTTAAATTGCGCGGGCGCGGTGACATGTGCACTCGCTCGGACTGAGCCGAGGGCAACGGCGGAAGCGGCGTCGGTTGGTGCTTCGTAAAGGAAAGGTCGCATCAGGCTCTCTCCATCCGGGTCTTGGCCTGGTTCACGGCGGCGACGATGTTGGGGTAGGCCGCGCATCGGCATAAATTGCCGCTCATGTATTCGCGAATGTCTCTGTCCGATTTAGTGTTTCCTTCGCGCACGCAGGCGATCGCGGACATGATCTGGCCGGACGTGCAGTAGCCGCATTGGAACGCGTCATGATCGATGAACGCCTGTTGCATGGGATGAAGCTGGTCACCCTCAGCAAGGCCTTCCACCGTTGTGATCCGGCGCCCCGGAGCTGCGACAGCGAGTGTCAAGCACGCGAGGTGGCGTTCGCCATCAATGTGAATCGTGCAGGCACCGCATTGCCCATGATCGCAGCCCTTTTTGGAACCAGTAAGGCCCACCTTCTCACGCAGCGCGTCAAGCACCGTCATCCGAGTGTCGACCTGCAACGCATGATTCACGCCATTCACTGTCAACACGACTTCGCGCATAACGGGCGCTGTTCTCATTTCTGCCGGTACGCGTACTTCGGCGGTAGCTGGATCGATGAGGAAAGATGCGGCTGCTATCGCGCCCGTGGCAACGAAGGTACGACGGTCGATGGGAAAGTCACTCATTGGGGCCTTATATTATATGAATGTTTTATCCGACT
>CALMVL010000244.1 GCA_937873265.1 uncultured Granulicella sp.
TATCCTACGAGGAACCTGTGCACCAAACGCAAACGGCCCGCCCTCCCCAAGGGGAGTACGAGCCGTCTGGCGGTGATCTGTTGAGATTGACCTGAGGGCATCCTCTCTTTGGATGGGCCTCGGTGGAGAAACTGCGATTGAAACCACCAGGTCTAGAGCAGAACGCCCTAAGCCTCAGTCACCTCACGTACTGTGTTGATGCAACTGTGTGAATCAGATTTCATAGGCTGGATCATCCTCCTTTCCCGTGTAAGAAAACAATAACGCGGCATCTCCGGTGATGCAAGTGCCTCTACACCGGTGCGCTTCGATCTGATCAACAGCCTTCCACAACTGAAACCTAGCACCACAGCCACGTGCTCAGGAGACTACCTTCACAAGCTACTGATGGGCTCAGGGTAAACTCGCAAAGTCCTGATGCAACGATCTGCTTGTCGCGCCCTGCTCGCCCTTCTCCTGCTGTTCATCCCCCGCCTTCCCGCTCAGGTGTCCCCCAACCTCGGCTCGTCAGCGGACGTCCCTGCCGTGCCGAACTCGCCCGAGCCAAATTCGGATCTACCCAACCCCGTCACTGTCTTCTCCCACCCAGACTCCGCCCGCTATCTCATCGCCGGCCAGGCCAACATCATCCTTCAGGGGCACGCCCCCTTTCACTCCCCCTACTCTGGAAAAAACAGCTTTCTCGCTCGGGGCGAGTACAAGACCTCCCTCTTAGGAACCCTTTACCTCGGCTACCAGCTTCGTCAATCGCCAAGCTCCGCTACCGACATCCTCTTCGATCTCGAGTCGTCTGGCGGTCGAGGCTTGTCAGAAGCCCTGGGTCTCGCCGGATTCACCAACCTCGATGTCGTTCGCAATCCCTCGCTCGGGTCCATTCCCTATGTCGCCCGCGTCCAGCTCCACCAAACCTTCGGCTTCTCAAAAAAAACACTGGTCAGCAATGACCGCACGCCCTTCAGCCTGTCCACCAGAGTGCCGGAACGCCGCCTCGAACTCCACGTCGGCAAAATGGGCCTGCCCGACTTCTTCGACGAGAACGGTCCGGGCTCCGACTCGCATCTGCAATTCATGAACTGGGCCGTCGACAACAACGGTGCCTGGGACTACGCCGCCGACACCCGCGGCTATACCTACGCCGCCGTCGCCGAGTACACCGACCGCCGCGCCACCCTGCGCTACGGACTCGCGCTCATGCCCACCGTCGCCAACGGCATCGACCTCCAGTGGAATCTTCGCCGCGCCAACGCCCAGAACACCGAGGTCGAGCTCCGGCAGCCACTCTTTGGCCACCTGCTCGCCGCCGAACGCAAAGGCACGCTCCGCCTGCTCTCCTTTGTCAATCACGCCAACATGGGTATCTATCGCGACCAGAACCGGCTCGCCCTCGACGGGCTCGTCGCCACCCCGGACATCACGGCACATCCTCTCCAGACCACCGTCAAATACGGCTTCGGCCTCAACTTCGAGCAGGAGCTCACCGCCGACCTCCGCACCTTTGGCCGCTTCGGCTGGAACGAGGGCCAGCACGAGTCCTTTGCCTACACCGAGGTCGACCAGACGATCGAGATCGGCGCAGACCTCGCCGCTGATCGCCTGCCCGGGCTGGGTCAGCGCAAGTTAGACAAACTCGGCCTCGTCTTCACCACCAACGCCATCAAGCGCGACCACCAGCAGTACCTCGCTCTCGGCGGCAAAGGCTTTCTGCTTGGCGACGGCCGACTCCACTACGGCCGCGAAGACATCGTCGAGAGCTACTACAACTTCCATACCTGGCGCGGCCTCTTCTACGCCCTCGACGCCCAGTTTCTCGAGCACCCCGGCTATAACCAGGACCGCGGTCCCGTCTTCGTTGAGTCCGTTCGCATGCACGTCGACTTCTAGCTCGTACCGCGACGAGATCACTCGCTCTGGCGGTTTTGCAGCCACACCTTCCGATGTCCGCGCACCACCACGCCTGGCCTCGGCTGCGCCATCGCAACCGAAACGGTGTGAAATCCATTCACACCCGAGAACCCCACATACAGCAGGTACTGCTCCTTGATCGCATCGATGATGGCGCGCATCTGCTGCTCTTCCTCGCCCTTTTTGCCGTGGACAAAGACACCGCCCGTCTCCTCCGATGCAAGAGCCAGCGTGTCATGCAGCAGCTTGAACGTCGCCTTGGGCGAGAGCACCGACATCGCTGAAGGCGCGAACTCCAGCGCCGAGATCGATACGTTTCCTCGGTCCGCGATCCGCGCCACACTCGCCGCCGTCGTGTCACTGCCCTCATCGATCCCGTCCGTCAGAATCAGAACCGCCCTCCGCCCTTCGCGCCCGCCGCTTCGCTCGACAGCGTCTCCCATCGCATCAAACAGGCGCGTCCCCCCATGCACCAGAAATGAGTTCTTCTGCAGCACCAGCCCCCGCTTCGTATCGAGATGCTCAATCGCTGCCGCATCGACGTTGCCGGCCGCGGTCCAGTCCTGATACAGCCGCACCGACCCGGCAAAGGTGTAGATCGAAATCTGATCACGCTCCTTATCCAGCGAGGCCTGCAAGCCGCGAACCGCAGCCGCATACAGCGCCAGCATCCCTTTCTGGCTCAAACTCACATCCAGCAGCAAAGCCACATTCAGCGGCACACTCGCATCCGTTCCGACCGATCGCACCGATGCCGCTACCCCGTCAATCGTCACCGCGAAGTCCGCCTTCGTGAGCCCCCGTACGGGTGCCGTGTGACGGTCCTCTACGATCGAGCTCACCTCCAACTCCTGCACCTTCACCTTCAGCGTCTTCGTTTCACCCGGCCCGGTGTTCTGACCGGCACAACAAGCCGCCATCGCGAGCAGCAACGCACACGCGAAGTTCCCAGTCACGACTGTGATTGTCTTGGAACGCAAGATCTCTCTTATCCCCCGTCCGCTCGGTTGAGCAAACCGGACCCCATTCTTTCCCCCGAATCATACCCCCCACCTATACTTAAACCCATGCCGCCGCTGCTCGCCTTCACCGTCCCAGCCTTCCTCCTGGGCCTCCTCCTCGGCAGCTTCCTCAACGTCCTCATCTCCCGCCTCCCCCTCCGCCACTACGTCGTAACCCCCCCCACCCACAGCCCCCCGTTCC
>CALMVL010000245.1 GCA_937873265.1 uncultured Granulicella sp.
TGTGAAGACCGTCGTCCGCACCGGAACCGCCACAACCGGCAGCTACAAATTGACGGTTGGCGCATCGAACGAGACGGTCGAGGTAAGCGCGGGTCAGATTCAGGTAAATACCGACCAGGCGGGGGTTTCGGGCGTTATAACACGCGAACAGATTGAGAGCTTGCCCATCAATGGGCGCAACATCCTTGATGTCGCACAGATTCAACCCGGCGTCATCCTGCAGAGTGGCGAGTCCTTCGATCCCACCAAAGCTGGCTACTCTGCCATCTCGGTTGGCGGGGTCAGCGGACGAACGACTCGCATTCTCTTGGATGGGCAGGACATAACGGACGAGACTGTGGGTACGACGATCTTTAACGTTCCCACTGGTGCGGTAGACGAGTTTCAGCTGAATCGGTCGACGCAGGATGTCTCGGGTGAGGTGACCTCCACCGGACAGGTGTTGCTGTCAACCCAGTCGGGCACGAATACCTACCATGGCCAACTCTTTTATTACTTCCAGGATCATAGCGTCGGGTTCGCGACGACTAACGGCATTGACACGCCTTTCCAGCGGAACCAGTTCGGCGGTTCAGTCGGCGGCCCCATCATCAAGGACAAGCTGTTCTTCTTCGGCGATCTTGAACGAATCAAACAAGCCGCGGACAATGCCGCACAGGTGGCTCCGGCTTTCTCGGCCATTACGGCCCAGTACCCGTTCATTCCTGCGCCCTTTCACGATACCTACAGCACTGTTCGACTGGACTACAACGGACCAAAGGGTCTTCACCTCTTCGCTCGTGGAACTTACAGCGTCAATGCAGATGACTCGGCATTCGGGTTTATCTATTCCGTATACCAAAATCGTGACAACATTCCCGCCCTGGTGGGCGGAGCCGATTTCACCACGGGCAGGTTCACGCATTCTTTTCGCGGCGGATATGAGAAATTTCACAATCTGCTCCAGGATGGGACCGCAGCGCTAGGCAGCTCCATCTACAACCCGTCCACCGCAACAACTGGCCCAGTCACGCTCTACGATCCCTACGATGCGGGTGGCTTCTACGCAGGCGTGAACTATCTTTCACCGCAACAAACGTATCAATCCGATAAGCAACTCCGGTACGACGGGACCTGGACCAAGGGCGCACATACCGTTAAGTTCGGCTACAGCATCAACCACATTCTTGGGGGCGGCTTCGCGGAGTTCTTCGGCGCTTCCCTGTTCACCCAGTTCGGCTCATTCAATGTTCTCGCTAACTGCGACGGTGCAGCCGGGGCAGCGCCTTGCCCCAACGATCCTTCGCGGGGTTACTCGGCGGTTGGCTATGTGGTGGGCAACGGATTCGGCTCCTTCTCGGCCATTCCGGGCTTCGGACTGCCAGGTGGTGGCGTACACGATTGGCGAGAAGGCGCCTACGTTGCTGATACGTGGAAGGCCGCGCCGTACTTCACCGTGGTTGCCGGGTTGCGTTGGAGCGTTGACACGGACCGAGCCAACCAGTACCTTCCTTCTCCGCTTTGCTCGAGTGTAGCGCCCAGCCTGCAGTTTACCGGCTGCACTGGAAACACCTATCTGTTCGATCAGTACCAGGCCGGATTAGGCGGAAAAACTCACCAGCCGTACGCCAACTTCGGTCCGCAGGCAGGGTTTGTGTTCAGTCCTGGCGATCACAAAACCTCCATTCGCGCCGGCGCCGGAATCTTCTACGAAAACACGGTCTTCAATGACGAAGGCAATGCCGGGCCGGCCGTCATCCAAGCGAAGGGTCAATTTCAGAACTCGGGTAACGTTTGCTTCGGTTCGACCAGCGCCTTCCTTCCCGGCTTGGGAACTGTAAGTTCCGTGAATGGTGTTCCTCTCTCGACCATCTGCGGGGAATCCATCAACCAGGCTGCGCCCCAGCTCAACGCACTAAAAGCGCAGTATCAAGCCGCGGTCGCGGGCAGCACTGCAGCCAATCCCTCGTTCATCGGATCGAAAGGTGGGGGGCTGATTGCGAACGGTATTTACGGCGAGCCTTACGTGAATCCGTACTCGATCCAGGTCAACGGCGGCGTGCAGCGCGAGTTGATGAAGGGTCTTATCCTCAACATGGATTACGTCCACAACGCCACGTTGAAGGTTCCTTTGACGATCGATGTGAATCACGTGGGCGCGGCTCGCTACCTTGACCTCCCGTCTGCTCAAGCTGCGATTGCCGCCGCAACCGTGGCAGCTGGCTGCTCCGGCGGCTACTCGGCAGCCGCGATTAATTGCGCGATTGCGGCGGGAACCACCTTCGATAACACAAATTCGACACTCAATTTCGGTAACTTCGGACTTACGTCCAGCTCGGTTCCGGGCGGTGGCCCAGCTGCCGCTTCGGGCTACGCTTTTGGCGGACGCAACCGAAACGTTGGCCTGGGCCGATTTATTCTACCGATCGGCCGTTCCGGCTATGACGCGGCGCAGTTCGTCCTGCAGGAGCAGAGAGCCCATCCGCTTCCGGGAATTGTAAACAGCAACTTCCAGATCTCCTACACGCTGTCGCGCATCGTTAGCTCAGCCTCGGGCGGAAACACCGATCAGTTCTTCAATCCGAACGCGATCGACAACGACAATCCGAACGAGTACATCGGCCGGAACAATATTGACCACAGCAATGAAGTAAGCTTCGGCGGAAGCCTCGATGTGAAATACGGCGTCCGGGTCGGCGTCGTTGGCCACTTCTTTTCCGCACCTCCAACCACCCTAACCCTCGACAACACCGCCGGCGGCGGGCAGCAAATCTTCCAGACAGACGTGACCGGAGATGGAACGACGGGCGACCTCGTTCCGGGTACGTTGCCCGGCTCCTACATGCATCGCGTCAAGGGTGCACGTCTCAGTCAGCTGATTAACACCTACAACGCGCAGGAGGCCGGAACACCGACACCTGCGGGTCAGGCGCTGATCGCGGCCGGTTTGTTTACGCCAGCGCAACTCTACTTTGCGCACGGCGTTCAGCAGCCGATTGCACCCGCACCCACGAGCCCGCTCCAAAATCCTGCGTTCCGCACGTTTGACACCACCGTCAGCTACCCGGTCCGCTTGGGGAAACTGCGTGAGGGTCTTAGCCTTGAGCCTGCTGTATCGATGTACAACGTTACCAACATGAGCAACTTCTCTGTTCCGACGGGTACCCTGTTGAACGTTGCGGACGCCGCCGCCGCTAATGGCGGAGTCGGCTTTCTGAATGGACCTGACACAAAGGCTGTTCAGAATGCCAACCGTGTCCAGCGCGGCTCGGGTACATTCGACCAGGGCGGCCCGCGCACCACGGAG
>CALMVL010000246.1 GCA_937873265.1 uncultured Granulicella sp.
GGCGCCTTCTCCTGAGAATCTTCAGCAGGCACTTCTAGATCCAACCTCCGGGCCAGGCAAATGGTTAGACCTACCTGAGCTTCCCTGCCCTCTGGACGTGAAGACCCAAAGCCTTTTCCTGGTTTCACTTCATCGAGACCTCGGGAGCGACGATCCGGGTGCTGACCAAAGGCGATGGGCTGCCTTTGCTATTGCTCCCTGGGCATTCAGAACAACCAGAGCTTGTTCTCGCGGAGCTGAAGAGCTTCTTTCCTGCCTGAGATAGGTTTGCCTTTGGCTCGCGCTCCTGGCGTTCTGCAAGCCTCGTTTCCATCGGGTATGTGCCAACGCCCGAGCCCCTGGATTTACGCCGGCAGGTTACAACGCTGCTGCAAGGTTGACAACGTACACCGTTTGTTCTCAAGGTTGACAATGTCAACCCTGAAGGAGGCGCGTTTTGCCGACAGTTCTTATTACGGGTGGTCAGCTTCGCGCATTCAAGACCGATACCGGCATGTTGCGGCCTGGATGAGAGGACTGGTGGACAACAACACTGGACACGTTATTCCTGAGGCTCCAGCAAAGTCAGTGTGTTGTTGGCGCGTGTGGTCCCGCATGCGATGACTGCAATAACAGAGCACGTGCAAGGATGAACTGGATTAAGGTTTACTACCCCACAGATGCCCACTTGCTCACTTACACCCGGATTCTTTGGCGAACCGCCCCTCAAGGGGCGATCGCACTGAGTTCGAGTCTCCTCATTCGTCGCGCCCAGCGAAAGCGCGACGCCGAAGCTGGCGCCGGCAATGCCAAGAGTCGGCGCGAGCCTCGCCGGGCGGCATGGTGAAGCGGTTCACCTTGCTGATGCGGCGCTCGGAGTTGGTGTAGGTGCCTTCTTTTTCGCCCCAGATCGCGGCCGGCAGAACCAGGTCGGCGAAGTCGGTCGTGGGTGTGGGGTGGAAGCCGTCCTGCACCACCACAAACTCCGCGGTGCGAAGGGCGGTGGTCAGCAGATCGTGGTTGGGGAAGCTGACGACCGGATTGGTGGCGACGAACCACAGCGCTTTGACGCGGCCCGTAACGGCAGCTTCGATCATGTCCGGGTAGGCCAGGCCGCGCTCGGTGGGCAGGCGGTCGGAGGCGATGCCCCACAGCCCGGCGAGCTCTTCTCGCGCGGCAGCGTCCTCGTATTTGCGGTACCCGGGCATCGACGAGGTGGAGCCGCTTTCGCGCGTGCCCATGGCGTTGCATTGGCCGGTGATGGAAAACGGCGAACTGCCCACGCTGCCGATCTCGCCGGTCAGCATGGCGAGGTTGTTGATCGCCGCGACCGTGACCGCACCCTGCGTGGAATGATTGACGCCCATCGTCCAGCCGATAAAGCCGGCCTTGGCCTGCC
>CALMVL010000247.1:0-1231 GCA_937873265.1 uncultured Granulicella sp.
CCCCTCGGTTCCATCCAGGGAACCCGCTACGACAAGGTCGCCATGACTCACCTCGACAGCGAGCGCTGACCTGGCTTTCGTCCCCAGCCCCTACGAGATCGTCCGCCAGGCATCCGCCACCCAGATGCCGACGATGCCGACCGTCACCAGCGCCGCCGCTCCGGCCAGAACGCGCACCAACGGTGCAATCTGCTCGATCCGGCGAACAATCTGCTCGTTGCGACGCTCCTCTTCGACCGTGATATCGGTCTCGGACAGGTAGAGCTGCTCGTTCTCGTAGCGCGTCAGCTGCCCGCGATAGGTCAGCAGGCCCACAAAGCACGCGATCACCACGGCCCAGATCACCAAAAGCACAGGAACAGCGGATACGGCAGCAGTCAACGTCATCACACAATCTCCCCGGCAAGTCCGGCTCTTCCGTCGGCCATTCGTCGCCGCTGCGCATCATACGCCCGAAGCTGGACAACCCGCTATCACAAAAGCAGGTCACCGCCAGCGGAATCGTTATCGGTGCGTGAACCACGCATGCAACAGAATGCCCGTTCCCGTAACGATCGCAACGACCAGCAGCATCAGCGCGGCAAGCAGCCACGCAACCCGCCGTTCGCGCTCGGGTGTCGGCTGCGTGATGCCAAAGGTCTGAATAAACGCACGAGCAAGAAACAGCAACAGCTTCATGACGCCTCCTGTTTGAAGACGTTCGCCCATTCGGGAGAACCCTGCATCCGGCGCGGCCGCCACGCATCCAAACAGGCATCGGTTGGCAGCTTGATGCTGCTCTTGCCGCGGCTTACACTAGGAAAGATGCGAGCGTCCTCCAAGGGACGCGGGAGAGACAGAATCCAATGGCTACAGCAACCACCACACCGACTCCTGAGATCGTCACCGGAGCTCCGCCCGCGTCGTCCCGCCCCGTGAACCTGACCGACGCCGCCATCGCCAAGGTCAAGGAGATCATGGCCACGCAGGATCCGATCCCCGCCGGTCTTCGCATCGGCGTTGTCGGCGGCGGCTGCTCCGGCTTCCAGTACTCCATGAGCTTCGAGAACCAGAGCGGCATGATGGACAAAGTCGTCCACTTCGGCGACCTCAAGGTGTTCGTCGACGCGACCAGCGCCATGTACCTCAATGGCTGCAACGTCGACTATGTTGAAACGCTCGAGGCCGCCGGCTTCAAGTTCGAGAACCCACAGGTCAAGTCCACCTGTGGCTGCGGCTCCTCCTTCAGCGT
>CALMVL010000247.1:1331-40304 GCA_937873265.1 uncultured Granulicella sp.
TTTTCTTCTGCCTGCAACCTTTGTCGTACCCCGTCAAGGAATCCGTATGCTGCACGTCTAACATGAGTGCAGCAAAGGGAGAGACATTGACGTATGACTGAGTTCGTCATCAGGCTGGCCGATGAGCGTGGACGCGTCCTCGAACAGACCCATGCAGCCTCCACGGCGGATGAACTGCGATCTCGCTTCACTCAAGCCGGGTATTACGTCTACAGCGTCAAGTCGCGTGGCGGCATCGCCGGCGGCCGCAAGAAGGTCAAGCTCGACACGTTTCTGGTTTTTAACCAGCAGTTCCTGACCCTCATCCGCGCTGGCCTTCCGATCCTCGGATCGCTCGACCTGCTGGCCCGCCGTCAGAAGCAACCCAACTTCCGCGCCCAGCTTGAGGACGTCACGGCCCGCGTGAAGACCGGCGAATCGATCTCCGCCGCCTTTGAGGCTCAGGGCGGATTTCCTGTCGTGTACACCACCACGCTGCTCGCCGGCGAGCGCTCCGGCAACCTCGAAGAGGTGCTGCAGCGCTTCCTCGAGTTCCAGCGCGTGTCGCTTACCTTCCGCAAGAAACTTAAGGCCAGCCTTATCTATCCGGCGCTCCTGATTGTCATGGTCATCGGCCTGTTCATCTTCCTCATCACCTTCGTCGTTCCGCGCTTTGCCCAACTCTACGACCAGCTCGGGACGCAGCTTCCCGCGATTACGACCTTCCTCCTCAACTTCGGCCAGAGCGCCCAGCAGTATGGTCTCTACGTCGGAGCGGTGCTCGTCCTGCTCGGTTTTTTGCTGTTTCGCTGGACCAAGACGGACGCCGGCGCGACCTCCGTCGATCGCATCCGCATCAGCCTCCCCGTCATCGGCCAGGTCTGGCTCAAATACCAGGTCGGTCTGTTTAGCCGCACCCTCTCGACTCTCCTGACTGGCGGCTTACCCCTGGTTCCCAGCCTCGAAACCGCCGCCCGCTCCATCGAATCCCGTCAGATCGGAAACGCGGTCTTCCGCAGTGTCGATATGGTGCGGGAAGGAAAGGGTCTCTCCGCCAGCCTGCAATCCACCAAGGTCTTCCCCGAGCTGGCCGTCGAGATGGTTGAAGTCGGCGAATCAACCGGCGCGCTTCCCGGCATGCTTAACTCGGTCGCGGAGTTCTTCGAGGAGGACGTTCAGACCAGCCTCACTGCCGCCATGAGCCTGATTGAACCAGCCATCCTGATTGTGATGGGTGTGGTCGTCATTGTTATCCTGATCGCGCTCTACTACCCCATCGTGAGCCTGAGCGCCGGCGGCATCCACTGACCGCCAACGAAACTCTCGCCAACTCGCACTTCAGATTAGATCGCTAAGAAAGCCGACGGGGGGAGCTGCCATCCCCCTCCGGTCGTACCTGCTAACGGAAAAGCTTCGAGACGACCGCGCTGAGAGTGATGGACATGGTGAGCTCCAGTCCACAACAAGTTCGACGCGCAACAGGAGCTGCCGAGGTCCACTGGCGATCGCTTGAGAGTGAGTGGGCCCGGGTTGAGCTCCGGGCCTTTTCGCTTGTGGGGGCGAAGGTCGCAGGAGGGCTGCTCGCCGGCGAGGGCAGCACGCACAAAAGGTTCACTCATCCTACGGGCGATTTGAGAACCACAGTCGGTGGCTTTGGTGGCATGGCCCATGGACGAGCTTCCCCGCTGATCGACCATCAGGCGCATGCCGTCACGGGTCTGCCGCGACAAGGTCTCGCCGCTGCAGCGAAGAGCGATCACGCACCCCGCCGCCCGGCTCAGGCCTGAAGCAAGCGACGAGCCGTCAGGCTCAGCATCAGTCGTGAGATACCGGTAAACAGGAGGCTGATGCCGAACAGCGTTCCGATCACCCATACCGAGCTGAAGGGCCAAGACCGCCAGATCATCACCGCGAGCACCAGCGTGACGATGCCGTCGACGAGCAGCCAAACGGAGCCATGCCTCGGCTGCAACTGAAAGTATTGAATGACTTCCAAGATTCCCTTGAAGAGAAAGTAAACAGCCAAAAGCAGCGTAAGCGAGGCCATTCCGGCAACCGGGTGCACGATCAGGTACACGCCGCCGAACAGATACACCGCCCCGATCAGCAGCTCCCACAGTACAGTACTGGTCGCATGACTCTTCCAAGCGAAGGCAAAATGCAGCAAGCCGACCAGGCACAGGAGCCAGCCGATGACCAGCGTGATCGCCAGACCCGAAACCATCGGGACGAGAATGGCGAGCAGACCGACCACCATCAGCAGCACAGCGATGACAGTTGACCAGCGGAAGGCCGGGGAAAGATCGCGCGTCAATGGAGATGTGCTCATGGTCGAAAGCTCCTCTTGAGACCCCACGCGCTGGCTTGCCGACACTCACGCGTTCGGGGCCCTGCCTCGTAGGAGCGCACGAGGCACATTGGAGTTGTGTGCGACCTCTCGGGACAAGGCACGTCCATGCTGGAGAGACGTTCGGGTGATTGACCCAAAGGTGGCAGATGACGGATGGTGAGTAGGGGAGTCTTACCTGACATGGCCACACCGGTAGCGATACCGCTCTCTGTAGCGGAGATGGGAATGGACGAAACGGAGCGCGCGCGCGAACTGGCGCGGCGCTACCATGCCGAGTTCGTCGATCTCAAGAACTTCAAGATTCAGCATGAGCTGTTCAAGACGGTTCCGGTCGACATGATGTTCCGCTACAACTTCGTTCCGCTCGAGCAGCACGACAATCGCCTGGCGATCGCGGTCTCGGATCCATCGAAGTTGATGGTGCTCGACGAGATTTCGAGCCTGTTGGGAGCGCGTCTGGTCACGCGGGTCGCCACGCTCTCGCAGATCAACGACCTGTTGAAAAAGACCGAGCAGTCGCAGCGCGTTCTGGATGAGGCGAGCGAGGGTCTGGCCTTCGACGTGCTCTCGTCGGAAGATAACCCGGACGAGAATATCTCGATTGAGCGGCTGACGGGCGAAGATGACATCTCGCCCATTATCCGGCTGGTCGATACGACCATCTTCACCGCTCTTGAGCGGCGCGCCTCCGACATTCATCTCGAAACCTTCGACGACTCGCTGCTGGTGAAGTATCGAATCGATGGCGTGCTGCAGCAGGCGATGGCTCCCATTGCGCGCGAGCACCATCAGACGATCCTGTCGCGTATCAAGGTCATGAGCGAGCTCGACATCGCCGAGCGCCGCGTTCCGCAGGATGGCCGCTTCCGCGTGCGCTACAAGGGACGTCTGATCGACTTTCGCGTCTCCATCATGCCGACGGTTCACGGCGAAAACGCCGTGCTGCGCGTGCTAGACAAAGAATCTATGTCGGAGAAGTTCACCAAACTTTCTCTGGACGTCGTGGGCTTCGCCGAAAAGGATCTGACGCGCTTCCGCCGTTATATCAAGGAGCCGTATGGGATGGTGCTGGTCACCGGACCGACCGGCTCGGGCAAGACGACAACACTCTACGCCGCGCTGAACGAGATCAAATCGGAAGAGGACAAGATCATCACCATCGAGGACCCGGTCGAGTACCAGATCCGCGGTATCACGCAGATCCCGGTGAATGAAAAGAAGGGCCTGACCTTTGCGCGCGGGCTGCGATCGATTCTGCGGCACGATCCGGACAAGATCCTCGTGGGCGAGATTCGGGATGCGGAGACGGCGCAGATCGCCATCAACTCCGCGCTGACCGGTCATCTTGTGTTCACCACGGTTCACGCCAACAATGTGGTCGACGTGCTCGGCCGCTTTTTGAACATGGGCGTCGAGCCGTACAACTTCGTTTCCGCGCTGAACTGCATTCTGGCGCAGCGGCTGGTGCGGCAGGTCTGCGATTTCTGCGCGCACGAGGTGCGCTACGCGGATGCCGAACTCTATGAGAACGGCCTGGATGTGGCCGAGTGGCACGACTTCGTCTTTCGCGAGGGTGCCGGCTGCATCGAGTGCGGCGGAACGGGGTATCGCGGACGCTCCGCCATTCATGAACTCTTGGAACTGGACGACGAGATTCGCGAGATGCTGCTCGCGAAGAAACCGGGCTCGGAGATCCGCAAAAAGGCTAAAGATAAAGGCATGGCGTTTCTGCGCGATTCGGCGCTGGAGCGCGTGCGAAACGGCATCACCACGCTCAAAGAGATTAACAAGGTGACGTTTATCGAGGCGGGTCGGTGACATTCTTCAGGGCGCCGCGCGCGAACGGGAACAGGTAGTCTGGAACGACGACGATGGAGTTCTTACCGAAGACATCCAGAACCCGTCCGCGACTGGCGGTCGAGCTGCGCTCGGAAGAGGTCGTGGCGGCTCGCGCCGACGAAGCGGCTGATGCGCAGCTTACAGCGGCGGTTCGCAAAAGCCTCGCCGGTGCGGCGATCCGTCCCGGCCTGCGCGCGGGCAACGTCGCCGACGCCGCAGCGGTGAGCGCCGCCATCCGCTCGGCTCTTGAGAGCATGGCGGTTCGGGGCAAGGATCGCAGCCGCTACATCTCGGTGGTGATCCCGGACACAGCGGCGCGCGTACTTTTGCTTGACTTTGACGAATTTCCGGCCAAGCCGGCCGAGGCGCTGGCGGTGGTGCGCTTTCGCCTGAAGAAGCTGCTTCCGTTCGAGGTGGAGAACGGCGTCGTGAGCTACCAGGTGATGTCGGCCGCGCGCGGCGCCATCCGCGTGCTGGCTGTGGCCATCCCGTGTGATGTGCTCGCCGAATACGAAGGGGCGGTCACGGCGGCGGGGTTTCTGCCCGGGGCGGTGCTGCCGAGCACGCTTGCAGCGGTGGCCGGGATCCTCGACCCGGCAACGCCGGCGCTCATCGTCAACGCCGGCCCGGAGGTGGTGACGACCGCCATTGTGAACGGCGATGTGCTGTTGCTGCATCGCACCATCGAGCTCGCAGGCGACGCGCTGGACGCGCCACCCGCCTTGCCGATGCTGCCGTTGGTGAACGCGGAGACTTCAGCTGCCGAGTGGGCGCGTCAAGAGCCGCTGCCGGAGCACCCTGGTGCGGTGAGCTCCGCGCCGGAGGCTATGTCCGACGGGCATCTACCGAGCTTTGAAAATCTGGTCGTCGCCGACGTCAACCGGGGCGTGCCGGTCACGACAGCACGCGAGATCACGCAGGCGATCAGCGTTGCCGCAGCGTACTTCGAGGACACGCTCGGCGTGCCGCCCACGACGGTGTGGAGCTGCGGGGGCACCGGCGCGGAACGGCTACGCGAAATGCTGGATGAGTTCGGCCTGCAGTCACTGCTGGTGCGCGACCTGGTTCCTTCGGCCGCGTTATCCGCAAACGTAAGCACGGCTGGTCCGGGCGCGACGCCGCTGGGCCGGCTCGCCGGCGTGAGAGGAGCGCTGCGCGGCTGATGCGGATCTCGGTCAATCTCGCGACAAAGCCTTTCATTGAGCTGCGGCCGCTTTTGGCTCGGCTGCGTCTCGTGATGGCGTTGCTGGCTATGCTGGCCGTCGGTCTCGGAGTCGGCCTTCATGAGCTCAGCGCGAAGGCTCGGGCTGTCGAAGCGCAGAGCACCAGCCTCCGGGCGAGAACCGCGGCGTTCCAGCTGGACAAGCAACGCAACGAGGCCCGCATGCGGCAGCCTGTCAACGCCGCCGTATTGGAGCGGTCGCGCTTCTTGAACACGGTCTTTGCCCATAAAAGTTTCAGCTGGACGGCGGTGATGATGGATCTCGAACGCGTGCTCCCTCCAGGCGTCCAGGTCACCAGCATCGAGCCGCAGGTCGCCTCGGATGGCACTGTAACCATCCGCCTCCGGGTAAGCGGAGATCGCGACCGGGCGGTGCAGCTGGTGCGGAATCTCGAAACGTCGTCCCGGTTTGTGGGACCGCGGCTGAGCGGCGAGGCGGCGCAGGCCGCAAACGTCCTGCTGCAGCGGACGGGGCTGCAGGAACCGACCACGCCCAGCACCGTGCAGTTCGATATCCTGAGTGGCTACAATCCGCTTCCCGAACGGGCGAAGACGCTGCCCGCCACCGTCCCGTCCACTCCGGCTTCGCGTCCGGCCGTCAACAAGGCGGTGAAGCGGTGAACCTTCGCGGAGCGGTGACGTCGCAGAACTTCGCCGATCGGACGCGCGCTCTGATCACGCTTGTCAACCTGCACTACGCCGGTGTGGGCGCGTTGGCGCTGCTCAACCTGGTCCTCGGTTTTTCGGTCTTCTCCGCGTGGCGGGCGGCAAGTGGTCAGAACGCGTCCACCATGGCCGCGGAGACCTCGGCGCTTCGTGACGCCGAGTCTCAGGCCAAGCCGCTTGAGGGTCTGGACGCAAAGCTCCAGGACGCCACCACCGACGCCAACACCTTTTCCCGCACGCGCCTGCCCTACGCGTACAGCCAGGTGGCCGGCGAATTGGGTGCTCTTGCCAAGCGGCAGGGCGTTAAGTTGAACGGTGTCCAGTACACCCAGGCAGCGGTGATGGACGGGACAGCCGGCGCGCTCACCGAGGTGCGCATGGACGCAAGCCTCAGCGGCGACTACCGGCCGCTGGTTCTGTTCGTGAACGGCCTGGAGCGCGACCGGATGTTCTTTGTGATCACCGCTGTGGCTCTGACCGGCCAGCAGAGCGGCGCCGTCGGTCTGCGTATGCACCTGACGACCTATCTCCGCGCGCCAGTCGGCGCCGAGGGGACCGAAGCAGGCGCCGAAGGCAACGGAGCGGCCAAAGCCTTGCCGGATGCGGATGCAGCGTTGCTCGAGACGCCCGCCGCAGCCGCGGCCGCGACGGGAGGTGGGCAGTGAGCGAGCAGCAGAAGAAGCTTGCAGCCGGCGGTGTCTTCGCCCTCATCGCCGTCCTGGTTCTGTATTTTGAGCTGCGCGACCCCAGTCCCCCGCCACACCCGCCTGCAACGGTCGTCAGCGGATCCGCAACTTCCAGCACCAGCCCGGGCAGCCCGGTGGTCCGGACCAACGCCGCAGCCGGCGGCAAGGGCGCCGCGCGGACGACGCAGCAGCTCGATCCGACCCTGCACATGGGGGCGATGCTGGTGACCGAAAGCCTGGCCTACTCCGGCAGCGGTCGCAACATCTTCTCCGGAACAACCGTGGTTGCGCCGGTCGCGATACCCAAACCGCTCGCCGGTCCGCGTCCGAAGCCTGGACCGATTACGACAACCTTCCAGGTCCCCGTCGGTCCGCCGCCCCTGCCGCCGATCGATCTGAAGTTCTTCGGTACCGAGACCCGCAACGGTGGGCAGCGGCAGGCATTTCTGCTGCGCGGCGAGGACGTCTTTCTCGCGTCGGCCGGAGAGATCGTGCAGCGGCGTTACAAGGTCCTCAGCATCGCGCCGACCTCGATCGTGGTCGAGGATCTGCTCAACAACAACCGGCAGACCCTGCCGCTGAGCAACTGAGCCGGGCGACCCCATGCGGACCGAACAGTCCCAAGATCGGCAGACCCACGCAAGCGAGCAGGGGTTTGTCCTTCTCGGCCTCATCGTCGCCATCTTCCTGATTCTGCTGGTACTCAGCATTGCCGCTCCCAAGGTGGCGCGCAGCCTCCGTCGCGATCGCGAGCTGGAATCAGAGCACCGGGCACAGCAGTACGTGCGCGCGATCCGACTCTTCTACGGAAAGCTTGGCCACTACCCGACCAGCATCGAGCAGCTCGAAAAGACCAACAACACACGGTTCCTGCGGCAAAAGTACATCGACCCGCTCACCGGAAAGGCCGACTGGCGGCTCATTCACCAGGGCGAAGCCAAAACCACGGTCAAGGGCCTCTTCGGCCAGCCGCTCGCCGGTCTGCCGACGGGCAATCTCGGCTCGGCCGCCGGCAACCAGTCCGCGGGCGGCATTGGGACAAGTGTCGCCAACGGCGGCTTCTCGTCGTCCTCCCCCGCGACCGCCGGCTCAGGCAGCTCGGGATCCGGCAATCCCGGAACAAGTGGCAACAGCCCAGCCTCAAGCTCAAGCGGCTTCGGTTCGGGAACGGGCAGCGGCTTCGGTTCGGGTTCGTCGTTCGGCAGCGGCGCGAACGCCACCGTCGGCTCGACCACGAACGGGTCGTCGCTGGGCAGCGGAATCAGCAGCCAAAGCGCGAGCAGCTTCTCGGGTGGCGGGCCCATCGTGGGCATCGGCAGCTCCGCCACGGGTGAGGCCATCCTGGTCGTGAACGAGCAAACCACATACCCGACCTGGGAGTTTCTCTACGACCCGCGCATCGAGCAGCTGAGCAAGGGCGTCAACCTCTTCGGCGGCGGCGTCGCCAGCACCAGCGCGGGCAGCCTCGGCTCGGCGAGCGGTCTCAGTTCGGGCATCGGGACGAACTCTTCCGCAACCAATGGAACCGGTGGCGCGAGTGGGACGGGTTCGGCGGCGGGTTCGGGCACGCCGGCAACCGGGACAGGAAACTCGACTCCGCCTCAGCAATAGAAGTGGCGGGCACGCCGAGCGCTGGCGCATACTTGGGGCATGGCGGCGCATGGGATTGCGGTGGAGAAGCGGGAGCGCTTGATCCCTGTCGAGGAGTACCTCCGTACGATCTATCACCCGGACTGCGACTTCGTGGATGGCCGGGTCGAGGAGCGCAACGTGGGCGAGTACGAACATGCAAGTGTACAAAAAGCGTTACTTCGGATCTTTTGGCAGCGGGAACAGGACTGGAGGGTTTTGGCCATCCAGGAGTGCAGGCTGCAGATCTCAGCGGCGCGGTTCCGCATTCCAGACGTAATGGTGCTGCGAGCGGATCAGGTGGTGCATCGGGTCGTGCGCGAGGCGCCGCTGCTGTGCATCGAGGTGCTTTCGCCCGAAGACACATGGAAGCGGCTGCGCGGCGTTCTGGGCGATTATTTGGCGATGGGCGTGGAGCATATCTGGGCCTTCGATCCGGAGGAGCGAATCGCCTACCGGTTCGATGCCGATGGATTTCACCCGGTGACGGAAGCGCAGCTGGCGGTGAGCGGGACGGAGATACGGGTCGAGGTGGCGGATGTCTTTGCGCTGCTGCCGAAAGGGTAGCCCGAGCGCTACGGCCGGGGCGGATCTGCGGCCGGCAGAGCGTTGCCGCGCAGCTTACCCACCCGACCATGGGGGCCGACAACAAACGGCAGAGAGAGGGCGTTCCACTCACGGTCGGAGCCGGGTGCATCCTGCGGGGTGGGTCCGAGCGGATGCCAGTTGCGGCCGTCGTCGGTGGAGTAGTCGGAGCCGTTGGGGCCCACGGTGATCCAGGTTTTGGTGGTGGGGTCGTAGGCGACGGAGGAGCGGTAGCCGTGGGGTGGGGTTTGAGGCAGCCGCCAGGTTTCGCCACCATCAACGCTGCGAGCCGCAGTAAGGGCAGCAGTTTCTGGCAATCTGTAGTCGCCTCCGACCGCGACGCCGGTAAGGTCATCTCGAAATGCCAAAGAAAAGATCCCTGATGTGGCATTTGCTCCGGCTATCGGGGTTCGGGCGCTCCTCCAAACCTCCGTGCCGACGTCGCTGCAACCGGGTGCATCTCGTTCGAGTCGGATTACGAGTGCTCCGCCCGGTCCACTCGTTCCGAACCAGGCGAGAGAGTACTTACAAGTCTTCTTCGAGGCGCCCGAGGGACGAATCGCAAGCGCGGAGTTACTCGCAGCGAATGCGCCTCGCCCGTTGGAGGGAAGACCTTCGCTTCCGCTTGAATTGATTGCTGATGCCGATCGCTTGAACCCCGGAAAGGTGGATGCGCCGTCGCCTGTGCTTTCCATCACGAACTTACCACTCACGGGATCGCCCGCTATCCAACCATTCTGCCGATCGTTCATGACGAGGGCATCCCAGAAGCCGTCTTTGTCGGGATTGGTGAAGAGGAGCTTCCAGGTTCGGCAGCCGTCGGTGGTTCTGTAGAGGCGGGACTGGTCGCCGGGGCCGGAGCTCATGACGATGGCGGTATTTTCGTCGAACGCCTGGACGCCGCGGAAGTCGAGGTGTTCGGCTCCAGGGGGGAGGGCGCAGCCCTGCCAAAGGTAGCCGCCGTCTTCGGTGCGGATGACAGTGCCGTCGGTGCCGGAGGCCCAGGCAACGCCGCCGCCGACGCTGTAGACCCCCCGCAGGCTGGCTTTGGTTCCCGAATCTTCGAGCTCCCACTGGGCGTGGCTGGCGGCAGCAGCCAGCAGTAGCAACGCGAGGGTAGCCATGGGGAGGGTGACGGTGGCACGCATGAGCAAAGTGTATCGCTCGCCACTTCAGCACCGCAGCCGCGTAGTCTCGTTGCACCGTTGCAGAATTAGCGGGGCGGAGGCGGTCTTCCGGTCCGCTCATGCGCTGCGCGGGTGCGGGTGTTGCTGCAGGATCAACGGCAGCGAGAAGATCGGCTTAGTCACCGGCCGCAGCGTTGCCGGGTTGAAGCGGGGCGACGCGGGCGACCCAAAGATCCGCGACAAAGTAAGGGGCCGACCTCCTGCTCGGGCATCAACTTACAGATCTCCGCTGAAGGAAGGAGACCGAGGGCGTGGGCGGCGTGTTAAAGCTCGAAGGTAGTGGCCAGAGCGAGGCAATGCGTAACGAAGCGACGGCGGGAGAGGGGGCGGGCTCCGACACAAACGATTCCTTCTGACGGGAGGGCTATGCCAGAAGACCAGTTCTGTGCCCGTACCGCTTACACAAGAGTGGCGGACTATTCAATCGAGGAAATCCGCAACGTCATGCGGATCTAGTGAGCGCCTTCGGGAGCTTTGCCGGGTTTCACCTTCTTCAGCGTCCAGACGACAGCGACGCAGAGGAAGCAGAGGAGCGAGAGCCAGCGGAAGACGTCGACGAAGGCCCAGTTGAGCGCTTGGCGGCCGAGCTGCTGGTACAGGGTGGATTGGGCGGCAAAGAGAGAGTTGGCCTGACCAAAAGAGTTCGTGAGGGCCCCCTGCGTCGCGCCGAGCTGGTTCTGGAACTGCTGCCCGGTAATAGGGACGGAGTTGATGATGTCGTTCTGGTGGGCGTCGGAGCGGCGGGTGAGCAGGATCTGCGCAAGCGAAATGCCGATCGAGCCGCCGACATTGCGCATCAGGTTGAAGATGCCGGAGGCGTTGCCGATCTTCTCGTTACTAAGCGTTCCATAGGCCGCGGAGTTAATCGGAACGAAGACAAAGGAGAGTGCGAATCCGGTCAGAAGGATGGGGATGAGCAGCGTTGTGGGGGAGACGTCGAGGGTTACATTGCCGAAATAGAAGGTCGTGATGCCGAACAGGCCGAAGCCAAAGGTGAGCAGGAGCCGGGGGTCAACCTTATTGGAAAGAAAGCCGATGACCGGCATGCCGAAGATGGCTCCGATGCCGCGCGGTGCGACAGCGATTCCAGCGGTGAAGGCGGTGTATCCCAGGAGCTCCTGATAGAAGAGCGGGAGCAGCGTTGTGGAAGAGTAGATCGCCACGCCAAAGAGAAAAATAAGGAAGGCGCCGACGAGGAAGTTGCGGTCTTTGAAGACCTTGAGGTCGACGAGGGGATTCTTTTTGGTCCAGGAGTGATAGCAAAACCAGACGAATGAGGTGACCAGGAAGAAGACGGCCCAGCGGATCCAGATGGCGCCGAACCAGTCGTCTTCCTGGCCCTTGTCGAGGATCACCTGCAGACAGCCGGTCCAGACAATCAGGGTGCCGAGACCGATGTTGTCGAATTTCGGAACCTTGGCGTTCTTGATGTAGTCGGGGTCATGGACGAAGGTGTTGATCATGACCAGGGCCGCGACGCCGATGGGGATGTTGATGTAGAAGGCGTAGCGCCAGGAGTAGGTGTCGGTGAGCCAGCCGCCGAGCGTCGGGCCGAGCACGGGGGCGACGACAACACCGAGCGCGAAGACGGCGAGGGCGGCGCCGCGCTTCGCGGGGGGAAAGGATTCGAGCAGGATGGCTTGCGAAAGGGGCTGGAGGGCTCCGCCGCCGGCTCCCTGGATGACGCGGGCGAACAGCATGAGGCCGAGGGTGGGTGCGGCTCCGCAGGCGAACGAGGCGACCGTAAAGACAGCGACGCAGGTCAGAAGGAAGCGCTTCCGGCCGAAGCGGAGGCTCATCCAGTTCGACATGGGGAGCACGATGGCATTCGAGACGAGATACGAGGTCAGCACCCAGGTAGCCTCATCGTTCGACGCGGAAAGCGAGCCGGCAATATAGGGCAGGGCGACGGCCGCGATGGAGGTATCAAGAACCTCCATAAAGGTCGCCAGCATGACGGCCCCGGCGATGACCCAAGGATTCACCCCTGCGGTGATCTGGTCGGCGGCGGCTTGCGGGTTGGTGGCGGATGCGGCCATGGGTTCGGATCCTGGTTCGATGTCGGCAACAGTCGCCAATGTGTAAAGATCGACGCGGAAGGTGCGGACCGGGAGGGTGCGTGGAGAACAGACTATAAGAGGGACACAGGGGTGGGAAGGATGCGGAAAATGAGCTTGGCCCTGCATGATGCAGGGCCAAGGGTCGTGCCGCAAGCGAAGAAGGCGACTACTTGGTCAGTGTGCCGGTACCCTGGTCGGGGCCGCAGGAGCCGGCGAGCGTCCAGCTGGTAACGTTCAGGGTGGTGGCTGTGGAGTCGAACGTGCCCGTGGCCGTGATCGAGTTGCCGGTGTTGGGATCCGTGTAGGTGGTGCTGATCGTCGCTCCGTTGATCACGGAATCGGTGACCACAGGCGCGTTCAGGCAGGGATTGTTGGCGAATGTGGCATTGCCTGAAAGGTGATAGTAGCCGTTGGCGTCCGGCGAGGAGCTCTGGGTGAGCACGGCGGAGACGTTCATGACCACGCCGTCCGGGTCGGAAAAGTTTCCGGTATAGGTGCCCTGGATCGGCTGGTACTGCTGGGCAATGGTGATCGGGGAGTTGTCCTGTGGACGAAGCGAGGCAAAACTGGGCTGCGCGGCTGGGGCGCAGGAGCCGCCGGAAATGCTGTACTGCGCGTTCAGCAGGGAGTGCTGGTCGGCGGCAATCGTCCCCGTGAGGTGAAGCGTGCCCCCTTGGAAGCTGGACGAGGTGAGCGTGAGTTCTCCTCCGGCGGCAATCGCTCCGGTGACCGCGAACGGAGTGGAGAGGCTCGGGGTGAGACAGCTTCCGGTGAGCGGATGGAGCATGCCGGAGACGGTTTCACCGGAGACGGCAAAGCTGCCGGCAAGCGACGAAAGCCCAGCGCTGGTGGGCGCGGTGGAAGAGATCTGCCAATTCCCCGCCAGGTCAGCGTAGGAAACTGCGGGGGTTGCCGGCGCGGTCACGATCGGGGCGGCAACGGCGGCGGGCGCCCCAGAAGCCGAACATCCGGCAAGCAGGCCGACCAGCAAACCGGCGAGGCCAAGGGAGGTGACGGCGAGGAGATTACGGCGGCGGCGAGAGCGTGCGTTGGTCATTGTCTTTGGCCCGGTTTGGTGGTCCACACGAGCATAGGATCTCCGCAGCAGCAGAAGAATGACCCGTTTGGGGGAGATCTCGGCCGAACTCCTGCGGCTCGAGTGGCGGCAGGAACAATGCGGCATCGAGCGGAGTTTCCTGAACCCTTGCACTGCCCCGCGCATCATATTGATTGACAGTAAGTGACTCAGATGTGAAACTGAGTCTGTCGCGAGAGTAGCCGGGCTGACCGGATAGGAGATGGACCAGATGGCGAAGATTATCGGTATTGATCTTGGAACCACGAACAGTTGCGTTGCCGTGATGGAAGGTGGCGAGGCGAAGGTGATCCCGAATGAGGAGGGCGGCCGGACGACGCCGTCGATCGTGGCCTTCACCAAGAGCGGTGAGCGCTTGGTGGGGCAGGTTGCCAAGCGGCAGGCGATTACCAACCCCGAGAACACGATTTACTCGGTGAAGCGTTTTATGGGACGTCGGCCGAACGAAGTGAATGACGAGATGAAGATGGTGCCCTACAAGGTAGTCGCTAAGGGTGACAACGTGGCCATCGTGGCCCAGGGCAAGGAGTACACCCCGCCCGAGATCTCGGCGATGATTCTGCAAAAGCTGAAAAAAGCAGCAGAAGACTACTTGGGTACCTCCGTGACCGAGGCGGTCATTACGGTTCCGGCGTACTTCAACGATGCCCAGCGGCAGGCAACCAAGGATGCGGGCAAGATTGCCGGGCTCGATGTGAAACGTATTGTGAATGAGCCGACGGCAGCCGCTTTGGCGTACGGGCTCGACAAGAAGAAGGACGAGACGATCGCGGTGTACGACTTCGGCGGCGGCACGTTTGACGTGTCGATCCTGGAGGTGGGCGATGGCGTGATCGAAGTGAAGTCGACCAACGGCGACACCCACCTGGGCGGCGACAATCTCGACCAGCGGATTGTGGACTGGTTGATTTCGGAGTTCAAGTCGGAGACCGGACTTGACCTCACGTCGAAGGGCAACGAGATGGCGCTGCAGCGTCTGAAGGATGCAGCGGAGCGGGCCAAGATCGAGCTGTCGACGGCGCAGGAGTCGGAGATCAACCTGCCCTTTATCACCGCGGACGCGAGCGGGCCGAAGCACCTGGTGCGGACGCTTTCCCGCGCCAAGCTCGAAAGTCTGGTCGACGACCTGCTCCAGAAGTCCGTCGGACCGTGCAAGCAGGCGATGAAGGATGCCGGCGTTGATCCGTCGAAGATCGACGAGGTCGTTCTCGTCGGTGGACAGACCCGCATGCCGGCGATCCAGAAGTTGGTCAAGGATTTGTTCGGCAAGGAGCCGAACAAGGGTGTGAACCCGGACGAGGTCGTCGCGATCGGCGCGGCGGTGCAGGCCGGCGTTCTGTCCGGCGAGGTAAAGGATCTTCTCCTTCTCGACGTCACCCCGCTCACTCTGTCAATCGAAACGATGGGCGGTGTCGCCACCGGGATGATCCAGCGCAACACCACTATCCCAACCAAGAAGACGGAGACGTTCTCGACGGCGGCCGACAACCAGACCGAGGTTGAGGTGCATGTACTGCAGGGCGAACGACCGATGGCGGCGCAAAACCGGACCCTCGGCAAGTTCAAGCTGAGCGGGATTCCCATGGCTCCGCGCGGCGTGCCCCAGATTGAGGTGACCTTCGACATCGACGCGAATGGCATCCTGAACGTGACCGCCAAGGACAATGCGACCGGCAAGGACCAGAAGATCACCATCACCAGCTCTTCGGGTCTGAGCAAGGAAGAGGTGGAGCGCATGGCGAAGGACGCCGAGGCGCACGCTTCCGAGGACAAGGAAGCGCGTGAGCAGATCGAAGCCCGCAACGGACTCGACTCCACGGTCTACAACGTCGAAAAGATGTTGAAGGACGCGGGCGACAAGGTGCAGCCGAGCGACAAATCCGAGGTGGAATCGGCGCTAGCCGACGCCAAGCAGACCCTGGTCGGAACACCGAGCGCAACCGATCTGAATGCGGCCAAGGACAAACTGCAATCTGCCAGTCACAAGCTGGCCGAGGCGATGTACAAAGCCGGCTCAGCACCGACCGACGGCGCCGCTTCAGCCGACGGAGCGCAGGAAACCGGCACAAACGCCAGCGGGCAGAAACAGGACGAGGGCGTCATCGACGCTGAATATGTGGACGTCGAAAAGTAACTCCCGTTGCTGACGTTGTTTTCATCTCCCGCTCGGCAGAACGGCAGACCACGTGCAGACGTACAGGTGAAGAGAGGGGCAGACCGAAGTTGGGGTGCCCCTCTTGCCTTCCAGGTTCAGGCTGACCTCGGGAGCGACTTGAGCGGCGAAACGGGGTTTGGAATGAGTGGATGGAGCGGGTACAGCAGCTACAGCGATTCGGAGTGGGTACGCAAGGCAAGCGAGGGCCATGGAGGGGTAACAGCGATGACAGCGACATTGTGGAAATGCGATCAGATGCGGGCGGGGCGGCTATATAGCCGCAGCATGTTTGACACGCGCGAAGAGGCGGAACGGTTTGCGCGAAAGATGCAGCAGATGGAGCCGGATCAGATGATGCGCATCGAGGCGATCGAGGCGCGGCAGGTCTGGAACTAACCTCCTCGTTCGGGTTTAGCACGATGTTCCTAGGGCAGCACTCTTTCGGAGTGGCTGCCCTTTGCTTTTGGAGGTGAGCCCGCTCGGACCCGAAACTCCGGCAAAGCAGAGTAGGCCTCTTTCCCTGTAAGCAAGGCAGAAGTAGCGCCACGTTCAGCTGGGGGCGGAAAAGTCTCGATCCTAGAGCGGAGTTACCTCACCAAATCCAGGGAACTTGAGTGGAGTGCGGTGGAAAGCTTCTTCCCTCCGGTGGTCAGGGAAGGAACTGACTGTCGCGTTCTGACACACTCGTCCTCTACGTCGAACCGGAGGTGCACCACAAAGTGCTCTTACGGCCGCCAGCCAAGCTGTTGGGCGCGTCGACGAAGCGGGCTCTGCACGCGAAGGTAAATGCGGTAGGCGTGTGGCGGATCCTCCGGAGAGTTGGAGGGGGTGTGACGGTCCTCGAAGGGGAAGTCCCGGGCGAGAACTTCGACGTAATCTCGGGCGAGATACTCGCGAAACTCGGGCCAGGTATTGAGCTTGTCATAGGTGGCATGCCCGAAGAACCACTCGTTCGAGACTACGAGGACGTCGGCCGGATCTTTGATCGCTCGCGCCCAGAAGAGGTTGCGGTAGAAACGCACGGCAGCGCTGTCGCTCGGCGAAAAGAGGAGTAGGTCGCCGGTAAACGCAGAGTTTTCCACCACGTCCAGGTGATACAGGGCGTTGAAACAGCCGAAGACCAGATCAAAGCACTGGACCTTATCCTGCAGCATGAGCTGCGGGCGGTCGCTGCCCAAAGCCCGGAGGTCCTGTTCGAGCGCGAGGGCGAAGTCGCTGTGGTCGACCACTTCTGACAAGATGTGCAGGGATCGCGGGACGGAGACTCCGACGGTATAGACCAGAGCTGCAGCCGCGAGCAGCCGCGGCCATCCAGGACGGCGGAGCGCGGCGGTGAGCTCGAGACAGCAGAGCAGAAGCAGAAAAACGACAAAGGTGTAGCGGTGGTGAGGGTAGTCCTTGCCCTGCACCAGGTAAGAAAGCGCACCCACCGCGGCTCCGAGCACCAGCGCCCAGTGCTCCCACGTCCACCCGCGATAGCGCAACAGGAGGATGCCGGCAAGCAGCAGCAGCGGGACGAAGCTTTTCGGAAAAATCTTAGCAGCCAGACGAACGTAGTTGGGGCGGTTAAGGCCGACATACGAGGGCGTAATGGCGCGAAGGGTGAACAAAAAGCCGGAGAAGGCATGCTGCTGCAGCAGAAAAATCAGGATAGCGGCAGAGACCAGCGCGAATCCCGCGATCGTCCACAGTACGTACGGGCGAAGACCGAGGCCGGTTTCTTGCCTGCGAAGGTGGGACCACGCAAGCGCGAGCAGCAGTAAGGCGAGCGGGGCAAAGGTGGGCTTAATGGAAGCAGCCAGAGCGGTCGCAAGCCCGAACGGCAGCAACAGCAAAGGCTGACGGCGGCGCACCCCGGCAAACAGCGCGGCATAGCCGAGCAGCAGCAGAGCGGTCATCACCTCCTCGCGCTCAGCAGCATAGTCAGGTCCCTCGACCGCATGCGTGAGCAGGAACAGACCCCCGGCATAAACGCCGGCGAGCCAATCGTACGGCCAGCTGATGGCGACCAGGGCGAGGGTCATCAGAGAGAGTAGAGAAAATTCATAGAGGCGCCACGCCAGATCGCTGGCGCCGAAGATCGTCATGGCCCAGCTCTCGGTCAGGTACGCGCCGGGCATGTTGTTGTCAGTGATATCCACGTAAGGCCGAAGACCATGACGCATCAGAAAAACAACGTAGTGCATGATGGGTGAGTCGACGGCCAGCGGCCAGTGCATGGAGCGGACGACATAAGTCACAGCAAACGTGGCGAGGGCGGCTACCAGCGCGGCGCGAAGCAGAGGGACGGAGCGATCGGGAAGGGAGGCGAGCATGGATTGGATTGGAAGCCGCTTCAGTGCCTCTCCATCATAGACAGGCGCGAGCATAGACAGGCGCTAGGCGGAGCCTGGTGTCTTGCGCGGAACTCTCCTACAACCGAAATGTGACGTGAGGTGCCGTTTCCACATCTATCTAAACAGTCCTGCGTGTCTGGTCAGGTCGCCGGCCTCGCGGGACGGACGAGGTCGGATGACGGATTGGTTAGCAGTGCAGTCGATCGCGACCGTGGTTCTTGTGATCACCAGTGCCAGCGCAATCGTGTACGCGGGACTTCAGCTGCGAAACGAGCGAGAGTACCGCGCCGTGGCGAACCTTGAGAAGCAACTGAGCTTTTTCCTATCGGATAACTTTGCGGCGGCCCGGCGGCGATTGGCGGAAGATCGGCTGGATCGGGAGGGGCTTCAGCCGCTTGATCCGGAAGACCCGCCGATCAGTTCACTCGAGGTGCTCGACTTTTACGAGCATCTGGCGCTGCTCGTGAAGAAGGGACATCTGGAGATCTATGACGTTTGGCACACCTTCTATGAATGGGCTCAGCCGGTCTATGTCGATCTGCAGATCGTGATCGAGAAAGATGACGGTCCCTTCGCCGATCACTACAACGACCTCAAGCGGCTGATGCGGCAGATGGACGATATCCAGCTACGCCGGATGCACAAGCGCAACGCCAATCACTGGTCGTTATGGACGCCGGACCGGATCATCGAGCACTACAAGTTTGAACTCGAGGCTGGCGGTCGGGCGCGACGAACGCGCCGCCGGCGAATGGCGGCGCAGCCGGAGGATTTACGCGCCGATCTCGAAGCGGCGGCAGAACACTCGGGGCCGCCAGAAAAGATGGAGGCAGCGCAAGAGGAGATGGTGGGCGCGGCAGAGAAAACGGGAGATCGGAATGCCTGAGGGTAACGAGGTACACCGGTGGGCGGAGCGGCACACTGCTGCCTTTTCGGGGCGAAAATTGAATGTGCTCCCTGGGCCAAACCACCGATTTCGTGAGGCGCACCGGGTGGATGGAAAGACGCTGCGGCGCGTGCTGGCCGTGGGCAAGCATTTGGGATATGAGTTCGGCGATGACTTGATCCTCCATGTGCACCTGGGACGCTTCGGCGATTGGACCGAGGGCTGTGGCGCTCTGCCGGAGCCCAAGGGAGCGCTTCGTGCCGTACTGCAGCGGGTGGGGTCGGGGCGGCCGTCGCGGAGCGCCAAGGGCCAGCCCCATAATCTGCGGTGCGCAAAAGACGACGGAACGCAGCCATTTCCACCCGAGGACGTAGAGTGGTGCGAGCTGCGCGGCCCAACCGACTGCAGCGTCTTTGACCGAACAAAGTGGGAGGCGCTGTTGGCGCGTCTCGGTCCGGATCCGCTGGGGGATGATCCAAAGGGTCACGACAACCCACAGCTGTTTGTGGACGCGGTTCTGGGGCGTAAGACTGCCATCGGGGAGCTATTAATGGATCAGAAGATCCTCTCCGGGGTAGGCAACATCTACCGGGCGGAACTTCTATTTCGGCATCGGGTGAACCCGTTCACGCCGGGCGAGGAGCTGAACCCGAAGCTCCTTCGGGCGATGTGGAAGGATCTCCCACCGCTGCTGCGCGCCGGCATGGTCGATCGCCGGATTGTCTGCACAAGGCGCGCCGACCGGCCAAGCAAGGCCGAGCCGGCCGAGCGGGGCGAGGAGCACTACGTTTACCGCCGGCACGGGAAGCCCTGCTTCGTCTGCGGGTCCCGCGTTCTGCACCGGGATGTGGCCGGTCGGACACTCTACTGGTGCCCAAAAGACCAGCAGACCACGGAAAAGGAGAACGCGCGGGCCTTTGCGCACGGAATGAGCTTGCGGGCATCCCGTGCCGCGTTGAAGGCCAGCAAGGCCGGGGTGCTGCAGTGAATGCGTTTTGATGAGACAAGTTGAGCGACTTGTCATCTAATGTGTTGAGAGCGAACTATGGCACCGACACAACAAAAGGACTACTACGGAACGCTGGGCGTAAAAAAAACGGCGACAGGGGATGAGATCCGCAAAGCCTTTCGCAAGCTGGCGCGTAAGTATCACCCCGATGTGAATCCGGGGGACAAAAAGGCCGAGGAGAAGTTCAAGGAAATCTCCGAGGCGAACGATATTCTGAGCGATGACAAGAAGCGCAAGGTCTTCGACCAGCTTGGCTTCTACTCCGACAACATCGATCCTGCAGCGGCAGAGGCCTACGCGCGCGGGGGTGGTGGCGGATTTTCGGGTGGTGGTGGGCGGCCGGGACGGGGCGGATCGCAGCAGGAGGTTCCCTTCGATTTTGGTGGCTTCGACTTTTCCGGTTTCAGCGGAGACACCGGGGCGGGCCGGCCGTCGCAGGCCGACCCAGGCGGCAGCTTCGGCGGCTTTCGCGACATCTTCAGTGGCATGTTCAAAGGCGGCCAGAAGCCACGGGGGCCGCAGCCGGGCACGGACCTGGAGTACCAGGTCAGCGTCGATTTCTGGACACTGATTCGCGGCGGGGTAACGCGGCTCGAAATCCAACGCCAGGAAGTGTGCCCCACGTGCAAGGGGCGCGCGGTGACGGGCAAGAGCCAGGACTGCCCGGAGTGTCACGGCACCGGGCAGGTGGAGCAGATGGGCGGCCGAATGAAGTTCAAGATCCAGTGCCCGCGCTGTGGGGGAACCGGCAAAGTGCAGAACACGTGCAACACCTGCGACGGGGCTGGCGTGGTTTCGCGGGTGGAGCCGCTTGAATTCCGCATAAAGCCGGGGACGCGCGATGGCCAGCGCATCCGACTGGCAGGCAAGGGCAATGCGGGAACGGAGGGCGCAACGAACGGCGATCTCTACCTGATCATTAAGGCCGGCACCAATCCGGTATTTACGCGCACCGCCGACGACGTCTATGTCACAGTTCCGGTAACGGTGTTCGAGGCGGCGATGGGCGCTAAGATCGAGGTACCGACGATCGACGGACGTACCCAGTTGAAGATCCCGCCCGGGGTGCAGACCGGGCAGAAATTGCGAATGCGCGAGAAGGGCGTTCCGAGTGCGTCGCGCGAGGGTGTGCGTGGCGACCAGATTGTCGAGGTTAGGGTGGTGGTGCCCAAGGTTCAGGACGAGCGGTCAAAAGAGATCTTGCGGGAACTCGCAAAGCTGAATCCGGAGGATCCCCGCGAAGGTCTATTCCGCGAGGCGAACGGCTGATGCAGCCAGGCTAACTCGTTTGTGGCGCAACGGTATGGGTCTGGTTGTGTTCTTCCTCGAGTTTACGGGTGCGTCCGGTAATGTCGGTGCGAACATCTTTGCCTGACCGCAGGGTGGCATTGCCCGTGGGCTGCGGTAGCAGGTACTGGTTGGCGAGCGAGCTCACCCAGGCCGTGACTCCCGGCGCTATGCCGTTAGCGCGAGCCCCTATCCATGCCTGTGGGGTGATAGTGATCTCGGCGGCTCCGCGGCGAACGGCGGAGACGATGCGCTTCGCGGCATGTTCGGCGGTGGTCGCAACCCCGGGCGTGGTTGCAGAAAGGGCAAACCACTTGTATTCGGCTTCGGCATCGCCGGAAAACTGCGCCTGACCAGCGGAGCCCGTGCGCATGAGGCCAGGGCAGACCGTTGTCACGCGGACCCCCTTGTGCCGGAGCTCGGCATGCAGGCCCTCCGAAAGACCGGTAATCGCGAACTTGGCCGCGACGTATGGCAGCAGATGCGGCACACCGAACTTGCCGCCGATCGAGCTGATGTTGACGATGGCCGAAGTCTCGCCGCGGCTGCGGAAGCGTTCCAGCATGTGCGGAAGCGCGGCTTGGATGGTCTTAAGAGAGGCAAAGAAGTTCAGCTCCATCGCGCGCTCGAAGGCTCCGATGGTCTGATCTTCAAAGGGACCGACGTCGATGAGTGCTGCGTTATTGACGAGTACATCGATCTGCCCGAAATGCGCGACCGCCGTGCTGATAAGCGTCTGGATCTGATCGTCAACGGTAAGATCAGTGGGAACAAGCAAAACGTCGTCCAGGCTGCTGGTGGCCCCGCGCTCGACCAGGAGGTTACGCGCATCGTCCAGCTCCGCAGTGTTGCGGGCCGCGAGCACGAGCTTAGCCCCTGCCCGAGCAAACCACTCTGCCATAGCCAGGCCCAGGCCGCGGGAGCCGCCTGTGATGAGCACAACTTCGCCCTTGAGGTTACGCGACGGAAGCCGCGAAAGGGCGTACAGGGCAAAGCCGGCGACGGCGAGCGCCGGAACAACCAGGGGCGAGCTGCGGAACTGGCTCATAGGCGCTAGGATGCGACCGCGGGGTTTGTGTGGCGCACCGCGGCTCGAAGGCGCTATGCTCACGTGAGAAAGGTGCGGATAGGATGGCGACGAGGCGAAAGGGCAAGGGAGCGTACATGATCTCGGCGGTGGCGGAGATGTACGACATCCATCCTCAAACCCTGCGGCTCTACGAGCGCGAGGGCCTGCTCCGACCGTCGCGCTCGGACGGCAATACGCGCCTGTACACCGACGAAGACCTGGAACGGCTGGAATTCATCCTGAATCTGGCGCGCGACCTGGGGGTCAACATCGCCGGCATCGCGATTGTGCTGCAGATGCGCGAGCGCATGGAAGAGATGAACCGGCAGATGCAGGGATTTGTGGACTATGTGCGGACCGAAATGCTGAGCCGGATGCAAGGGCAGAAGAATGAGCCGCAGGCGGGGCTGGTGCCGATTCGGCGGCCGGTGGTGGTGGCGGTCAAGACCGCAAAGGACACGGCGCGCAAGGAGTCTGCTCGATCCTGATTCCGCTTCGCGGGACGGAGCGCCTGCGTGCTCTAGACTTGGATTTGGCTGTTGCCGTTCAGGAAGGTCGATGAAGTCGCTGCGCCGAACCTTGTTTGGGATCGCTCTGGTGGGATCGATTACCTCTACGATTTACTGCCTGATGGTTGTAGCGGCGGCGGCGCGCTTCCGACGGCGCAAGCTGCGCGACGAGCAACGCCCGCCGCACTTCTTGCCGCCTGTTTCGGTGCTGAAGCCGCTGCATGGGACCGAACCGGGCATGGAGCGCAATCTTGAAAGTTTCTTCGAGCAGCGCTACCCGAACTTCGAGCTGCTGTTTTGCGCGCGGCAGGAAACCGATGAGGGACTCAAACTGGCGCGGCGTGTGGCGGAGCGATACCCGGAGGTGAATGCCCGCTTCACCACCTGTGGCGAGCCCGTCCCACAGTTCCACAACGCCAAGGTGTTTTCGCTTGAAAAACTGGATTCCATCGCGAAGTATCCGCTGTTCGTAACCAGCGACGCGGATGTGCGCGTCCGGCCGAACTACCTGGAGCGGATGGTGCAGTACCTCGCTGATCCACGGACGGGACTGGCCAGCTGCGTCTATCTGGGCACGGCGGAGGGGATCAACGGGCAACCGGGATTCTCGGCGCAGCTCGATGCCGTAGGCAAAAGCGTGGAGATGACCAGTGGCGCACTGGTCGCCGACATGATCGAGGGGACGAAGTTTGCCTTGGGAGCGACCATGGCGGTACGCAAAAAAAGCTTTCAGGATGTGGGTGGGTTTGCCGAGTTGGGGCAGTTCTACGCCGATGATTTTGTGCTCGGCAACCGTCTCGCAGCCCAGGGGACGGGCGTTCTGCTGGCCACCCATGTCATCCGCCTCATGGTGCAGGACACCCCGTTCGCCCTCAGCTTCCGCAATCAGCTGCGCTGGATGCAGAGCACCCGGCGGTCGCGGCCATGGGGCCATCTCGGGTCGGGTCTGACGTTTGCCGTCCCGTTCGGCTTCGTGGGACTGCTGTGGGGTCTGGTGAGCGGGCATATGGGTCTCGGAGCTCTGTGGCTTCTGGCGGCCGTGGCAAACCGTTGGCTACAGGCAGCCACGGTCCTGCGGGTGCTCGGCGATCCGGACTGGGTGCGCGGAACGGTGCTTTATCCCGTGCGTGATCTGTTGGGAAGCGTGTTGTGGATCGCAAGTTACAGTGGGAACAACTTTTACTACCGCGGCGCGGTGTACAAGATGATGGAGACGGGGCGGGTGGAGGCTCCGAAGTAGTCCATCACGGCTGATTGGTCAGAACCGTCTTTCCGCCTTCGCTCGCAAGGGCAGAAACACGACCGAAGTGGGCGAGATCTGCCCGGCGCTGGACGGCGTGATACGTGAGCAGAAACACCCGGCGGGGAGACGACCAGAGCTGGCGAAGGCTGCCATCCGTCTCGAAGACGGGTGGCGCGTCCGGCCAGAAAGATCCAAACCAAGGGCCGTTCACGCGGCCGTTCACAAGGCGAACAGGCTCTTGCGTATAAAAAAGCAAGCTTGAGCCGGCCGTGAGCTCTCCGTCGATCAGGATCACGTCGCCAGTTCTGGGAGTGTTCTGCTGCGTCCGAACGATGGAGGCGGCGAGTTCTTTCGAGCCGAGAATCGGATAAAACCGGGTTAGACCTTGGTGCATGCAAAGGAGGAGGATGGTCGCGCCGACGGCGACGGTGGCGTTGGCCGGTGCGGTCCGGGCGCGGCGACGGAACACGTAGGCGGCCGGACCAAGCGTGAGCATGCCAAGCCCCAGCGCGCACAGCGGACCGCGAAAGAGACCCATGGCTGGCCCGGTGAGGTCAAACAAATGCCCGAGTGAGAGATTGTAGGCGTCGGGGTGCTGCGCGAGCAGGGAAGCGAGCGAGGCGCCCCGCGGAGGCGTAGGAGCGAAAACAGCGAACGCGAAGCCGACAAGCGCCGCAAGCGTCGCGAAAGGAACAAGGAGATACAGACTCCAGCGAAGGATGCTTTGCTGAGCTGCGGTATCCGTCCGCGAGTTGGCGTCACGCGCATCCGCGCCGTCAAGGAGAGCTGCGCGGTCCGCTCGGGCCAAGGCTGCTCCGATCATGAAGGCGAGCGCCGGAAGGGCGGGAAGGGAGTAATACTCCTGACGCGCGGAGAGCGTAAAAAAGCCGAGCACAAGTGTCGCCCAGAGCAGCGGGGTGAGAGAGGTCTCGGTGCAAGGCGCGCTCAGGGGAACGCGGGACAAAAAACAGGGGCGAATGCCCCGCAAGCTCTGTCGAAGGCCGGCCGGAAGAAAGGTGATCCAGGGAAAAAGCCACAAAAGGGCGAGCAGCCAGAAGAGGGGAACAGGCACCTGGCCGTAGTCATGCGGGACGCGGCGCGAAAGGAACCGCGCGATGTGCTCGTTGTACAGGTAGAACCAGGCCCAGCCGGCGTGCGCGGGAAGCCCAAGCCTGGCAGGAAGCGGAACGGCGGGGTTGCGCATCGCGGCGAGAAGGTGCCACGGTGCCGCGATCCCGAGGAACACAGCAGTCGAGAGCAGAGGAAACAGACGCGGGAGCAGACGGAGTTGCCGCGTGAGGACGAGGTAAAGCAGAGCGAAGCCGAGCACAAGAACGAAGCCGACCAGCCCTTTGGTGAGCACATTCGCGGCGAGAACGGCAGCAAAGGCCAGCATCGGAAGCAGGGCGGACCTCCGTCCGCGGGAAGCTGCCCAACCGACTGCGATCAGAAAGAAATGAACGCCAAGCGTCGTCCACAGCGTGAGGGCAATGTCGGGGATGAAGAAGCGGGTATAGAGGTACGGGCCCAGCGACGTACCGAGGGCAACAGCAGCGTAGAGGGCGGCCCGGTCGGGATTTCGAGCCGGAGATACGGCGGCAAGGAGCCGCAGGCCAAGCGCATAGGTAGCCAGCAGCAGAGCCAGCGTGAGCAGCGCAAGCGGGAGGCGCCCCGCCCAGTCGTGAACACCGAAGACGCGCATGCTGGCAGCGGCAAGCCAGTAAAGCAGCGGCGGCTTGTCGAAGAAACGTATGCCGTCGATGTACGGCGTGACGAAGTCGTGACGGACGAGCATCTCACGGGCAATCTCCAGGTACACCGAGTCGACATCGTCGAGCAGGCCGGGCGAGAACAGGCCGCCGACGTGCAGGATCAGCCAGACGAGAACGATCAGCCCGATGGATCGAGGCGACCAGCGACGATCCTTTGCTGGTGTAGCCGCCTGAGACGGAGTTGGCGAATCGATCAGAGCGGGTCGGATCATCCAGGCACGTTTCTCGTTTTCATGGAGTTGGCCGACCCCTCTGCCCGTCAGGGCTGGTGTGGCGCATCGACGGTACCCCGTCCGGAATCGTTCCCGGATGTGCTTCGCAGTGGGCGGTCAGTTAGCAGCAGCTTCCCGGAGACCTCGTCGAGCGAAACGGAGGTGCGGCCTGCGAGCAGGTGCTCTACTTCAGTGCGCTTCTCAAGCGGAACGAAGAGAATTTTGCGCTCGCCCCTGCCCCAGATGCGGAGCAGGTCGGCGGAGGTCAGAAAGACCGGCGGAACGTCTGGAAAAGTGGAGCCGAAGAGCATGGACGAGGACTGGCCGTTAACGAGCGGCACGATGCGCCCCAGATAGAACGGAATAGAGGAGCCGTAGGCCTGGTCGCCGTAGAGCAGAACCTGGTCGCCGGGCGAGACGGCTCGGCTCTGTTCCAGAGTCTGAATGCGGGCGGCGAGCGACTGGCTCGACAGCATGGGGCCGAAGCGGACAAGGGCAATGTGCGCGGCAAACAGGAACCCCACCGAGGTGAGCGCGACCGCGACGGTGGAGGCGAAATGTCGGCGCTGCTGTCGCAGCAGCCACGCGATCGCGGGGCCAATCGCGAAAACCAGCATCGCGAGACTGGCTGGCAGGCGCAGCGCCGCGAATGACGGCCCGGTTAGATCGAAAAAGTGTGACATCGACAGGGTGTAGTCGCCCACGCTCCGATGCGCGAGCAGATCGCCGATGTCGGTCACGAATGGCAGGTGGCGCGACTGCCACAGGCCAGAAGCAAGCGCAAGCGCGACAACCGCTCCCGCAACCGTGAGCGTGGCATGGGCGACCGTCACCCACAGCCGCGCGGTGTGGTCGGTGGCAAAGTGCTGTTCGGCCCGCACAAGTGCCGCGGAGGTGAGCAGCAGCAGCGGAAGGTACGCGGGAAAGGTGTAGTACTCCTGGTTCGTCGAAAGCGAAAAAAAGACGAGCACCAGGGCGGCATAGATGGCCAGCAGCAGGGTGGTCCGGGAAGCCAGGTCGCGCATCTTCGGCGAATTCCTCCGTCCCCGCTCCCCCGGCAACGAGGCAGTGGTCCGAGGTGTCCCGCGGCTGCGCCAGAAGCGCACCCCGGCGAGGATGGGCAGCGGCACAAGCAGGCTCCAGGGGAAAAGCCAGACGAGGTGAAGCGACCAGTAGAGATACCAGGGAAGCTTGTTATAGTCGACCGGCTGGCGTTTGCCGAGGAAGCGCAGCACGTGCTCGTTGACGAAGTAGAACCAGAAAAAGCCGTGGCCGTTGGCAGCTCCGGTATTACGCAGGCCCGCCAGAATGTGCCACGGCGCCGCAATCGCGAGAAGCAAAGGGATGCCGGTGAACGGACGCAGCGCCCGCCACGCCCGCCACTCGCCTGTTACCGCGAAAAACAGCGTCGCCGCCCCGAGGAAGAACACAAGGGCCACCAGGCCTTTGGTGAGTACAGCCAGTGCCACGGCGGTCCACATTAGGTAGGGGTGCAGGTAGCGATGGCGGCGGAAAAAGGTGGGCGCGTCGGGGTCGGCGGCCTGCGTGCCGGGCAGAGGTGGAAGGTCCGGATCGCCCGGGATTGATCGCAGCAGGCAGTAAAGTGCGACCGAAAGAAACAGCGACAGCAGCACTTCGGGAATAAACACCCGTGTGAACAAAAAAACGCCCGTCGAAGTGAGCACGCTGAGCCCGGCGTAGATGGCCGTGCGTTGGCCAAAGGCGCTGAGCCCCCAGCGGTAGCCGAGCAGCGCCAGAACCAGCACGGCGACCGCCTGCGGCAGGTGCGTGGCAAAGGTGTTATAGCCAAAGATGCGAAACGAGATAGCGACAAGCCAGTAGGGCAGGGGTGCCTTTTCGAGGTAGCGGACACCATTTACTTTGAGGGTCACCCAGTCCCCGGAGAGCGCCATGTGGCGCGCAGCGTTGGCGTGGGTGGCGTCGGCGTCGTCGAGCAGCGAAGGCGCAAACAGCGAGCAAAAGAAGACGATCGCCCAGATGGTGAGAAGCAGCGGCATCGCGGCCGCGTGACGCTGGCCTGACCGTGCGCCAGATCGACTCCCCGAGTGGGGCCGGACTGGTTCGGCAACGCTTTGCGGGAAGGTTGTATGCATCAACACTGTCGGGTTCGTCACAAAAGCGATGGAGCAGGGCGTAACTCATTAGAGAATACCGTGGGCGTCCGATCCAGGTGTCGAGAGTTCCCTGACAGATCGTCACAAACGCGATGTATGGTTGGTGTGTCGAGACGATTCTTAACTGTGAGGTTGCCGAGGAGCGATGCCGATATTTGCCGCCGTGGACTTGGGATCGAACTCCTGTCGCCTCAAAATCGCGTCGTTCACCGGGAACCGCCTGAAAACGCTGCACGAAGATCGCGAGGTCAACCGCCTGGGCGAGAGCGTCTTTCAGACTGGCGTCATCTCGCCCGAGGCGATGGAGGTTACGCTGCGTGCTCTGAAGCGATTCCAAAAGGCCACCCAGCTCCATGCGGTGGATCGCGTGCGCATCGTCGCCACCAGCGCCATGCGCGACGCACGCAATGCGCCGGCGTTTATCGAGTGGGTAAAGGCGGACACGGGATGGACCATCGAGGTCATCTCCGGGCTCGAAGAGGGCCGGCTCATCCACCTCGGCGTGGTGACGTATGAGCCCGGCGCCACCGGGCGCTGCCTGCTGATCGACCTCGGCGGCGGCAGCTGCGAGGTGACGATCTCGGACAGCAGCAATATCAAAAGCATGGTCAGCATGCCGCTCGGCGCGGTGCGGCTGCAGCAATTTCTGCAGCAGGATCCGCCGGCGAAGGAGGACATTGCCCGGCTGAAGCAGTACGTCGAGCGCGAGCTGGCGATCGGCGAAACGAAGCTTGCCGGTGCCTCGCGGGTGGGACTCGTCATTGCGACCTCCGGGACGGCCGGAGCTCTCGCCGAGGCTAGTCTGGCAACCAAGCAGAACCTGCCGGTGAAGAAGACACCGGGCAAAAAATTCGTGCGCCTGCGCGTGATCGAGGCGGCGACCTCCGATGTCCGCGCGCTCGCCGACAAGCTGGTGAAGATGACGAACGCCCAGCGCGAGGCGGTGCCGGGCATCGGCCCGAAGCGGTCGGAGATCATCATCGGTGGTGCGATGGTCTATGCCAGCCTGCTCGAGCGCTTCGGGCTCAAGGGCTTTCGCTACTCCGAGCTGGGGCTGCGCGACGGCATGCTGGCGCAAATGCGCGCGGAAATGCAACATCGCGGCGCGGTGCACCAGAAGATCGAGAACGAGCGGTGGGCCGGCGTGCTGGAGGTGTGCCGCAGGTACGGCATCGAGCAGCGCAGAATGGAGCCGGTGCGCCAGCACGCGGGCGAGCTCTTCGACGCCCTGCATCCGCTCCACAATTTACCTGAGGACTACCGGCTCTGGCTCGAGTCCGCGGCCATGATGCAGGACGTCGGCAAATTCGTGAACCATCAAGGCCGCCACCGGCACACGCAGTACATCATCGCCAACTCCGAAATCTTCGGCTTCAGCCCGGAGCAGCGCGGCATCGTCAGCGCCATCGCCCGGTACCTCGGAAAAACCCAGCCGGACGCCGCCGACCGTCCCATGCGCGTGCTCCCGCTGGAAGAGCACATGCGTGTGAAGCAGGCCGTGGTCCTGCTGCGGCTCGCGGTGGCGCTCAACCAGGACCGCGCGACGGCAGCGCTCAGGCTTAACACGCTCGTGTATCCAAAGCGTGTGGTCCTGGAGCTGCGCGGCGGCCGCTCCGGTGCGGAGCTGGAAGCGTGGGCTCTCCGTCGCGAGGCGCCCTACTTTCGCGAGATCTTTCGCCGCGAGCTCTTCGTCGAGGTGGCGTAAAGCGCCCGGACGGTCCGCGGATCGAGCAGCCATTGCAGCACCGCGTTGCCACGGTCGGAGTTGACGCGGGCGATCGACCCTTTGCGCAGACGAACGTGCGCCGAAGCCTGATCCACCGCCGGAACGATCAGCGTTCCGAGAAAGCTCGTCAGGTTGGGGTTGTGGCCCACAACCAGCAGGTTTTCACTGCCCTCACACTCGTGCAGGAGCTTCTGAAAATCAGAAAAGGTTGATGCGGGGGCAAGCGCATTGGAAAGCAGAATCTGCCCGTCATACGCGGTCTCGGTCCCGATCAGCGAAGCAGTTTGCAGCGATCGCTTCAGCGGGCTCGAGACGATCCGATCGAACTGGACATTCAGCGCCCCGAGCACCTGCGCAAGCTGCAGGCAATGCTGCTTGCCTTCCTTGTCCAGCGGACGCTTCACGTCCAGCAGCGGGTTAATTCGGCGCGTTCCGGCGCTCGCATGGCGAAGCAGATAAAGATTCATCGTCCTGTAAGGATTGTAGCTGGCGCAGCAGCCTCTACAGTGAGTCCTCTCGCGGGGCCGGGTCGGCCATCCCCGGTGCCGCGCTGGGTGCAACCTCCACCGCCTCAGGGACCGCCGGTGGCGCAGCCACTCCCGTTGACCGCGGTACGTACGCCGAGCGAGCCGGAGACGCCGGCGACGCAAGCGGCTGATTTCGCGCCAGCACCGTCTCCGCGCCGCGCTGCCAGAAGCGTGTGAAGATCATCACGAGCATGCCCATCTGGAAGACCACGAAGGCAGGCCAGACGCGCGGCTGGGCGAGGCTGTCAACCGTGAACCGCGTCGCAATCGCCATGGCGAGCGCGCCTAAAATCGACAGCAGCAGAAAACTCAGCCAGGCGGAGCCGAGAAAGCGCGTCATGGTGCGCCACGCCGGCCTGAGCGTGAGCCGCACACGGCGGTCGGACCTGCCGCCGGGGAGCACATGCAGACCGAGCTGGACGGTGTACACCTCCACCAGGTCGAAGTAAAGACGCACGAGCGACGCGGCCAGGAACAGGATCACGTAGCCGATGCAGTCGAGCACAAAGGCGGGCCTGCCGACGATGTGGTCGTCAATGCGGGCAGCAACGTAGCCATTGAGAGCCGACATTGGTCCGAGCAGAACACCACCGACGATGAGCGTGAGCAGCGTGATGCGGACAAACCGCCAGAAATGCGCGACACCCTGCGCAAACAGCGTGGAAAGCCGGGCCGGCGCCGGTGCGGCATAGCAGAACAGTGTCCCGGGGACGAGCAGAAAGTAGACCACGGCGAACACAAGCGCGCCGCCGAAAAAGGGTGGGTTCCCGCCCGGAACGTGTTCGGAAAGTCGAAGATAGCCGCTTCCAAGCGTACCGATGTCGAACGCTGAGGTAAGTGACTGCGCGGCAAGCGAGTGCGACAGCAACGCGTCCCACTGGCCGAAAAATCGCGCCGAAAAGAGCAGACCGGCAACGAGCGAGAACAAATAGGTCCACAGCACGGCCGGGACAGCGGCGAGGGTAAGGGCGAGACCGCCCGAAAGCAGGTTGCGCTGCCGGATCGTCGCGAAAGGGGCGGTGCTGGTGGCCATCAAAGGTGCGTCCTCACGATTCAATCAGATAAGGCCCGGAAACAAGATAGGAAAAGCGCCCGATCAAACAAGCCACGACGTCAGCTGAAACAGCAGCTGCTGCGCATCCAGCCAGAGGTTTGCAACCTTGTGCGCCGGCACATGGTTCTCGTCCGTGGTGTAGCTGTTATTGAACAGGTCGCGGTCGAGCAGCACCGTATGGTCCGGGTCCACCTCAGCGGAGCGGATTTTGCTGTTGCGGATGTAGGTGAAACGCGTCCACCGGTCGACCCCGTCCCAGTGTTCGCGCACACGGCTGCCATCTTCAAAAACAACCTCGACGGTAACCGGCAGCAGGAACTCGCCGCGCCGGCGAAGGACAACGGTATCGCGGTACTGCGTGTTCTTGGTGTCCTTCGGCTCAGGCAGCCACCACTGCACGCGATCCGAGCTGACCGAGTCCACCGCGTAGTCGAGAACAGCAGTGCCATAGACAGCCTGATTGAAGTAGGGCCGCAGCGAAGAGCCCGTTGGAACAAGGGTCGTAGGCGCGGCACCGAGACTACTGGTGAGGTTAGGTAGCGTTCCAGCCGGCGCTGCAGTCCCGTTCGCGGCGGGCAGATACAGTGTGGGTGCACCGGAGGAGGGCGTGGTGGGGGTGAACGTGCCGGTAGCCCGGCCCCGGGCGATCGCGACCTCCTCGATGGTTCGCAGGAAATCTTCGGTGGTCGGGTGCGTGAAGCGATACCGCATGAAATACGTATGCATCGCTTCGCGCATCGTGTCCGGGCCAACAATCCCTTCGAGCGTCGCCAGCAGTGTGGCGGATTTTCCGTAGGTGACGCCGCCGTAGGAGGAGCTGTTGCGAAATTTAAAGGCCCAACGCGTCACTGGATCCAGGTCTGGCGCGCTGAGGTATTCCAGACGTTCGTTCGAAGCATCGCCTAGGTTCGCCCAACGAAAATCGAAGCCCGATGTCTTCGGTCCAAGCAGAGACCCGAGCACATTGACCTCGGTGTACGAATTGATGCCCTCATCAAGCCACGCGTCCTCGAATTCATTGGTGGCGACCATGCCGTACCAGTACTGGTGGCCAAACTCGTGTTCCGTGACGACCTCCGTAAGGTGGGTGGGTTCGAACCACGAGGTACCGCCAGTGAACAGCGTGGGGTATTCCATGCCGCCGATCTCCGACCCCGGCTCCGGATCGATGACGGTGATGATCTTGTACGGGTACGGTCCGTACCAGTCGTTAAATTTCTGAAGGGTTTGCGTAGTGACCTTCAGGTATCGCGGTCCGGCATCGGGGTGTGCGGCGAGCGCGAGCACATGCACCTTCACCGGCCCCATCGACCCGACATATGTCCCATCGGTCACATAAAAATGCGGGCTAGCCGCCCACGCGAAATCGCCGATGTCCTCGCCGTAAAACGAGAGCGTCTTCGTCCCATCCCCGTTCTGGATTTCGCCGGTAGGCACGCCGGAGGCGCCGACAACATACCGTCGCGGCAGCGTCAGGTGGACGTTGAAAGTGGCAAAGTCCGAGAAGAATTCCGTGGTCGAGTGGTACTGGTGGCAGTTCCACGCGCCGTGCCAGAACACGCCCAGCTTCGGATACCACTGGCCACCCATGATGAAGTCACGCTTCCACCCATTGCGAGCAATCGAAAGCGGGAACTGGTCGTGGAATCGAATGCGAAAGGTGATCGAATCACCCGGCGCGAGCGGCTGCGGCAGAGCAAGCTCGGCCACGGTATGATCCTGCGCATTGCCGTCGTCGGGCGCAATATAGTGCATCTGGCCGGTTAGGTCGCCAACGTTATCCGCAGTGATCTGTGTGATGGTGATGCCGCCGACCTTCTCCTTTGGATAGTCGTCCTCTGTCTCGTTGTCGCGGATACCGCCGCCGAAGTGCGTCTCCGACGTGAATGTCGACTCTGGGCGGAACGCATTCAGGTACAGATGAAAGGGAAAGCGCGTGAGCGGTTGGCCGGTCAGGTTCTTGTACGTCAACGCCTCGGTCCCATCGAGCGATTTCTGATCGGTGTCGATCTTGGCGTCCAGCGTATACGCAACGACGCGGGTCGAGAGCGGCTGGCCGTTCGGCGAGTTCGTCGCAATGCTGTACCCCGGCGATCGCAAAGAATTCGTAGACGCAACAGTCAGCGGCCCGGACTGCGCACGGGTGGCTACCGCCTCCAGGGCGAAAAGCGCGGCAGCGGCAAGCGGAAAGAGCAGGGGACGCGGCATGAGGGGATTGTAGGGGCGCATCTAGCGGGTTGATACGAAATTCTTTGCCGGAAGTTCCGTTTCGCCGCGCTTGGTCCAAAGCTGGGACGTAAGCAGGCCAGATAGGAAGTGGCGCTCGGCCGTGCAGACCAGACCAACCCGCCGGAACACCCGGTCGTGCTCCGGCAGCCGCGTCACCCGCAGTCCGGTCAGCACCCGAAAAATCAGGTACAGCGACCGAACCAGCAGCAGGCCGACAACCCGCATCGGGCCGCTCTCCGGAATGCGGAACTCCGAGACCAGCCAGAGCGCCCCGGGCGCCAGATGCGGCACGATCTGGCTGGTCAGTTGATCGACCTCGGCTGGGGTAAGGCAGTCCAGAAAAAAGTGAGTGACCACGATGTCCGGCTGAGCACCAGGCAACATGCTGAGCGCGTCTCTCGGGTGCGTGTGCAGGCGTTCCGCGGCATCGGGCGTCGCGGCCATGCAGCGGCGACGCAGCTCTGACAGCATGGCCGTGCTTGTATCAACGGCATCAGCGTAGAGGCATCGGTTTTGTGCCATCAGGCGCGCGAGAAACCGGCCATCTCCGTCGCCGAACACAAGGGCACGGCGGCACGCGCCAAGCTGCGGAAGAAAGCACTGGCGCGTGCGCTCAAGCAGCGGACCCAGCGTAAGGTACTCAAGGCTCTGGTAAAGCCGCGCGAGACGATCGAAGTCGGCCGGCGCCTTCATGCCGCGCGGTGGAGCCACAGCAGCGGCAGCGGGGTGAGCAGAACAAGGTCGGCCGCCGCCCGCAACGTCAGCGGCGAAAGTTGGCCGCGACCCTGATCGAGCAAGGCAAGCAGCGCGGCGGAAGAGGCGACGGCCAGCATCGCGGGCTGGTGCAGCGCCGCGCTCAAAAGAATGCTGATCCCCATCAGCCCCGCAGCGCTCGGCAGCAGCGCGCGAACCGCCGCTCTGGTCAGGGGGTGCGGCTCAGGCCCGGCAGTCCGCGAGCTTGCGGCCGGGCGAAGGTGCTCCCAGCGGTAGATGTAGAGGCAGTTCAGGCTGCACAGTCCAGCAAACAGGATCGCCAGTGGAAGGATCTGCAACCCCGCCGCCGGCGCCAGCGCGACAGCCGGAATGCTGACCGCGGCCGAGAAAAATACGCCGACCGAGATCTCTTTGGGCATCCGGTGCGCGCTGCCCGTCGCGTGGATCAGAACAAAATAGGCAAACAACAACGAACCCAGCACAAGATCGAGGCGAACGGTGGTGAGATCAAGCCGGCGTAGGCACACCGCAAGCGCAACGGCACAGACGCCGAGCAGCACAAGCAGCCGCCGCCGGTGCCGGTGGTGGAAGTAGTGGCGCGCTTCCAGCCCTGCATGGACCGCGTCAACCGCCGCGGTATCGATCGGTCCCGACGCGGGCGCGATGAGTTGGCGTGTGTCCAGCAGCCGGTCGGCGACGTATAGCATCCACACCGCCAGAAACATGGAAACGGGAGCGCTGGGCGATAGGTGCTGGCGCAGCGAGGCGGCGAAAAACACCGTCCAGACCGCTGCCACCGAAGGTGCGTCCAGCGAGAGCAGATGCCACAGCTCCAGAAGGTCGCGCGCGAGCGCAGGAAGCGAGGTGGTCGCGGCCGCGTGGAGCTTTGTTGCGAGGCTCGCACGCATATCGCGCGGGTCTGTCGCACGGGAAGTATCGCTGGAGATCTGCGGCATAGCTTCCCGTTGGGACGCCGCGGAGGCGGCCGGAGTCGTCCCGTCTGCCTGCAATCGACCCGCAGCCGCAAACGGCGCACTTCGCAACTGCGTTTCAGTCGGCAGATGGGCCGTATACGCGCAAACTCCGCATTCAGCCGCCGAAACGCAACCCTCGGCTCTGGCGCCGCATCCACCACCCAGGTAACGATTTGGCAGGACGTCCGCCACAACCCGAAGGACTCGGGCCAGATCTTCCGCAACGAGCAAAGTGAAACACAGTCGAGTTCGAAAGAGGAGGAGTTTACATGGCAGACGACAGCAGCGTTGGCGGATTCGGATGGTTTCTCGCAGGCCTCGGCATTGGTGCCTTGGTCGGCGTTCTGTATGCGCCAAAAGCCGGCAAAGACACGCGGGATGATCTGCTAGCCGCGTCCCTGGATGCTCGCGATCGTGCCGGTGCTCTCGCGCAGCAAGGAAAAGAAAAGGCCGCCGACTATATCGATCAGGGCAAGCAGCAGGCAAGTGAATATATCGACAAGGGCAAGCAGTACGTCGATCAGAGCAAGTCGCAGTTCGCCGATTACGTCGAAAAGGGCAAAGGTCTCGTGCAGGATCAGCAGACGCGGGTCGCGGCAGCGGTTGACGCCGGCAAGACCGCGTACCAGGGAACGACGTCTGAAGGCAAAGCCTAACCACCGGTTCGGTGCGCAGTGATACGAGGAGGTCCGGTCAACCGTGGCGCGATGCGCTCGGACCGGACCTCGTCTCTTGGATGAAAGCGGAGGAACGCGATGATGTCAGCACATCTGGCAGTTTCCGGGATGTGGTTGCAAGGAGCAGATTACGCGTCATCAGACACCATGAAGGTGCTGATGTGGGCTGTTATAGTCATCGCCTTTTGCTCCTTTGTTCAGTTCTGCGTGGTCGTCGGGATCGCCTTGGCAGGTCTCAGGATCTATAAGAACGCGGAAAAAGCGCTCACCGAGGCCAAAGGCAAAGCCTACCCGCTGATCGGTACCGTGCAGGGCGTCGTTCAGGATGTTCGGCCCAAGATCGTGTCCATCACCGAGAGCGTCAAGAACATCATCGAAGACGCCCGGCCAAAGATCGCCTCGGTAACCGCGAGCGTCCAGTCCATCGTCGAGGATGCGACACCAAAGGTGAAGGCGGTCACCGAGAACGTCAAGACCATCTCCACCAACGTCGCCGAAACCAGCACCACCTGGAAAGACAAGGCTAAGGTCATCGCCGACGATGTAACCGAGACAGTGGGCGATGCGAACAAGAAAACCCGTGCGCAGGTCGATCGTGTCGATAGTATGGTGAACTCGGCATTCACGGCGACCAGCGAAGTCGCTGCCAAGATTAATCATGGTATTCGCGTTCCGGTAAACGAGGTCGTCGGTTGGGTTAACGGCCTCAAAGCCGGTATCGACAAGCTCTTCTCGCACAAGAAACAGGTTTCCACTCCCGGACCATCCGTCACCGGTAAGCCGAACTCCGGTTCCCCGATCAGCGACGTCGCCTCTTCGAGGCAGACAGCGGAACCGGACTACCCGCCAACCGCAACAAGAGAATCAGCTCCGCCGGTGATCAGCGGCAGCACCTATGGAGCAGATCACACCCAGGCCGTTGCAACCTTGGCGGCGGAGCAGGACGTGCTTTCCGACCCATCGTCTGCTGTGGCTCCAAGCCCCGGTGCACAGGAGGTTGTAGATCGCTTCCTAAGCAGCCAAGGCGAGGACGACCTCCCGAAGCCGGTCTATTGAGGTGAGGTCGTTGACTGTGCGTTGGGCGCAGTGGTAATCCAGCCGCCGCCCACTACCTCATCGCCCTGGTAGAAAACCGCGGACTGCCCCGGCGTCACGGCCCGTTGCGGATCGTCGAAGGTCGCCCGTACGAGGTCGTCTGAGACGCGGGTGAGGGTTGCAGCGGCCGGCTGGTGCCGGTGCCGAATCTTTGCGGTCACACGAATCGATCCACGCAGATCCTCAACAGCAATCCAGTTCAGACGATGGGCGAACAGCTCCTGACTGAGTAACTCCTGATCCGTACCGACCTCGACGCGATGTGTCTCCGGATCGATCGACAAGACATACAGCGGATTCGTGCTCGCGATCCCGAGACCCTTTCGCTGCCCGACTGTGAAGGCGTGGATGCCCGTGTGCCGCCCGACAATATCTCCGCTGGTGCTCACGAGTTCGCCGGAACTGTCCGGCATCTCGCGCTCCTGCTCATGGAGGTACGCGCGGAGGAACGCGGTGTAATCTCCGCCAGGAATGAAGCAGATCTCTTGCGAATCCGGTTTGCTCGCGACTCTCAGGCCGGCATCGGCCGCCAGGTTCCGGACGTCTGGCTTCCGCATCTCTCCAAGCGGGAAAAGCGTGTGGGCAAGCTGCTCCTGCGTAAGCCCGAACAGAAAGTACGTCTGATCCTTGGAAGCATCCGCAGGTCGGGAAAGAATCCATCGGCCGCGCTCAGGATCAAAATGGTTGCGCGCATAATGGCCCGTTGCGATCCGGTCTGCCCCGATCGATCGCGCCGTAACCAGCAGCTGATCAAACTTCAGGTGATTGTTGCAAAGTGTGCACGGGATCGGCGTCCGCCCCGCCAGGTATTCGGAGACAAAGGGCTGGATCACGTCAGCCTCAAAACGCTGCTGCTGGTTGACCAGGTAATACGGGATGCCGAGCTGCTCCGCCACGCGACGGGCGTCGTAGACGTCATCGATCGAGCAGCATCGCCCCTGCACGGATTCGGGCATGCCTTCATGGTCCGCCAGACGGCGTTGATTCCAAAGCTGGAGTGTAAGACCGATTAGCGTGTAACCCTGCGCGTGCAGCAGAGCAGCCACCGCGGAAGAGTCAACCCCTCCCGACATAGCTACCGCGATCGTGTTGTTGGACGCAACAAACATGGTGGAGTGACCGCTCTTCCGCCTCTGACTCGCCAGCAAGCCATCTGGCGACGTTCTGCGCGCGGCCAAAGCCAACGCCTCTTGTAGAAGAACGATGCCGATCGCGTTCTCTGGCGTCCTATCTAGTCTAGCTCGTCTCAGAACCCGCTGTCGCGATCTCCGAGACTGCTTCGCGACGCCTCTACCCTCAAACCACCGCGAGCCGACCTACCCCGCAGCCCCGACCAGCAGAATCGGCATTGTCGGCGTCGTCGATCCACCTTCATCCTCGATCGTGATCGCGAACGCCTTCGCCTCCACCGCCCCCGCCAGTCGCGGAGACACCAGCGTCGCATTTCCCCTAGCATCCGGCGAGAACGTTCCCGCTGGCACCGGAGCCGCCCCGTTCGCTGGCAGAATCCATAGCTCATACACCTTGTTGGCCCCCGGAGCAGCCAGACCGCTGCCCTGGAATACCAGCGTCCCCCGGCTCGCCACATACGTCGCTCGTCCCGTCGGCTCCGGCTTGCTCTTCGGTGCGGTCAGCGTCACCCGCAACGCTGTCCGATCCGTCAGGGCATCGAGCACCTCCCGCGCCCGGGCCGCCTCCGTCCGCAGCTGCTCCTCCCGGCTCGCCTCGGCCGTCAGCTTCGCCGCGTCCGCCGAAACCGTCGCCTCCAGCAACTGCTGCCGCTGTGCCGCTGCCGCCTGCTGCGCCGCCATCTGTGCCGTCAACTCCTGCACCCGGGCTGTCTCTTGCGCCAGCTCCGTCGTCTCCTGCTCCCGAGCTGCCCCTACCTTCGCCGCGCCCGCCCGCGCCTGCTCCGCCGCCGCCCTCGCCTGCACCGCCGCCTGCTCCGCCTCCGTCTTCCCCGCCGCCAGCGCGTCCGTCCGTCGCTTCTCCTCCGCCACCGTCGCCGCCAGCGCACCCCGCTGCCGCGCCGCCTCTTCGGCCGAGGCCGACACCTCCCCCGAAG
>CALMVL010000248.1 GCA_937873265.1 uncultured Granulicella sp.
GGATGCGCCTTTTGGCGGGGGCTGAGGGGGTGTGTTACAAGCGGTGTATGCGCGACGTGCGCGACTGGATGCGGGAAAAGATGAGACGACGGCCTAGACGAGGACCGAACGAATCAGAGTCGACGGGAAAAATTGGGCAGGAGATTCCGACCAATCAGCCGGCGCCGCTGCGGCCTGACTATCCGGATGCCACAGACGCTCCGCCGCGGGCGGAGGCGCCGACTTCAGAGACCCGCAGATCCGAGCCGGTGTATGCGGAGCCGACCGGCAGCTTTGCCGCAGAGGCGGATGCGGCGGCCGATGCGGGATTCGCTCCGGCGACGGCGGAACGCAAGGTGGTCGTGGAAACACAGCCGGAGAGTCCGTCCACGCCTGCGTCGGAGCAGGTGGCGGCGAAGTCGCCGAAGGGATATGTGGTGCTGACGATCGGTCTGCCAGGATCGGGCAAGACAACGTGGTACAAGCGCCGCGGCGTCACCCCGCTTTCTAGCGACATGCTGCGCACCATTCTGTTCGACGACATTACGGAGCAGCGTTACCAGGGGCTCGTTTTTTCGACGCTGCGAAGTCTGCTGCGGGCCAGACTCATCGCGAAGATGCCCTGGAACTATGTGGACGCGACAAACCTCAGCGCGCATGAGCGGCGACAATGGATCAAGATGGCGAAGAGCTTTGGGTACGAGGTGCAGGCGGTGTTCTTTGATGTGCCGCTGGCGGTGTGCCTGGAGCGGAACTCGCAGCGGGACCGCCAGGTGACGGACGAAGTGATGCACAAGATGGCGGAGCGGCTGCGGCCGCCGAGCTTCAAGGAAGGCTTCGATAAGATCACCGTGGTTCGAGTGAAGGGGCAGCCTGCGGGTGCGGAGATTGCACCGGCGCCGGTAACGCCGGCCAAGGCGGAAACGTCCGCGGTTCCTGAGGCGCAGTCGGATCCGGCGGGGGGCCATCGGTAAGCCAGTGGCGGCTGCGGATGGGCGGTTTAGCCGGGAATCAGCAGTCTGGACCCGGTTCGGATCGACGAGTCGGAAGCGGTACGCGACGGCTCGGGCCGTTTTCCTTTTGTAACTCTAGTGAGTCTCCGAGGCTGGGATGGCAAATCCGGGAGGCGTTCGGTTTGACGGGGTGGAGCTTCAATTACCGGATGGGCGGCGGTTGCTGGATGCGGTGACGCTCGATCTTGAAGCGGGAACCACGACGGCGCTGCTGGGGCGGAGCGGTTCGGGCAAGACCACGCTGCTGCGGGTGGTGAACGGGCTGGTGCGGCCCACGGGCGGGGATGTGTGGGTGGCGGGAAAGAGTGTGCGGTCGGCGGAGCTCATTGCCCTGCGGCGGGGGATTGGGTATGTGATCCAGGAGACGGGGCTCTTTCCGCAGATGACGGCGGAGCGGAATGTCGGAATGGCGCTCGAACTCCTGGGCAAACCGAAAGCGGAGATCGCGCGGCGGGCGGAGGAGCTGTTTGGGATGGTTGGACTGCCCTACGGCGAACTGCGCGGGCGGTATCCGTGGCAGATCTCGGGAGGTCAGCGGCAGCGGCTGGGGCTGGCCCGGGCGCTGGCGAGTGACCCGGAGGTGTTGCTGATGGATGAGCCGTTTGGGGCGCTCGATCCGATCACGAGGGCGGAGATGCAGACGATGCTGCGGGATCTGCTGAGACGGGTGGGGAAGACGGTGCTGATCGTCACGCACGATCTGGATGAGGCGTTGTATCTGGCCGGGCGGGTGGTGCTGCTCGAGGGT
>CALMVL010000249.1 GCA_937873265.1 uncultured Granulicella sp.
GTGGTGGGCTCGTCGGCGATGAGCAATCGGGGACGGTTGATGAGGGCCATGGCGATGAGCAATCGCTGGCGCTGGCCGCCTGAGAACTGGTGGGGGAGGTCGCGGAGGCGGGTTTCGGGGGCGGGCAGGGCGACCTCATGCAAGGCCGCGAGTACGCGGGCGCGTAGCTCCGCGCGGGTGAGCGCGGGGGAGTGGACGCGGAGAGCTTCCGTGATCTGTTTTCCGACGGGCATGAGCGGGTTGAGGGCGGTCATGGGTTCCTGGAAGATCATGGCGATCTCCCGTCCGCGATGCTGGCGCATGGCGGCCGGGGAAAGGTCTAGAACCTCGGTGTCTTGGAAGCGGATGCTGCCGGTGACTGTGGCGGAGGGCGGGAGCAGGCGAAGCAGGGCGAGCGAAGTCGCGGACTTCCCGGAGCCGGACTCGCCGACAAGGCCGACGCTTTGGCCGGGGGCCAGAGCAAACGAGATGCCCGCGACGGCGGTTTCAGAGCCGAACCGGACGTGAAGATCGTTAACTTCGAGAAGCGGCGGCGCCACAGGGCGATGGTAACGGAGCGGGGAACTTCGCGTGTGGGGGTGCGTCTAACCAGATGTGATGAGGCGAGGGATGCGGGCTTCGGCGTGGGGTAACTGTGGACTGCTGGCGGCAGCCGTGGCGGGCGTGGGTGCACCGGCGCAGATGCACAAGGTGAAGGCTCCGGAGACGGTGGTGCGTTCGGTGGGGGTGTATGAGTGGACCGGTGAGCTGGGGCACCCGACAGCAAGCCGGCTCGTTCCTGTGTCGCTCTATATAGACGGATCCCTTGAGGATGCGGCGGTGTACCTGGCGCGGCCGGTTCCGTTTGCGCTGGATCCGGGTACGGAGTATGAGTTGGATTCAGCCGGTGTAGCCAAGGGAGATGTGGTGCTGGAGACGACGGCGCGGGTGCAAACGCCGGATGACGCCTATACGGACGGATGGATCGGGTATGGGAGTTTTCGGGTCGCGGCACCGGCGGTGAAGGCGGCATCGGCTTCGGGAAAGGGCAAGCCGGCGCGGGTAAGCGGGACGATGGAGGTCGCGGAGACCAACGATGCGAAGCCGAAGTTTGCATCGCGGTCGGAGGACGCGACCAAGGGAAAGACGAGCGGCGGGGATCCAGGGGCGGCAACGAGCACCGGGACGGGCGCTGGAGGGAGTGAGCCGGCCACGGATCCGGATCGGCCGACGATGAAGCGTCGATCAGAGCCGGGGCAGCAGGCGAGTCCAGCGGATTCGACCGCACAGACGGGAACGTCCGGGGCTGCGGGAACCTCCGGGGCTGCGGGCACGGCGGGTTCACAGGCGGGAACCACGGGGGCAAGTTCGACGGCTGGAGGGACGGCTTCGGCTGGAACAGGATCGGCTGGAACAGGATCGGCTCAGACAGGGTCAGCTGCTTCGAGTTCGGGGTCCACGGGCACGGGATCGGCGGCTGGTACGACTTCAACGGCGAGTGACGACGATCGGCCGACCTTGCATCGGCGGGATGCGTCGGCCGCGGATGCTTCAACGGGGTCTGGGTCGGCTGGTGGCTCGGGAACGGGTACGGATACAGGAACGACTTCGGCGGACGATCCGGCGGATCGGCCGACGTTGAAGCGGCGGACTCCGGAGCAGGCGGAAGAGGCCAAAAAGGAAAACAAGAAGCGCAAGGGGCAGACGGCGTCAGTAACGGGAGTGGGCTCGTTGAACGATGATCCGGACCGACCGACTCTTCACCGGGGCGGCAGCGGGAGCGGAGAAGCGGAGGCTCCGAAACTGATGGGCACCCCTGCGGACCTGCGTCAGATGGTGGCGGTTTCGGATGCGGCGCAGCGGGACCCACATGGGTTCGCCCGGGCGTGGGAGAGCGATGCAGAGCGAGGAGCAGTGCTCGGGTCCATGCGGCAGATGGCGGCGACCCAGCTAACCGCGTACATGCAGAAGAGCGGGGGCGCGACGGCCGGTGCTTCCGCGAGTGGGACGGGATCTGCGACAACGGGAGCCTCCGGGTCGTCCACTGCCCGGCGTACCCCCCAGACGACTGCCGCAGCGCGGAGGGCGGCGGCCAAAGCGAAAGCGGCGGCGACAGCTGCGGCCCCGGCTTTGCAAGACGAGGATGTGCGGGGATTTCTGTTGAGCTATGGCGGGGCGCCGACGTACGTGTATACGGCGCACACACAGGGAACAGGGGATGGGCTGCGGTACGTGACGGTGGTGGCGCAGGTTGGAGCAGGAAACCAGCTGCAGCAGACGATGGCAAGCGTAACGGATGCGGCGCATCTGGACCGGACGCCGTGGATGCGGCTGGTGGATGCGGTGGATGCGGAGGCTTCGAATCGAGCGAGCCTTTTGTTTGAGTTGCGGGGACAGACGAGTCGGCAGTTCGCGCTTTACCGCGTCTTAGGCGCTCGGGCGGAGCAGACGTTTGTCACAGGCACGACGCAGTAAGGAGGCGCGCTGATTTCCTCCCGGGGTGCGGGGGCTGAACTGAACGGGAGCGAGAGTAGACCCGTTTTTGAGTTAGACGGCATCGTGTCGCGAGCTTTTTCTCCCCTCCACTCGCTCAGGGTCGGCATTCATGGCTCGAGAAGGGACCCTCCATCCAGCAAGCCTCGCTAGGCAGGTTGGAGGTTGGGATAGTCGGTGTAACCGGCAGAGCTGTGACTGTAGAAGGTTTCCGGCTTGGGTTCGTTGAGCGGGGCATGATCGCGGAAGCGGGCGGGGAGGTCAGGGTTGGCAATGAAGAGCTTGCCGAAGGCGACGGCGTCGGCTTCGCCGTTCGCGAGGACCTGCTCGGCGGTCTCGAAGGAGAAGTCTTCGTTGGCGACGTAGACTCCGCCGAAGGTGCGCTTGAGCTCCGGGCCGAGGCGGTTGGGACCGAGTTTCTCACGGGCGGCGATGAAGGCTATTCTGCGGCGGCCAAGCTCGGTGGCAATGTAGCCGAAGGTCTTCGCGGGGTTGGAGTCGGAGATGCCGTGGGCGTCCGAGCGGGGAGCAAGGTGCATGCCGACGCGGCCGGGTCCGAAGACGGAGATGGCGGCGTCGGTGCACTCGAGCATGAGACGAGCACGATTCTCGACGGTCCCGCCGTACTGGTCGGAGCGGTGATTCGCGCCGTCCTGCAGGAATTGGTCGAGCAGGTAGCCGTTCGCGCCGTGAAGTTCGACGCCATCGAATCCGGCGGTTTTGGCGTTCGCTGCCGCCGTGCGGAACTCTGCGACGATCCCGGCGATCTCTTCGGTTCGCAGCTCGCGGGGGGTTACGAACGGGCGCTGCGGACGAAGGAGCGAGACATTACCGGAGGCGGCGATGGGCGACGGCGCGACCGGGGCCATGCCGGAGAGGAAGACGGGGTCGGAAATGCGACCTACATGCCAGATCTGCGCGAAGATGCGGCCACCCCCGGCGTGCACCGCCGCGGTGACCGGCTTCCAGGCCGCGACCTGCTCCTGCGACCAGATACCGGGTACCTGCGAGTAGCCGACGCCCGTTGGGGAGACGGGAGTGCCTTCTGAGAGGATGAGGCCGGCTGTGGCGCGCTGGCGGTAATACTCGGCCATGATCGTGGTCGGGATATGGTCCGGGGTGCCGCGAAGGCGGGTGAGCGGGGCCATGATGATGCGGTTGGGGAGATGGAGGTCGCCGAGCTGCAGGGGATCGAGGAGGGAAGGCAAACGAGGAACCTCTTTGGCGGATTTCTCCTTATGGGATGCGGTTGGGGTGGGGAGGTTGCGGTCTGGGTTTGAGACGGAAAAGATGTCAGGGGGCGATAAAGGAAGATACGAGGCGAGCGGAGGCGTACAGTCTTGCAGCGGAAGCACTGCTCGTGGCGCTCCGGCTATGGTGGCAGTTACGCAACAGCAGGTTAGAGGGGAAAGGTTTTGAGCCACTCGCGGAAAGGAGGGCCGAGGTCTGGACGCTTGAGGGCGTATTCGACAGTCGCTTTGAGGAAGCCGAGTTTGTCGCCGGCATCGTGGCGTTTCCCCTGGTAGGAGAAGCCGTATACCTTTTCGTGCTGGAGCAGCGCGAGGATGGCGTCGGTGAGTTGGAGCTCGCCACCTGCCCCGGGCTTGATTCCCTCGATCATCTCGAAGATCCGCGGCGTGAGGATATACCGGCCGATGATGGCGTTTTGCGAAGGTTGTGTTCCGGGCTTCGGCTTTTCGACCATGCCTTTCACCTCGAGGAGGCGCGGGTTCGAAGCGACGGGGAGTACGTCGAGGCAGCCGTATGCGGAAATGGCGTCTCCTTCGACGACCTCGGAGCCGAGAATGGAGCAGTGCACCTCCGCAAAGGCCTCGACCATCTGCTTCATGCACGGCACCGCAGAGTCGACGATGTCGTCGGCGAGGATGACGGCGAAGGGCTCGTCGCCGACGATCTGCTTGGCCATCAGGACGGCGTGGCCGAGACCGAGGGGTTCAGGCTGGCGGGTAACGATAACCTTGGCGAGCTTGGAGGTGGAGCGGGCGATTTCCAGCAGAGCCTGTTTGTTTTTGGCTTCGAGCGAGGCTTCGAGCTCGGGGTTCCGGTCGAAATGATCCTCCATAGACGTTTTGCCTCGGGAGGAGATCAGAATGATCTCCGTGCAACCGGCGGCAACGGCCTCTTCGACCCCGTACTGGATGAGAGGTTTGTCGACGAGCGGAAGCATCTCCTTGGGAACGGCTTTGGTGGCTGGGAGAAAGCGCGTGCCCATGCCTGCGGCGGGAAAGACTGCTTTGCGAATTTTTTGGGAGGTCATGTTTATGTGCGAGGGCTCAGATTCAACCGGTCTCAGTAGAGGATCATCGTAGCAAACGGAGAGCAACGGCAGGCAACGTGGGTGGGATGCCGGGGAACTTTCGTGGGATCGTCGAGGGGGCGCGATCTGTGGCGGAGCTTGGACCCTCCGCCGCGTACATGCATCTACTGATACGAGCGTGCATCGCGTGTGTACGGTTGGGTAGGCGTGGAACGAGCTGGGTACGCGTCAGGTGGAGGTGCGGCGAGTTGGTTTCTGCTTTGCTTCGAGGGGTATTGGTTGGGTTCTTGGGTCTGCTGTGGGGGACAGCTGTTTTGCCGGCTCGGGCAGAGGTGACGTTGCTGCTCGAAGAACCGATCGATCTGTTGGGGCGCTTCAGCGCGACGGGGCATGCGACGGTGCTGGTGAGCAATCTTTGCTCAGACGACCACCGGCACATGCGACGGTGCCGGTTGGGCGAAACGGGAAGCGTACTGGGGCGGTACCACCACGTGAATGGGTATGACTGGTTTGCGGTAAAGCCGGAGGCGTACCTGTTCGCGGTGAACACGATGGCCGAAGTGCCGGCACAGGCGACTGCGGAGGATGTGGACCGGCTGCGGGCGCGGTATGTGGCCGAGCATATGGATGGTTTTGGCAGCGACATGCGGCAGACGCTGTGGGTGGAGATGCTCGGGGCGTCCTACCGCCGGAGAATCGTGGCCGTGCGGCTGCGGACGACCGAGGAGCAGGATACGCGGTTGATGGAGTGGTTGAACGCGAGCCGGAACAAGAGTGACTTCAACTTCTTCTTTAATAACTGCGCGGATTTCTCGCGAAAGGTAATGGACGTGCTATTTCCAAAAGCGGTGCACCGGGATCTGCTGTTTGACGCGGGGATGACGACGCCGAAGCAGTTGGCGAGCGGCATGCACGGGTATGCGAAGCGGCACCCGGAGGTGAGTTTCGAGGTCGGCGTTTTGCCGCAGATTCCTGGCACCATTCCACGGAGCACGCCGATGTATGGGGTGACGCAGTCGTTCGTGAAACGGACGTGGTTTTGCCTGCCGGTCGCGGTGCTGAATCCGCTGGAGTTTGGGCTGGTGATTGGATCGGGTGTGCTGGATCCCCGGTGGAACGTGGAGCGGGCGGCGAAACATGCGCCGCAATGGCTTGGAGGGCCGCCGCGGGACGAGCAGGTGGCGATGAGCCGAGAGCTACCCGCGCAAGATGGTGACCTCGCCTCCGGTGTAGCCGTCGAGTGAAACGGAAAAGAGTGATGCCTGCGGAGCCGCTTTCAACAGCCTGGTCGCGTCCCCTTTCAGCAAGACGGCATCTGTGTGCATGGTTTGGAAGACGACGCGGCCGTCGACGGCCAAGGGCGTCGAGAGAATGTTGAAGACCTCGTGGATACCATCGCGCAAAAGGCCGTCGAGCTGAGGCTGTTTCAGGCGGTCGGCGATCTCTGAGTCCGGCAGACCGATCAGTACGCCACCGAGCGAGCCCATCAGAGCGAGGTCCGCCCTCACGACGATGACCTGTTCGCCGGGCTGGGTCTTATAGACCCCGTAGATGACTTTGGCTTTGGAGGACGCTGGTCTGGGCTTCGCAGCCACTTGGACCTCTCGTCCGAGAAGCTGGGAAAACATCGTGGAAAGGGCGAAGGGGGTCGTTGTGGGCATTAGCTTCCCAGGACCGACGCGAGGGCTTCCTGCACGTCTTCAACGGTAAAGGGTTTGGCGAGGAGGAAGTCGGCTCCGGACTCTGTGGCCAACCTGCGGATCTCATCCGAAGATTCTGAGGTGATGAAGCCGAACGGAACCTCGTTTGCCTTGCCGCGAATCGCGTTGAGAAGCTCGATACCGGACATCTCGGGCATGTTCCAGTCGGAAAGGATGAGGCGCGGCGTCGCTCCGCTGAGCTTTTCCAGGGCACGGAGACCGTTTTCTGCCTGATCTACGACCAGAGACCGGTACCCTGCCTGGCGGATCGCGCGTTGCACGAGCGATCGCATGACCTGACTGTCGTCCACCAGGAGAACATCCATCTCGCACCTCTTTCGGACCATGCCTGCCGCATTGCGTAAGCCAGGCAGATGGTTGGCTCCGGGGAGCATAGCGCCCTGCCGGGGTGAGGCCAATACCTCCTTTGGGGGAGGCGGGCGACCGATTCGTGGCAGAGCATTTGGGAGCGAACTCGGGGAGCATGGGGAACGGGTTGCGCGTGGCCGGCTAGATCTCCACGAACGACTTCGACCGGCCAAGTGATTGACCTGACAAGCAAAGGATCACAGAGCGGCACTCCTTGGGGATACGACAAGGCCTTTAGCGATATGGGACTTCAAGAAGAAATACGGGACTTCCTGATCGAGAGCATGGAGAGTCTGGCGAATCTGGATCGCGAGATCGTTCAACTCGAGCAGAATCCGGCGGACACGCGGCTGATCGCAAGCGCATTCCGGGCGGTGCACACCATCAAGGGAACGAGCGGGTTCTTTGGTTTCGAGACGCTGGGTGCCCTGACGCACGTTACCGAGAACGTTCTAAGCCAGGTGCGCGACGGCAAGCGGGCGTTGACGCCGGAGTTGGTCTCGCTGATCCTGTCCGCTCTCGATGAGGTGAAGGCGTTGCTTGCCGCTATCGAGGCGACCGGGCAGGAGGGCGAGGACCGGTCGGCGGAGCTGCGGGTGCGGTTGGAGCAGGCGGCAAGCGCGTCGGAGATCGCACCGGTGAGTACGACAGTCCAGGTATCGGCGGAGGCGCCGCCCGGGCGAAAGAGTGGCTTCCAGAGCTTGCGGAGCAAACGGCCGCCTGCGGCCGCAACTGGACCCGAGGACGGGGGCGCGCTGCTGACGACTCTTCCGGACGCTTCGCCTCGGCCGTTCGCGACAGCTGCCGGTCCAGAAACAGGGGACGCGGCGGTCACGGCAAGTAAGGGCAGGCAGGAGGTGCGAGTTGAGGGCGCAGCGCAGCTTGCGGATTCGACGATTCGGGTGGATGTGGGTCTGCTGAATCGGCTGATGAATCTGGTGGGGGAGCTGGTGCTGGCGCGCAATCAACTGCTGCAGGACGCATCGGCGCACAGCACATCACTGCAGCAGACGTCGCAACGCCTGAACCTGATTACAAGCGAGCTGCAGGAAGGCGTGATGAAGACGCGCATGCAGCCGATCGGCGTGGTGTGGCACAAGCTGCCGCGGGTGGTGCGGGACCTCGCCGCACAGTGCGGCAAAAAGGTTCGCATAGAGATGGACGGGGCCGAGACCGAACTCGATAAAACCATCATTGAGGCCATCAAGGATCCGTTGACGCACATTGTGCGCAACTGCTGTGACCACGGTATTGAAACGCCGGAGCAACGACTCTCCTTGGGCAAAAGGGCCGAAGGCGTCATCCAGCTGCGGGCGTACCACGAAGGTGGTGTGGTGAATATTGAGATCTCCGACGATGGGGCGGGAATCGATCCGGAGCGCTTAAAGCGGAAGGCAATTGAGAAGGGGATCCTCAGTCCGGAGCAGGCGGCGCACATGTCGGCGCGGGATGCGCTCCACATCATCTTCTTGCCGGGATTTTCGACGGCCGCGCAGATCACAAGCATCTCGGGCCGGGGCGTCGGCATGGACGTTGTCAAAAGCAATCTTGAGCAGATCGGCGGCACTGTGGAGGTGATGTCGCGGACCGAGGGCGGAACGACGATCCGGATTAAGATTCCGCTGACGCTGGCGATTATTCCCGGGCTGGTGGTGACCCTGAACAAGGACGAAGTCGGCTCGCGCGCGGAAGCGGCGATGCCTGCTGACGGGCGGCGATGGAGACCGGAGGAGCGGTTCATCATTCCGCAAGCCAATTTGCTGGAGCTCGTCCATATTCCCGCGGCGGAGCAGAGCCGCCGGATCGAGAACGTCCATGGGACGCCGGTGTTTCACCACCGGGGCAAACTGCTTCCGTTGCTTTATCTGGGTCGGGTGCTGGGGCGGCGAGAGCAAGAGGAGCCTGCTGCAGGCGCCGTTAATCTTGTGGTGCTGCAGGTGGAGACGCGCAAGATCGGGCTGGCGGTGGACCGTATCTGGGATACCCAGGAGATCGTGGTCAAGCCGCTGGGCCGGCAGCTCAAAGGCCTGAGCTGCTACGTGGGTGCGACCATCATGGGAGATGGTCGGCCGGCGTTGATCCTGGATGTTGTCGGGCTGGCTCGGCTGGGGGGGCTGCTCGCGCAAGGAAGGCCGGCGAGCCAGGGGGAGCCGGCGGCTCCGGCACAAACGGCGAGATCGCAGAAGCTGCTGCTGTTTCGCGCAGGTTCGTTTCCCCGCGTTGCGGTGCCGCTGGTGCTTGTGGATCGGCTCGAGGAGGTCGACGCGGAGGCCATCGAACGCGCGGCGGGTCGGACGGTGCTGCACTATCGCGGCGAGATCCTGCCGCTCATTTCGCTCGCCGAGATGCTGGTGCCGGAAGCGGACCCGGAGCAGGTCCGGCGCGGCGTCCTGCAGATCATTGTGTTCAGCGACGGACCTCGTCGGATGGGGCTGATTGTTGATCAGATCGTCGACATTGTGGACGAGGCGATCACGGTTCGCCACAGGGTGAGCGCTCCTGGAATCTTAGGGTCCGCAGTGATCAGCGGAAAGATCACCGATTTGCTTGATCTCCATGCATTGCTTCGAGCGACCGGAAAGGACTGGGCTGGCGCTGGGCCGGACAAGCCCTCCAACCCGGGCCGCGTGCTGGTTGTCGAAGGTCGGACGGCAACGCGCGAGATGCTGCAGGGGCTGCTCGAAACCGACGGACACGCAACAGCGCCTGCCGAGACGCTCGCCGAGGCGCTCGGCAAGCTTCGATCGGAGACGTTTGATCTCGTGATCACTGCGCTCGATCTATCGGGGGAGCAGAGCGCCGGCTTGCAGCTGCTCCAAGCAATCCGCGGCGATGTGCTGCTGGGGGATGTACCGGTCTTAGCTCTGCTGCATCCCCAGCGGGGCAGTGCACGGAACGTCAAACCAGCTGGACTCGGAGCCTTTGACGCGCACGTCTACCAGGATGATCGAACAGAGCTGTTGAACGCAGTCGCCTCGCTTGTGTCGAAGCGCACAACCGCGCAAGAGGTGCGCCAATGATGGTCGGCCCTGCAAGCACATGCCAGTACGTCACGTTCCGCATCGATCATCTGTGGCTGGGCATCGAGGTGCTCAAGGTGCAGGAGGTGATCCGGGCGCTGGAGATGACGGTCGTTCCCTTGGCTCCCGAGTCCGTGGAAGGGCTCATCAACCTGCGTGGGCAGATCGTGATCGCCATTGACACCCGGCGCAGTTTGGGTTTGCCGCCTGCCCCGGGCGACCGGCCTTCGATGAACATCGTCATTCACTCTGCTGACAGCGCGGTGAGCCTTTTGGTGGATGAGATTCACGACGTACTGGACGTGCCGGTTGACACGTTTGCGCCCGTTCCTGACAACATGCCGGCAAAGCAGCGCAGCCTGATCGGAGGCGTTTATGACCTCGAGAGCGGCTTGCTGCTGGTCTTGGACACGGAGCGTCTGCTGGAAGAGGCTTCGTGTGCCAGCCTGCCTTTTCAGACCAAGCCGGCTTCTCCGAAACAAATCTCGCTTCAAGTGAACTCGAGGACATAAAGCATGACCACTGTACGCAACACCCCACGATCCACACCAAAGACAAAGCAGGACAAGGTGCTGCGGCAGACCGCGGCGAAGCCACGGAAGCCGCTTGCGCGCGCGGTTCGTGGAGCAACGGCAGCCATCCCGCCTGAGTACCTCGATGCCGCGGCCCGAATGCGTGCCGTCGAGCGGTCGCGCTGCGTGGTGGAGTACGCGATGGATGGCAGCGTGATCGGCGCAAACGAGAACTTTCTCAGGGCGCTCGGCTATACGCGAGAGGAGATCGCCGGCGTGACGCATGACTTTTTTCTGGATGCTGCGGAGCGCGGATCGATCGGCCAACGCAAGCTGTGGGACGGTTTGCGCCAAGGAGAGTTTTCTAGCGGCGAGTACATGTACGTTGGAAAAGGAGCCCGCACGATTTATCTGCAGGCGACAGTCAATCCAGTGTTTGGCGCGGACCTTAAGCCCTACAAGGTGGCTGTGTTCGCCAGCGACGTGACCGCGAAGAAACAGGCCGCTGCCGATTACCAGAGCCAGATCGAAGCCATCAGCAAGTCGCAGGCGATGATTGAGTTCGGCCTCGATGGAACGATCCTGAAAGCGAACGACAACTTTCTCAATCTTCTGGGCTATTCATTGAGCGAAATTCAAGGCAAGCACCACGGCATGTTTGTCGAAGAGAGTTTTCGAACCTCGACGGCATACAAGGAGTTTTGGAACGACTTGAACCGGGGACGATTTCAGTTTGGCGAGTTCAAGCGGGTCTGTAAATCGGGCAAGGAGATCTACATTCAGGCGACTTACAATCCTGTCTTCGACCTGAACGGCAAGGCATACAAAGTCGTGAAGTTTGCGAGCGACACAACCAGTCAGGCGAAGCTGCGGATCCAAGCGGAGGCGCTCAAAGAAGAGGAGCGAATGGCGGCGCGGGAGCGTCAGGCGAAGATCGATAGCCTGCTTGAGAGTGTGGGGGCCGCGGCGAACGGTGATCTGACACGCGAAATCCACATTTCGGGCAGTGATGTCGCCGGACAGATGGGCGAAGGCCTCGCCCGGCTCTTTGCCGATCTCCGCAAGAGCATCGACGGCATTGGGCAGACGGCGGCCAGCGTCTCATCCTCTGCGGAAGAGCTTTCTGCGATTGCGCAACAGATGACCGGCAACTCGCAGAACGCGGCGGAGCAGGCGATGGGCGTCTCAAGCGCAAGCGAGCAGGTGTCGGCCAATGTCAGCATCGTCGCCGCGAGCTCGGAAGAGATGCTGGCGTCCATCCGGGAAATCTCCAAGAGCGCCACCGAGGCGGCCCGCGTGGCAAAAAAGGCCGTCAACCTTGCGGACGCGACCTCGCAGACGATCAGCGATCTTGGCATGTCAAGCCAGGAGATCGGCAAGGTCATCAAGGTGATCACGTCCATAGCGCAGCAAACCAATCTGCTCGCGCTGAACGCGACGATCGAGGCGGCGCGGGCCGGAGAGGCGGGTAAGGGGTTTGCGGTGGTGGCGAACGAAGTGAAAGAGCTCGCGAAGGAGACGGCACGGGCGACCGAAGAGATCAGCCAGAAGATCGACGCCATTCAAAGCAACACGAAAGCAGCGGTAAAGGCGATTGCGGACGTGAGCGAAATCATCAACCATGTTGACGATATCTCCAGTACCATCGCGTCCGCAGTCGAGGAACAGACTGCAACGACGAACGAGATCGGGCGCAACGTGGCCGAAGCTGCGCGGGGAACGAACGAGATCACGCAGAACATTCGCTCGGTCGCCGCTTCTGCTGAGGAGACGACCGTCGCGGCGCGCGGCATTGAGGCGGCGGCGCTCACGCTTACTTCTATGTCGTCGCAGCTGGGTACGCTTGTCCGGCGATTTCAGATTTAGCTCTGCCCGACACCGGACGGTTTGCAGCAGCAAGACCACATCTGCTCCCGTGAACCGTCACCTCAGCTATCTTTCGGTCGAGGCACACGCCGGCTTCGGGCATGTTGATGCGCTTCGATGGCTCTCTCAGCAACAGGTAGACATCGATCTCAAGGAAAGACATGAACGGATGTGAGCTGGATGGTGTACAGATGCGCAGTTGCCGTCAAGGGACGATCAAGGGAGTCGGAACGAATGCGCTCGCGTGAGCAGAATGGTCTGCAGGCCGTAGCGGCGAAAAATCCAAACCACCATCGCTCCTCGCGCAACCAGGGGACGTTCTCGAACCCGCCGAATGAGACAGTTCGCGTTTTCATTGTTGGGGGTTCGGAGTTAATGCGCCGGCTGATGACAAGGTTTCTCTCCGAAGATGCGCGATTTCAGGTCGTAGGGTTCGCACGCGGCGGGTCGGCGGCGGTCACCACAATCACCCACATTCGCCCGGATGTGGTGATCCTCGATGAGGAGTTGCCCGAGGCGGATCAAACCGAGGCAATCAGCTGCCTGCAGGGGTGTTCTCCTCCGCCCGTTGCCGTAGTGTGTAATCCCTTCGAGGAGCGGTGCTCCCTGGTTGCGGTGCGCTGGGCGAGCTCGAGCGAGGGACTCGCGCGAATGCACGGAGAGGGGTTGAATTTAGAGGATCTTCCATTTGCTGCGAGGGTGCGGGCGATGCTGGCACAAGCTTGCCGGATCTGCAAAGAACACGCCGATACCGGCCTCGCACGCTCCGGAGATGGCCTCGCTCGGAGCACGCAAACCAAACGGCGCACCGTCGTGCCGCGAACGCCGGATCGTGTGCTGCCGCAAGTGCTCGTGCTCGGTTGTTCCACCGGAGGCCCGGCGGCACTGGCGGAGATGCTTCCCATGCTGCCTGCCGACTTTCCGCTTCCGGTGCTGATAGTCCAGCACATGCCGCCTCACTTCACGAAACTGTTGGCCGAACGGCTTTCGCGCATCAGCCGCATTCCGGTGGTGGAAGCGGAGAGCGGGATGGAAGTGAAGCCCGGCGTAGCCCTTCTCGCCCCCGGCGACTTTCACATGCGGGTCGTTCGCAAGCTGCACCGGGTGGACATTGAACTAACACAGGACGAGCAGGAGAACTCCTGCCGGCCTGCCGTGGATGTCTTGTTTCGCTCAGTGGCGGAGGTGTACCGCGACGCCGCGATCGCAGCTGTGCTGACCGGTATGGGCCAGGACGGGCTGAAGGGCGTCCGCGCGCTCAAGGCCAAGGGCGCGCCGGTGCTCGTTCAGGATCGAGAGACGAGCGTCGTCTGGGGAATGCCGGGAGCCATTGCCGCGGCCGGTCTGGCCGACGCCGTGCTTCCACTCGTCAAGATCATGCCGGAGGTGGTCAAACTCGTATGATCGATGCGAATCCAGCCCGGCCCCCATCCCCTTCGAGAGACCCCGGAAAACTCTCACCAGGAAGTTACGCCTTGTTGCAGCGGTTCATTCGGACAGAATCCGGCATCGTGCTCGATCACGACAAGCAGTACATGCTTGAGTCACGCCTTATGACCGTGCTCGCGTCGCCAGTGGCGAAGTCGTTCGGCATTCAAACGCTCGAAAGTCTCGGCGATGTGGTGGTGCGACGCGCGCCTGTGGAGTTAGTCAAGCAGGTCTTGGATGCTGTCACGACAAATGAAACCTTCTTTTTCCGCGACGCACCGATGTTTGAAGCCCTTCGGACGCAGCTGTTGCCCGGCATGCTCAAACGGCTGCACCGAAGCCGCAAGCTGCGCATCTGGTCCGCTGCCGCCTCCTCGGGTCAGGAAGCGTATAGCCTCGCCATGCTGCTTCGCGATCTGGGCTCCGGCGCAACGGACGCCGAAATCCTTGGAACCGATCTCTCGACCCAGGTCCTCGACCGCGCCCGTGAGGGACGGTACGCGCAGTCGGAGGTGAGTCGCGGCCTGCCCGACGCATTTCTGCGCAAATACTTCGTAAGCAGCGGCAAAGCGTGGCAGGTATGTGACGAGGTTCGGTCCATGGTTCGGTTCGAACACCTCGATCTCCGGCGCAATATCGGCAAACTGGGGTCGTTTGACCTCGTTCTGTGCCGCAATGTGCTGATCTACTTCGATACGGAGACGAAAAAGCAGGTCATCAGCGCGATTCGCCCGATGCTCTCGTCCGGCGGCATACTGACGCTCGGCTGCGCCGAAACGATCATCAACCTTCACGACGGCTTCCGACGCGAGCAGATCGGATCGGCCACCTTTTACACGCCATCGGGATCCGTTCCTGCATAGTTGTCTCCTAGAGCAGCAAGTGAGCCTTGATTCCGGTGAAACTCGTAAACCGAAGTCGCTCATCCTATCAAGACACCCTAGAGAAAGCGCAGCTTATCCAGGTCGAAGTGGTCGCGGCAAGGTTCGCGTTCGGTGAAGGTCTAGAAGGGGCACAGATCGCCGATCTCTTGGCGCCTTTGCCAATGGCCGAGGGCGCGCTTGTGGCGCTCGCCAGTGTGTTCGTTGGGGTGTTCTTTTCGCCGCTCTCATTCAGGCGGGCTGGCCGGCGGGCGCGAGCTGGAGGCGGGCGGTCCACCGTGAGGTGGAGCCCGGTTGTGTCGGTCTCGGAGAAGGTGGTTTGCTGCGCAAGACGGATCGTCTGGCCGGCATGTTGCCCATCTTCAGATCACATCCTCACCTACGTTTCAGAGCACGGGGCTGTCATTCTGCAGCATGTCCTTCCGGATGATCCTGATGGGCGCTGGGCCTTCGCGCATAAAGCTGTCATGGAATTTCTGTAGGTTGAACGCGGCGCCCTGCTTGGCCTGCACGTCAGCTCGGAGCTTGAGGATTTCGAGCTTGCCAAGGGTGTAGTAGAGATAGGTGGCATCGGAGGTGCCGCGCTTGGTTTCGACCAAGCCGATAGCAGGGGACTGGTAGCCCTCTTTGACGAAAAATTCGACAGCCTGATCGATCGTCCACTGCCCTGACGGTTCGCCCTGGGCTGTGTGCAGCTTCAAAGCGTTGACGAAGCGCGCGTCGCGAAGCAGCGCGTCCTGCAACTGCCCGAGACGGATGAGCCGGGCCTCACGGGTGTCCGGCTTCACGTCGGCAGGAAGATAGCCCTGGTCGAGCATCATCTGCTCGCAGTAGTGTGCCCAGCCTTCGATGTTGGTCGCGGCGCCAACAAGCTTGCGGATTTTGGACGGGAACTGGTCCTGCCAGAGAAACTGGATGTAATGGCCAGGGTAGGCTTCATGGACGGCGGTGGATGTGATGGTGCCTACGTTGAAAGCGGCCATGTGCTCGGCGATATGGGCGGGGGTCCAGTCGCGCTCAGGCAGCGTGACATTGAAGTACGCCCTGGTGGAGTGGGTCTCGAACGGGCCGGGCGGGTCCATCGAGGCCTGCGTGGTGGCGCGCATAAAAGGCGGGGTCTCTTCCAGCGTAGGCTCCACGGGAGACGGAATGGTGATGATGTGATCCGCGTTGATAAAGGCGATCAACGACGCGAACTGATCATGAAAAGCCTGAAGAAGTTTGTCGGGTGCGGGGTGGATGGTCGCGAGCTCGGCGAGAACCTGCTGCGGTGTTTTCGAAGGGTCGACTTCTTTGGCGACGCGGGCGAACTCGGCCTGATTCTTGTGGAGGTCAGCGTAGGCGATCTCGAGCAATCGCGGCAGCGGGATGTCGACCATCTCGTCATAGCGAAGCTTCTTCGCGAAGGTGTCGGCGCCCAGGCGAAAATCGCCGTTGGATCGGGGTAGGAGGTCGGACTTCATCCACGCGCCGTAGCTCTTGAGGGCCTCGATAACGGCGGCATTGGATTTTGCGAAATCGGCTTTGGCCTGTGCGTCGTCCGCGTCGGCAAAGGCGGACGGAACGTCGTTCTGAAAGAACGAGACAATCCCGTCAATCTGCTCGAGGGCAATCTCGGTGAAGATGTGTGGCGGATTCTTGAGGTTCTGGCGCGCGTCCGCGAAGACCTGCGGAATACGCCGCTCCCGAGCGACGACGTCGCGGAGACGGGTGTTGACGGGCGCAAAGGGGCGCTCCATCAGGACAAAGATGGAGTTGGTAACGCCGGAAGAGTAGTTGTCCGGGTTCTTTTCCCAGTTGCGGATGATTTCGAGCGAGAGCAGTTGCGAGCGGATCGAGTTGAGCAGGATCTCGCGGTCAGCGGCGTCGGACGCATCGAGGGCCGATGCGTCAACGCCGACGATCTTGCTCTCGTAGCTGTGGAGCGCCGCGATAGAACGCTGCACACTCGCGGCAGAATAGTCCTCAAGCGCGGTGTCGTACTGATGAAAACCGGCGGAGGTGCCCGCCGTCGGATTCGATCGGAAAAAGACATCCGAGAAGTACTGTTCGGAAAGGCCGGCGAAGGTCTGTGCGGCGCCTCCAGCGGCTGGGTGTTGCGCGCTGAGCGGCAGGGCAAGGGCCAGAGCGGCCCCTGAAACGAGTGCAGGCAGGCGAGAAATGGACATGTGTCAGGAGTGTACGGCCCGGCGGAATCGTCGGCAAAGGGAGAAATGTGCCGCGAAGGGAAGCGCGTGGGCTGCCCACAAACAAAAACAGGCCCGGGGCTCTGAAGAGAGCCGCCGGGCCACGGATGTGAGAGCTGCTACGGTTGCTGGAAGAGCTCGACGCGGCGATTGTCTGCCTTGCCGGAAGTTGTGCTGTTGGTGTCGACGGGATTGCTGGGACCGAAACCCTGGCCCGTGAGTCGGTCCTTCGAGATTCCCTGCTGCATCAGAAACTGCTCCACTGTGAGGGCGCGCATCTGGGCGAGCGTGTCATTGTGCCCGACGGTGCCCGTGCTGTCCGTGTAGCCTTCCAGGCGGAGGTGCAGGTTGGGCTGCTGTTTCATCACCTGGGCGGCACGGGTAAGCGTGGCTTGGCCATCCGCTGTAAGGGTCGCCTTGTCGGTATCAAAGTGCACGGTTCCGAGGGCAGGAAGTGCGCCGGCTGTGGAGGACGCGCCGACGGCGGCGGGTGTATCTGTCGAAGCAACCGGCGCATTGTGGCGGCTCTTCCACGCCCAAAGTGCAAGCAGGGCGAGAAGGATGAGCGGAAGGAGCCAGTACCAGATTGGAGTGCCTTTACTCTTTTCTTCATAGACTTTGACGCGTTCGGTGGCCATTCTCTTGTTCTCCTTGGAGAAAGCTTGTGCGGGCGTAGCAGCGGGCTAGCGGCGGTTGAGGGGATCGTTGAGCCGGTCGGAAGCAGGATTTCGCACATTGTCGAGCGGCGCGTCGGGGTCAAAGCGGAAGGTGGTCGCCGATGTTGGTTCGGTCCCGTCCGCGTCTTCTACCAGGTCGTCGGGTTGCGCGATGACGACGCTTTCGTGCAGACCCCTTCGGCTCTGCGCGATGTCGATCTCATCGGCAGGCGGCGCGGCAATAGTCTCAACGACTGGCGGATCAACTGTGATGACCTGATTCGCTTGCGGGAAATCGACTGTCTCGGAGGTGACGACGCTGGAATACTGGGAGGCATCAACGGTGCCGAGAGGAACGCCGGAGTTGTCTCCGATCACCTGTTCGTCGATCTTGTCGGCGCTGTATCGCTTGAAGATCTCCTCGATCTGGCCGGAGGTGCCGGGCAGCGCAGATACCGCGACGACGCTGCCGCCACCGTGGAGGCCGTCCTGAAAGCGTTTGCGGTCCTGTTCGGGTACGTCGATGCTGTCGAGGGTTGCATTGCCGGAGTTCACGTTGGCGACCGTGCTCCGGGCATGGCCAATGAGAGTGATGTGGGTCTGCGGGATACCAACCTCGAGCAGTTCTTGCACGGTGCGTTCGGCCCGGTCGGTGTGGTGGAAGAGGCAGACCAGTGTGGTGTGCTCGGTGTTGCTTGCCATGAGTGCTCCTGCGTTCGAGGGGATTTGTTGCCCGTGGAGGCGTTAGGTCTGGGTCTCTCCAAAGAGCGAACGGACACGCCGATGACGTTCCCGAACACCCGGAGGGTTGGGGGCTGCGAGTGTGTCAGCCAAAGGGTTCATGCGGCGTGGCGTTCGGGTCGATACCTGCAGCTCACGCGCAGAGACTCAAGGTTTCAGAGCGGGTCTGGCACGAAAGGGTTGTAGAGCGGTGAGCTTTTCTGACGGGGTACTCGCCCCATGGTTACGGGCGAGACCAGAACGAGAACCGGCGCACGATTACGTCGTCGCGTCGGGCGTGAGACGTTCGAGGAGGTCGCGGGTTTCGCGCAGGACGTCTTCGGCTTTCGGGCTGGTGAGCGGCCAGCGGAGAACGCCTTCGGGGGTGAAACTGGCGCCGTTTTTTGAGTGTCTGCTGACGAGCTTCAGAAGTGTGTCGGGGTCGGTCCCCATACCGTGGCGTGAGCGGCCGGGATTTGAGAAAGTGTCGGAGGCGGAGGTGTCGGCGAACCGGAGAAAGAGCATGTCTCGCATGGATTTGATTTTGCCGGCCTGCGCCAGCATGGGGGCATTGGTGGTGCGGACGGCAGCGCGGGCCGCGAGGGTCGCGTTGGTCACCTCGCGTTGTGCAACGGAGCGGGTGCCGAACTGGAGCGGGCGGACCGGCGGCGCGGGGCGGGCAATCTGGCCAGGGCGAAGCGGCTGAATCGGTGGCTGCGGGCCGAAGCGATTTGGGTTTGGGGGTGGTGTGTAGCGCTGGGGTGCTGGTTGCGATGGCTGCGGGCGATGTGTGCCGTTTTGTGGCACAGTCGATTTTTCCGCGACCGCCGGTTTGGCTGCGGGCTCCTCGATGGATGCGCGCTTCCGTTCGATCGAGGCAATACCGAGCTGCTCGCAGAAGAGCCGAATCTCGCCAGCGGCGAGCAGGTTGTTCACCGTCTCCGGAATGTCACCGTAACGATCTTTTAGTTCGGCACGGATCTCAACGAACTCATCGCCCGAGGATGCCGCGGCGACGCGCTTGTACATGCGCAAACGCTGGTTTTCTTCGGGAATGTAACTGTCGTCGATGCGAATCGATATGCCGAGATTCACGGTCGCCCCGGCGTGTTCCGAGCCGCCTTCGCCCTTGAGCTGGCGGACGGCTTCTTCGAGCATGGTGGTGTACATCTCGAAGCCGATGGCTTCGATGTGGCCGGACTGCTCGCCGCCGAGCATGTTGCCGGCGCCGCGCAGTTCGAGGTCGAGCGCGGCGATCTTGAAGCCGGCACCAAGGTCGGAGAACTCTTTCAGAGCAGCGAGTCGGCGGCGGGCGATTTCGGTGAGCTGCTGCTCGGGCGGGATGAGGAGGTAGGAGTAAGCGCGGCGGTTGGATCGGCCGACGCGGCCTCTGAGTTGGTACAACTCAGACAAACCGTGGCGATCCGCCCGGTTGATGATGATGGTGTTGGCGCGCGGGATGTCCAGGCCGTTTTCGATGATGGAGGTGGCGCAGAGGACGTCGTACTCGCCGTTCATAAAGGCGAGCATGACGCGCTCGAGCTCGGCCTCGGGCAGCTGGCCGTGGCCGACGATGACGCGGGCGGAGGGGACCAGCTCGCGGATCTTGGCGGCGAGTTCGTAGATGGTTTCGACGCGGTTGTGGACGAAGTAGACCTGGCCCTGGCGCTCGAGCTCCATCTCGACGGCGGTACGGAGGAGTTTCTCGTCGAACTTGGCGACGATGGTCTGGATGGCCATGCGGTCTTTGGGCGGGGTCTCGATGACCGACATATCTCGTAACCCAATCAGTGACATATGCAGGGTGCGCGGGATGGGCGTGGCGGACATGGAGAGGACGTCGATGGCGGCGCGCATCTGCTTGAGGCGCTCTTTGTGGCGGACGCCAAAGCGCTGCTCCTCGTCGACGACAAGAAGGCCGAGGTCCTGGAAGCGGATGTCTTTGGAGAAGATGCGGTGGGTGCCAATGAGGATATCGACCTTGCCTTCGGCGGTGCGCTCGAGCGTGTCCTTTTGTTCCTTTGCGGTGCGGAAGCGCGAGATGAGGTCGATGTTCACGGGGAAACTGGCGAAGCGTTTCTTGAAAGATTCGAAATGCTGGAAGGAAAGAACAGTCGTGGGGGCGAGCACGGCGACCTGCTTCGAATCCTGCACGGCCTTGAAGGCGGCGCGCATCGCGACCTCGGTTTTGCCGTAGCCGACATCACCGCAGAGCAGGCGATCCATAGGCTGGACGCGCTCCATGTCGCGCTTGATGTCATCGATGGCGTTGAGCTGGTCGTCGGTCTCGGTAAAGGCGAAGGCGTCCTCAAACTCCCGTTGCAGCGTACTGTCGGGCGAGAAGGCATGACCGACAGCGGCGGCGCGCTGGGCGTAGAGCTTCAGCAGCTCGGCGGCCATGTCCTGCATGGCCTTCTTGACGCGCGCCTTCGTTTTCGCCCAGGTCTGATTGCCGAGTTTGTTCAGTTCGGGCGCGGGACCGGTATCGGTGGAGCGGTACTTCTGGATGAGGTCGAGACGCGTGAGCGGCACGTACAGCTTGGCGTTGTCGGCAAACTCGAGAATCATGAGTTCGAGCGGCGGGGGTGCGCCGGGCTCGGCCTTGCTGTCATCGATGACACGGAGACCGCAGTACTGCGCGATGCCGTGCTCGACGTGCACCACGTAATCGCCGACTTTGAGATCGCGGAAGTCGGAGATAAAGGCGGAGGTCTTGGACTTTTTGCGCGGTGTGGGGCGGGCGGAAACGTCGGCATCGTCGGAAAGGTCGTTGGCGCCGAAGACGACGACCTGGCTCGCTGTGTCGCGGCGAAGGTCGGCTATCTGGACGCCTGCGGCCAGTGGGGCGCGGACGAGAACGGGAGCGCGCTGCGACTCTGCGGAGTTTCCAAGGGAAGCGGCTTCGATGGCGAGGGACTCCGAGCCGGGATGCTGCGCGCGGGAGCCGATGCGGTACGGAAGGCCATACTCCTGCAAGATGCCGGCGAGGCGCTCGAGTTCCCCCTGATTGGGCGCGGTGAGCAGGATGCGTGAGTCGGCGGCCATCAGGGCCTGAATGGATTCAACGAGTGCGGGGACGGAGCCGTGGAAGCGTTGCGTGGGGCGGGTGGAGAAGCTGATTTCGGACAGCGAGCTGTTGTTGGCATCGAGGATGTCAACCGCGCCGAGCTGGTCGAGGTCCGCGCCGGGAAAGGTGCGTAAACGGTCATGCAGCTCCCAGGGAGAGACGTAGATGTCCTCAGGGCGAATAAGTGAGCCGATGCCGGAACGGTCGTGGCGTTGCTCGACCTTGTTCCACCAGCGCTCTCCCTGGTTTTCGGTCATCGCCGGCTCTTCGACAAAGACGCGCGTGCCCGGGCCCAGCAGGTCGAGCAGCGACGAGGTAGCACCCGCGACGGGAGCGAAAAACTCCCAACCTGGAAACACAGTCGCGTCGCTGCCTGTCCTTGTCGACACGTGTGTCTGCAGCTCGCTCGGCGTCTCGCCGCCTTCGAGGTTTGCGGCTGCCGCCGAGCCGGAACGGGTCAGGCGGGTGTTGATAGCGGAAAGAAGCTTTTCCGTGACAGGAGTTTCGGTCAAGGGCAGGAGCAGGGCATCGTCCAGCGTAGAGAACGATCGCTGCGTTTCGGGGTCGAACCGCCGGATCGATTCAATCTCGTCGCCGAAGAAGTCGATGCGCACGGGGCGGTCCTGTTCGGGGGAGTAGACATCGAGAATGCCGCCGCGGATGGTGAGCTGGCCGGGCATCTCCACCACGTCAACTCTGGTGTAACCGACCGAAAGCAGGTGATCGACCAGCATCTCGGGTATGTGCTCTTCGCCAACGTGCAGGTGGAGCGCAAGGGCCGTGTAATGATCGCGCGGGAAAAGGCGCATACAGGCCGCCTCGATGGGTGCGATGACCAGGCGCGGGCTGCGCGCGTTGGCGGTGCCGGCTGCTGAGGCGAGCTTCCAGAGCGTCGCGGCGCGGGTCTCCTGGATCTCCGCATGCGGCGAAAGATTTTCAAACGGGAGTACGTCGTGGGCGGGAAGGCGAAGGACGTCCTTCATGCCCAGGGCGCCGGTCAGCTCGCAGGCGGTAAGCACGGTGGTGTGCAGGGCTTCCGCCGCCTTGTTGTCTGCGACGAGGATGACGCAGGGCGCAGCGGCGGCGCGAACAAAAAGCGGCAGGTAGAGGGCGCGCGCCGTAACGGTGAGACCCGAGATACGACGCCGACCGAGGCCGCCGGCGAGGTGGCGGCCGGCGCGATCAAAGGCTTCGGTGTGTTCGAGGTCGGCGAGCAGATCGCGGACAAAAGGAAGGACCATGCTGATCTTGATTCTACGAGAGTTGCTTGGGGGGATGGCCGTCCCAGAGAGATCGGACAGCGAGAAGCCCGACAGACGATGAAACAAGACCGGGGACAGCGAACAGTTCGCCGGAGTAAACTTTGATCGCGTTCAAGGACCTGTTCGATGCTGTCTGTACCTGCCTGCTCTCTGCCTACGCTTCTGCGGGCCGCATTTGCGCTCGGGTTGTGCGTGCCTGGACTGCTGCACGCGAGCGACGCGCCGAGTCCGTCCGTTCGACCTCTGCAGACGGAGTTGTTGGGACCACTCGAAGGATCGCGCGTCCATCCCGGGTCTCCGGTACTGGTCCGGGTGGATCTGGACTGGTCGGGCCCGGGGTGCCATCTGCGCGCGGGCTCGATCGTACAGGGCCACGTCGTGCAGATGGTGAAACGGTCCAAGACGGTGAAGAATGCCGAGGTGCAACTTCTCTTTGACGCGGCGGACTGCGACGGGCATCCAGGAACTCCGCGCGGATTCTCGCTCGTGGCGCTGGTTGGGCCGGCGGGTGGTACTTCGCAGACCGGGCAGTCGGGGGTGAGCGAAGCGCCACCGCTGGCGGATGCCGTGGGCCTGGCGATCGCGGGCGGAATTCGCAGTGCTGCCTCAGCCTCGGCGATCAACACCGTTGCCGTTCAGCCGACACGCAGCCTGCCGGACCGGATTTTGCCGGGGCAGGTGGTCGATATTCGACGAGTAAACCTGAGCGTGGGAACGGGGGTGGACGGAGCAACCGTCATCGTCGCGATCGGGCAGGATGCACGGCTGGAGGCGGCAACCAGCCTGATTCTGGTGCCCCGTCTGCCGCGCGATCTTGCCGGTGCGGGTGCGGCGACGCCAACAGGCAGCGTCCCTGTGCCGAATGGTGGGGCGGTGGGGACGGCCGCCGCAGCCGGAGTGTCTGGACCGGGTGCCGCGACCCGTGTTGCGGCCAACAAAAAGGCCGAGCCGCCGGACGAGACCGAGGTGTGTGTCGGCGGTTGCCATGCGGTCGAGGGTATGGGCGCGGCGATGGCGACCGAGGGAGCCGCGGCGATGTTGCCGATCGGCGCCTTCGGGTACGCGCCCCGCGTAAGGCGGCAGGCGCCGGCGTTTGACAGCGAGACGACACTGACCTACCTGGACGCGCATAACCTGCTGTGCACCTTTGATCCGCACGGTCTGCGGCAGCGGCTCGGGACAAACGAGGAGGTCGCGCGAACCATTCGCGCGGTGCTGATCGACCCGGAGACGCATACCGTGAAGCGCGTTTTGGAGTGGCGCGTACGCGGCGACACGCAGTATCTTTGGCGGCTTGCAGGCGGCCGCGTGCTGGTGCACATGGGGCACGACTTGCGGGTGTACGACGCCGAACTGCATCCGGTACGCTCGATCCCCATCGAAGGTCGGGTGGCTTGGGTTGCGAGCTCGCCATCGGGCGACCACCTGGCCGTCGGAACCATCCGCGAGCGGTATGCCGATTTCGTTTACCGAGAGCTCCAGAGCACAGCCTCCGAGGAGCCGGACGAGGACGTTGAGGTAAGAGTTTTTGACGGCGACTTTCACCTGCTGCTCTCCACGCACCGGTCGTCGCATGCGCAGGTACCCGTGCTGTCGGACGAGGGCGAGTTGCGGATCCATGCATCCGGGAAAGACCGATGGAGACTTGCGGAGTTTCGTTGGGATCAGTCGGAACGCACGGTCGCCTCAGTGAAATCCACCTGCAGGCCGGTGCTTTCCACGCCCGAACATGGCTTGATCTTTGCAGTTGGGTGCGCGAGCAGCGGTGGACGGTGGTATCGGATGCTGCGGCCGGATGGCCATCCAGTCCTGAAGGGCGACTCGCCCTCGGACGAACTCGAGCAGTCCGCGGTGTCTGCAACGGACGGTGCGTTCGCCGTGCGAATCGTGAAGGCGGCGCGCGCGATGAGCTACGGCCAGCCGTTCGACCGAAGTGACCTGCTGCGCGAGCAGATCTCGATCTATCGCAGTTCGGACGGGGTCAACCTGCAGTCGGTCAGCTCGACTGACTTCGCCGTCTCGCAGCAGGGCTATGCCCTTTCGCCGGGCGGCGACCAAATGGCGTTGGTCGGCCATGACGCGGTGCTGTTCTACACAATCAAGGAAGCCCGGCAGTAACGCAGTGTTGCGGAGCGTGGAGTCGAAACGCTCCGCCGGGGCGGTGATCCGGCAGGGCGTTCAGACAGTAACGACGATTTTGCCGATCTGCTGGTTGGACTCCATGTACCGCTGCGCCTCCACGATCTCCGACAGCCGAAACGTCCTGGCGATGATCGGTTGAAAGTCGCCGTTCTGGAGATGGTCGTAAATGTATCGTTCTCCGGCGGCGCGGAGTTCGGCAACGGGGGTGATCTCGAACAGGGTGTAGCCGCGGATCGTGAGATGTTTGGAGAGCAGAGCGAACAGGGGCAGCGGGGTGGGGTCGCGGGAAAGCGCGCCATACTCGAAGATCGTGCCGGAGCCGGCCGCGGCGGCGGCAAGCTTCTCAAGCGTTGGACCACCGACGGGATCGAAGATGAGGCGCGCGCCTTTGCCGCCCGTGATCTCCCGGACGCGGTCGACCAGATCTTCCTCGTCGGTGACGATGACGTGGGGCGCGCCGAGATCCAGCAGGGCTTGGCGCTTCGCTGCAGTGCGCGTCAGAGCGATGGCGGTGGCTTGCTCGGCACGAACAACGTCCATGGCGGCGAGCCCGACGGAAGAGCTTGCGGCGGGAATGACGACAAAGTCGCCGGCGGTGAGTTTGCCGAAGTGGCACAGAGCGCCCCAGGCCGTAAGGTACTGCATCCAGATGCTGGCGCCCTGCTCGAAGTTGAGGGATTCGGGGTACGCTGCCAGTGCGTACGCCGGCACGATCGCGACCTCCCCGTAAACGCCAAACTGGCCCATGTCGAAGGCCGGCACTGTGGACCGGATCTTGCCGATGATGTCGGGGGAAACGCCGGGGCCGATGCTCTCGACGATGCCCGAAGCCTCGTAGCCGATCTTCGACGGAAGCGTGGGCTGGACCATGTACTGTCCCTTGCGGAAAACGACCTCGGCGCGGTTGAGGCCGATGGCGCGAACGCGCAGACGGACTTCGCCGGGGCCAGGCTCGGGCAACGGAAGCTCTTCCAGTTTCAGTACGCCGGCGCTGCCTAGCTCGTGAAATCGGACAATCTTTGCGGTTGGCGCGGATGGGACGGACGCAGCCATCGGTGACACTCCTTCGAATGCTCTTAGCGAAGCCCTGAAGATAGGCTCTGCGGAGTGTGATGCAGATGCGCGATGGAGGTCGGAACGGCTTGGTAGAATCGCGGGAATGGCGACTCTTTCCGCGCTTCCACCGGAGATTCTGGCGAAGTACCAGCCTGTGATCGGGCTGGAGGTGCATGTGCAGCTGATGACGGCATCGAAGGCGTTCTGCGGGTGCCGGAACGAATACGGCGGTGAGCCGAACACCCATGTGTGCCCGACATGCCTCGGGCTGCCGGGAGCGCTGCCGGTCCTGAATCGCAAGGCGGTTGAATTCGCAGTGCTGGCGGCCAGGGCGATCGGCTGCCAAATCCGCGAGCGCAGCGTTTTTTCGCGGAAGAACTACTTCTATCCGGACTCACCCAAGGGGTACCAGATTTCGCAGTTCGATAAGCCGATTGCCGAGCATGGGGCGATTGTGGTGCCGGATGCGGAAGGGCGGCCGAAGCGGATTGGCATCACGCGGCTGCATCTTGAGGAGGACGCGGGAAAGAGTCTGCACGACGGCTTTGCGGACTCGGCCAGCCGGACGTATATCGACCTGAACCGGTGCGGAACGCCGCTGGTTGAGATTGTCTCGGAGCCGGACCTGCGGACGCCGGACGAGGCGTTTGAGTACCTCACGCGCTTGAAGGAGATATTGCTCTACACGGGCGTGAGCGACTGCAACATGGAAGAGGGATCGCTGCGCTGCGACGCAAACGTGAGCGTAATGCTTCGGGGCGCGGACCGCTTCGGCACCAAGGCTGAGGTGAAGAACGTGAACTCCTTCCGCTATATCCGGTCGGCGCTCGAGCACGAGATCGAGCGGCAGATCGGCGTGCTCGAAGAGGGCGGGCGTGTGGTGCAGGAATCGCGGCTGTGGAACAACGCCGAGGGCCGGACGTACTCGATGCGATCGAAGGAGCAGGCGCACGACTACCGATACTTTCCGGAGCCGGATCTGCCGGAGCTGGTGGTTGGGGCGGAGTGGCAGACCGAAATTTCGAAAGCGCTGCCGGAGCTGCCCGAAGCTCGCCGCGCGCGCATGGTCGCGCAGTACGGCATTGCCGCGCAGGATGCCGCGACCCTGACGGCGACGCGGGCGTTTGCGGATCAGTTTGAGGCGGCGGCTAAGCTTGCGAAATCGCCTCGCCGGGTGGTGGCGCTGCTGACGAGCGAGCTAACGCCGCGGCTGCGTGCGGCGGGTCTCGAAATGGAGCAGTCGCCGGTCACGCTCGCTGGCGTGGTACTGGCAGCGGATCTGCTGGAGTCAGGCGAGCTGTCATCAAAGCAGCTGAAGCAGCTCTTGGACACATGCTTTGCGAGCGGCGAGGACTTCGCGGCGATGTACGAGCGCGAAAAGCCGCAGCAGATCTCGGACACGGGCGCGATCGAGGCGATGATCGACGAGGTGATCGCCGCGAACGAGAAGCAGGTGCTGCAATATCGCGGTGGCAAGAAGACGGTGGCGGCCTTCTTTGTCGGGCAGGTGATGCGCCTGTCGAAGGGGCAGGCCAATCCTGCGCTGCTGAATGAGCTCGTGGTGAAGAAGCTGGACGCGCTGGGTCCGGCGTAGCTTTGTGGGCGGGGCTTGGGTTTTTGCGGCGGCTGCCAGGAACGGGACGGGAAGGCAGGCGTGTGATGGGTGCTGGTCGAGATCGCTGGCTGAGGTGGTGCCTGGGCGGCGCTGCGACGGTGCTGTGTTTGCTGGCGGGGTGCGCCGCCCGGCGGCAGCGTTATGTTGCGCCGGGAACGCCGATGCCGCCAATGACGATCCTGTTGTCGGGCATGATGCGGGAGCTTTCAGCGCAGCCTGGATTCACGGAGGCGATGCTGAAGCAGATCGAAGGGCCGAACGGCAGCAAGAACGGGCCGGCGCTGCTGACGCCTGGCCTGGTGCACCGAATGCGCGAGCTGATTCTGGGTAAAGATTGGGCTGGGCTGGATCGGTTTCCGGGATGGACCATGCGGGAGATCAACCCAACCGTGCGAGTGGTGGGGCGACTCGCGGGCAGGGATGCGGCGGCAGAGGATCTGGCGAGTGGCCCGGGAGCGACGACCAGCGCGGGGCGGCGGCCGTCTGCGAAGGAGGTGAGCGGGTACATCGACCTCGGGGCGCTCTCGCTGGCGGAGGCACAGGTGGTGAATCTGAATCAGCCCTCGCAGCTGCCGGCATTCACGACCGCGGGTATTGTGAGTCCGATGGGATATGGCGTCGTGCGTGGAGATGGGCCGGATCCGGCGATTGCGCCCATGCATGCCGAAAGCGATCGACTGGCGCAGCTGCTCAATCGATTGAGCTTGAATGGCGTTGCGGTCGACGGTGCGACGGCGGCGAAACCGGTGGCGGCGCGCGTGGGCACGATGGAGGTGACAACACCTGAGGCGCTGATGGAAGCGCTGGCTGCTACAGGGCACCAGGTGATGGTTGCGGACGCACGCTACTTCGCGAACTTTGGCCACTTTCACTACCAGCGCGCGGGCTCCCAGCAGAGCCAGGACGTGATGATGCCGTTTTGGGTGGACTCGCAGATCCGCGTCCCCGGCACGCGCCGGCCGCTGCTGGTGCCGGTCATTCATGCGGAGTACGAGTGGTTCATCCGCGGGCCACGCGTCAACGCGGACGTTGCTTGGTACTTCGGCATTGACGGCAAGGCGGAGTTTCGCACCATGGACGAGCTCAACCAGCCCTGGGTGCTGGGTCGGCACGCGCATGAGTACCGTGGGGCGGATGCGCGCGAGGTGACGCGGCTGGCGGGCAAGATGACGGTCGCGTATGTGCATGAGCACATCGCACGGCCGGAGCTGCCGTTTGGCGGCTATTACACCTTGGGCGTCTGCCAGGATGGGGTCGCAGCGATTGAAAAGAAGATGACCGGAGCGACAACCCTGTTTCCGAACACGGCGGACTCGCGCTTTTTCGACGACCCGCGTGACACGGAGATCAACCGTCTGATGGAGGCGATTCCGAAGGACCGCGAAGGAGCCGCGCCCGCGCCCGAGCGCATCTTTGGATCGCTGCCGACCGAAGATTTCGCCCAGATCACCATTCCCGGGCTGGCCGGCGATCTCCAGCAGTCGCGGGATGCCTGGGAGAAGAATGCCCTGCACCGCATGCCGGGACCGCGGCATCGTCTCGTCGTTGCTCTGGAACTGCTTGGCGCGGCGTTGGCGATTCTTACAGTGGTGCTGCTCGAACGTAAGCGGCGGCGGACGTGAGATGGCAGGTTCACACCCGCACGCGTGCACCGAAAGTGGTGCAACGAGCGGTGCGCTTTGGATGTCTCACCGAGGGGAGGATGCGGCGATGACCACGAAGAAGAGCACGGCAACAAAGAAGTCCACGAGCGCGAAGAAGGCGCCTGCAAAGAAGGCGTCGAAATCGGCTCAGACACGAAGCGCGAAAGCGCCGGCGAAGAAGGCCGCGAAGAAGTCGGCGAAGACAAGCGCGAAGAAGTCGGCAAAGACGAGCTTCGCGGGTCAGAAGTCTGCTGCCCCGAAGAAGACAGCGACGAAGCGGAGCGGAAGCAAGATTTCTGCGAGGGAGAGCAGCGGCCGGAAGTACTCTCCCGACGCGAGCAAGAGCGTCGAGCGCGAAATGCGCGAGATGAAAGAAGGCAAGCTGACGATCGGAAAAAGCGGCAAAAAGGTTACCAATCCGAAGCAGGCGATTGCGATCGGCTTAAGCGAGGCGCGGCGCGCCGGCAAAAAGGTCCCGCCAAACCCGAATGACCCAAAAAAATAGACGGGGCGTCGGGGCCGAAGATGCGCAAGAGCACGGCGGCCAGCTCCGCACGCTCCGCCAAGGAAATGTAGGCCTTCATTGCTGGTAACACATAGCTGCCGCGAGTTGGACGGCTTCGAAGATGCGCATGTAGCCGGTGCAGCGGCAAAGATTGCCGGCGAGGCCTTCCTGAATTTGTAACAGTGTTGGTTCGGGGTGCTTTTCGAGGAGATGGTGGGTGGCGAGGATCATGCCGGGGGTGCAGATGCCGCACTGGGCGCCGCCGGCGGAGAGAAAGCACTGCTGGATGGGGGCGAGTTTGCCGTCGGTCGAGATGCCTTCGATGGTAATGATGCGGGCTCCGTCGGCGTGGAGGGCGGGGATGAGGCAGGAGTTCGCGAGCTCGCCGTTGAGCAGGACCGCGCAGGCGCCGCACTCGCCTTCGCCGCAGCCTTCCTTGGTGCCGGTGAGGTGGAGGTCGTCGCGGAGTACGTCGAGCAGGCGCTGCATGGGTGGGGTTTCGACGGTGTGGAGCTGGCCGTTGATTGTGACGGAGATGGATACGAGTTGGGAGGTCATGCGTGGGCGAGCGTCCATAGGTCTCCGACGAGGATGTAGAGGGAGGCGAGGGCTCCGGCGATGGCGACCCAGCGATAGAAGAGGGTGAAGGCGGGATCGCCGGGCTGGGCGAAGGGGCGGCGGAGGAGGGTGTTGGCCATGGTGACGGGGTCGATGGCGATAAGGACGCAGAGGCCGAAGGTGAGGACGGCGAAGCCGGTGGCGAAGCGGATATGGGTCATGCGGGCTGAGCCGTTCTCCGCGGCGCGGGTTCGAGGTCGGCGGGGAAGTTGGGG
>CALMVL010000250.1 GCA_937873265.1 uncultured Granulicella sp.
CCTCGAGGTCCTGCCCCTCACCCACCTCCTCCTCCAGCACCCGCGCCAGCAGCGCCCGGCTTGCCGCATCCGGAGCCGCATCGAGCGGACTTCCCCCATCCGGGAGGCCTGCCGCCAACGCCTCCATGACCGCCCCCGTCACCAAGCCCTCTACCCACTCCGGATGCGCGCCCACCTCGGTTGCCGCGAACTCCCGCGCCGTGTCGCCCTCCGGCCGAGCCAGCGCCCGCAGCAGCACCCGCTCCGTTTCGCTCACCTGCTCCTCTCCCGCGCGCTTCGCCACCGGCACGCTCTCCACCCGCGCGGCGGCCGCCCGGCGCACCTCTTCCCGCAAGATCCCGCTCTCGATGCCCAGTTTCTGCGCCGCATCCATGACAAACTCGTCCCGCGCCAGCGCCTGCGGCATCCGCCGGATGTGCGGCAGCAGAAAGTTCATCGCCTTCACCTTCGCCTCCGACGTCCGCCCCGGGAACTGCTGCCGCGCCTGCTCGATCAGGTAATCCGCATGCCGCCGCGCACCCCGCAGCGCCGCCATGTACCCGTCCACACCACGCTCCCGCACAAACCGGTCCGGGTCCATGCCACCCTCAAGGGTCACCACCTTCACCTCAAACCCCTCCTCCACGAGCATGGTCAGTGTTCGTTCCGCCGCCGCTACACCTGCTGTGTCGGGGTCGAAGTTGACCACCACCCGCTTCGTAAACCGTCCCAGCAGCCGTACCTGCGCCTCCGTAAACGCCGTCCCCGAAGTCGCGATCACGTTCTTCACCCCCGCCATATACACGGAGATCGCGTCCATCTGCCCTTCCACCAGAAGAGCGAAGTCATGCGTGCGCATCTCGCCCTTCGCCTTATCGAGGTTGAACAAAACAGTGCCCTTCGAGTAGAGCGGCGTCTCGGGCGAGTTCATATACTTCGCCACATCCCGGCCGTCCGCCGATTTGGTCTCAAGCGCCCGCGCGGTAAACGCGATCACCTTCCCACCCTCGTTCAAGATCGGAAAGGTCACCCGTCCGCGAAACTTGGCGTACATCGGCCCCGGCGAGCCATCCGCCTGTTCCTTCGCCGAGAACAACCCCGAAGCGCGCATGACGTCTTCGCTGAAGTGCCCCTTCAGCTGCTCCCGCATGTGATTGAAGTCATCGGGAGCCCATCCCATCCGGAACCGCGCAATCGTCTCCGCCCCCACACCCCGACCGGTCAGATACTCCCGCGCCCGCGCCGCCACCGGCGACCGCAGCGCCTGCTCGAAGTACTGCGTCGCTGCCTCGTGGATGTCGAGCAGCCCCCGCCGGATTGCCGCCTCGCGCGCCTCCTCCGGCGACGCAAACTCCCGCTTCGGCAGCGCGATCCCACACTTCGCCGCTACCACCCGCAGCGCCTCCGGAAACGAGACGCTCTCGAGCTTCATCACAAACTTAAAGACATCCCCTGTCTCGTGGCACCCGAAGCAGTGAAAATACCCATGCGTCGCATTGACCGAAAACGACCCCGTTTTTTCCTTGTGAAACGGGCACAGCCCCGTGAAGTTCTGCGCTCCCGTTTTGCGCAGCCGGACATACTCCCCAATCACTCGAACAATGTCGGCCTGCGCCTTGACCAGCTGCGCGACGTTCTCCGCCATGAGTCGCCCACGCTCCTTGATGAAAGGATAAGCTGCGTAGCGGCTCGCTCGCACCCGTGAGCTGTGGAATGCCGGTCCGTCGAACGCGCATCCGTCCCTCGAACCGCCTCGCTGGGGCAGTTCCTTCGTCCCTGCTTGACAGCCGCACGGGGGAGCAGCTTCGCGACCCGGACCCGTCAACCGTGCCCATGCTGTCCGGCGCGCTTCGCGGTGACGGTACGGCTGTTGTCGCTCCTGCAGGAAATGCTTCCCGAATCGGAACATCTGCCCCAAAAGTGGTACGAGGCAAAACTTCCCTTCCACCAACGGGTTACATCACACTGAGACGGGATGAGACCGCAAGATCCATCCCGCACCAACCGGCAAACAGCCGGGACGAACGTACCGAAAGGTCGCTTATGCGCACATTTCCCTTGTTCCGAAAGCTCATCCTCGCCGCGGCTGTGGCAGCTCTTCCCGCAGCCTCCTTCGGCGGCGTCTTCATCTCCGTGGGCTTCGCTCCGCCGGCGTTGCCGGTCTATGCCCAGCCCATCTGCCCCGGCGACGGCTATCTCTGGACGCCCGGGTACTGGGCCTATAGCCCCGAGGGGTATTACTGGGTTCCCGGCGTCTGGGTGCAGCCACCCACCGTCGGTTATCTCTGGACTCCTGGATATTGGGGTTGGGGCGGAAGCGCCTTCATCTTCCATGAAGGCTACTGGGGTCCGCACATCGGCTTCTACGGCGGCATCAACTACGGCTTTGGCTACGGCGGGGTCGGCTACGAGGGCGGTTACTGGAACCACGGCGTCTTCGCGTACAACCGCTCGGTCAACAACATCAACGTCACCAACATTCATAACGTGTACAACAAGACCGTCATCGTCAACAACAACACAACGATCAACCACGTGAGCTACAACGGTGGCAACGGCGGCCTCCAGGCGCGTCCCACCCAGCAGGAGCAGGCCTACAGCCGCGAGCCGCACGTTCAGCCCACGGCGAACCAGATGACGCACCAGCAGAGCGCCAGTCAGAACCGGTCGCAGTTTGCCTCCGTGAATCACGGGCAGCCGCCGATGGCCGCGCAAGCTCGAGTGGGCGATCGAAGCAGCGTCGTGCCGGCCCGCGGCGCCGCCGCCCAGCCGAACAATGCCGGGCAGCAGCAGCGTGGCTTCAATGGCCAGCCCAACGGGGCGCAGCGCGGAGCTGCTGCACCCAGCAACGCGCAGGCGAATCGTGCGAGCGGACAGCAGCGCCCTTATGCTGCGCAGCCTGCCGCAAATCGGCAGCCAACCTACAATCAGGGCAATGCGGGGGCACGGCAGCCAGCACCGCAGCCGCAGCAACGGCAACCAGCACAGCAACAGCAGCGGCAACCGGCACCGCAACGGCAACCGGCACCGCAGCAGCATCAGGCACAGCCTCGACCTGAGGCGAACCATGGGGAAGAGCGCAATCACCGCTAGATTGCGTCCACGTGGGGGACTCCAGAGCCGCTCGGCGGGCTCTGGAGTTTTCACCTGATGGCTGCGAAGAAGCCTGACCAGCGCCTGTGGGAGACGTGATCGCCGAGTCGAGGAGCCAGGACGGAGGGTCCGCACTCCCCTACAATGGACCGTAGTGATAGGCCCAGAACAGCGCGGGCGGGTCGCCGTCGTTCTGGTGCGCTCGCGCAACCCGCAGAACATCGGCGCGGTCGCCCGAGCGATGCATGACTTCGGCTTCACCGATCTTCGTCTGGTGAACGACTACACCGTTCCGTTCGAGGCCGCGCAATCGGCGATCGACGCCGGAGAGGTGATGCGCGCAGCCCGTCACTTCACAGGTCTCACCGAAGCTGTTGCGGACTGCACGCTCGTGCTCGGCACAACGGCAGTCGGCGAACGCCGCATCGAGCAGCCGCTCGACACACTGGACAGAAGCTCGACGCGAGTTGCCGAGGAGCTTGCGAAGGGCGTGGAAGCGAGCCCTCGCGTGGCGCTCCTCTTCGGTTCGGAGAAGACGGGACTGTCCAACGAGGAGCTGAGTTACTGCCATCGCCTCGTCACCATCCCGATGCACCAGCATGCCGGCATGCGACACCCATCCATGAACCTCGGGCAGGCCGCCGCGGTGTGCCTGTACGAACTGGTTCGCGGCAGCGCGACCCCCGTGCGTGAACGGGCTGCCGAGCCCGCAGCCAGCATGGGCGAGATCGAACGGATGCGGGTGCTGCTGGCCGAAGTGCTGGAGGCGGCGGAGTACCGGCGGCATCACCCGGCTAACAGCAGCGAAGCGCACCTGCGCCGGTTAGCGATTCGACTTGCCGCCACGCGTGCCGATGCGCCGGTTTGGATGGGGATCCTGCGGCAGGTGTTATGGAAGCTCGGAAAACCGGCACGGGAGACGCGATGATGTGCGCCACGCGGACCCTGGGCCGGGGCGCGTGGGTCGCGAGGCCGCGTACACGAACGGTTCAATCGTGCTTCGTGCCGGTAACCACCCAGCCATTGCTGGTGTCTGAAAGATTTGCTTGCGCCGCTTGCGGTCCGGCGAGGTCGGCCTTGAGCTGCGGGTAGGCGTTTTGCGTCTCCGCCGCGCTCGCCCATCCGGGAACATCGGCCAGCGTGTAGTGGTAGTCGACGACGGTGGTCGCACCGACCTGCCCAGTGTTCTCGGTGGAGCTGTCGATCGAGCTCACGGAACGATGTCCGTAGCAGAAGTTGCCGAAACCTGGTTGGGTCTGGTCAGCGGCCCAAGAGCCGCGGCCCTTGTCCGAAAGATCGTAGTTGTTCACCTGCTTGGACGCGACGATAAAGACCTTCTTCTCGGCGGTGGTGCGAACCAGCAGACCCTGGTCGACCAGAGCGTCGTAGTTGCTCGTTTTGTCGGTGTCGCTGGTTCCCGCCTGAACGGGAAACTTCTTCGGACTGTCCCACAGACATGCCGGGCGGCTGTTGAAGTAGGCATTGATCGCGCTCTTGTAGTTGCTGGTGTTGTCAGCCTTCTTGTTGCAGCCCGTCGCCGCTAACATCACGATGGCTGTAAGCGCGATGCCGCGAACGGCGCCATTCCTTGCGATGAGATCGTTCATGGAGATGTCCTCGCTTAGCTCGGATGCGCGGAGACCGGCTCGCGTGACAGCTTCAGCCGAACATTGCCCGTACCTCTTCTGGCGACCACCCCTGCTGGCGAAGTGTCCTGAGCGCGAGAGCGTTGTGCCGTTTCGCCAGGCGAACTCCGGCAGCGTCTCGCAGCAGCTCGGTATGGAAGTACGCCGGCGTGGGCAAGCCGAGAGCACGCTGAAGCAGGATCTGTCGCGTGGTGGATTTGAGGAGATCGCGCCCGCGAACGACTTCCGTCACGTGCATGGCCGCGTCGTCGACAGCACAGGCAAGCTGATAGGAGGGCAGGCCATCCTTGCGCCAGACGAGGAAGTCGCCGAAGCTGGCTTCGCCGCCGCAGCCAGCGGCATAGCTTTGCGGGCCGAAGTTGCCGTCGACGAAGGAAATCCGCGCGCCGTCGGGAACGCGGAAGCGATAGTTGATGCCACCCTGCAGACCGCTGCGCCACGTCGCAGAGGGACGGCACCGGCCGTTGTAGACCGGCTCGTCGTCGTCGTCCTCATGCGGCGCCTGGGTCATCTGCTGCAGATCGCGGCGCGAGCACGTGCAAGCGTATGCGAGGCCCGCGTCGAGCAACTGCTCCAGCGCTGCTCGGTAGAGCGCGATCCGCTCGGACTGTACGACCATGGGCGGTTCCCAGGCAATCCCGAGCCACGCGAGATCTTCGAGCATCGCGTCCAGGAACTCCGGCTTTGCGCGTTGGGGGTCGGTGTCTTCGTTGCGCAGCAGCAGTTTGCCGGCCGCCGAGCGGGCACGCTCGGACGCCGTCCAGAATGTGGCAGCGTGGCCGAGGTGCAGCAGACCGGTGGGCGAGGGTGCAAGGCGGCCGATGTATGTGACCGCCGAGGTCACATATACTCCACGCCGTACTGGACGGGGATCTGCGTGAACGCGATGCGCGTCGGAGCGGCGTCGCGCGCGGGCAGCATGCCCGCGAAGTGCACCGTCGTGTGGCCGAATTTCAGGTTGAGCCTGTCCATCGTCTTCGACAGGTCGGAGCGGTTTCCGGGCTCGTCAAACAGCTCCACCTGCCGCTCACTCTCGGGAATCAGGTCTCGCATGGTCACGCCCACGAAGAACGGTCGCGAGAACTCGTCGCCCTGCGGTCGCTTGGCCCAGGCGCCGCGCAGCACGTTCAACAGCGTCAGCGTATCCTGCGCGGAGCGGAAGCGCGCCTCCATGCCCCAGCCGGAGTGCTGGATGCCGCTGGTGTGGCGCTTGAGCTTTTCGGCGCGCGCTGCCTGCTCGCGGCTCAGAGCGTACTTGAGGGTGAGGCCCATTGAGCCCGCGTAGAAGTGCTCCAGACGAAGGCGCATCGCCGCCTTGTGCAGCAGCTTGTGCGCGACCGCCCAGGCACCCTCGTCCGAGCGGTGCTCGGGGCCGAGCACGTGCGAGTGGCCGAGGCTTTTCTGGAGTTCGCTGGGGACCGGCGCGCCGTCGTCGCCTGTTGGGGCGCCCCGGAGCCAATGATACAGACGGTCGCCCCAGACCGAGTCCCACAGCGCGTGCATGCCGGTGCGGTCGAGCGCCAGCAGCTCTGCCATCGTGGTGATGCCTTTGCGGTTCAGGCGCGCCTCGGTCTTTGCGCCGACGCCTGGGAGGTCGCGCAGCTCCAGATGCGCAATGGCTCTGGGAAGTTGCGACGGCAAAAGGCCAATCAGCCCGTCGGGCTTCTGCATGTCGCTGGCGATCTTGGCGAGATAGCGGTTCGGCGCCATACCGATCGAGCAGCGGAGCGTGTCGCCGACATGCTCCCGGATGGCCTGTTTGATTTCAAGAGCGATGGCACGGGCGCGCGGGGGCTCCTGCTCGCGACCGATGAGCTGACAGACCATCTCGTCGATCGACGGCGTGTGCGCGACCGGACAGCAGCGGTCCACCGCCGCGGAAATGTTATGGGAGATCTCCGCGTATTGGGAGTGGGATCCGTTGACCAGAATGATGTCGGGGCAGATGGCTTTGGCCTCGCCGACCTTGGTCCCGGTCTTGATGCCGAGCGCCTTCGCCTCGTAGCTCGCGGCAATGATGGTTCCGGTGTCCGCCATGGTGCCGACCACGCCGGTCGGACGGCCGCGGTATTCCGGGTGCAGCTGCTGCTCGACCGAAGCGAAGAAGCTGTTGAGGTCGATGTGGAGGAAGCCGAAGCGGTCGGTTTGAGACTCCGAGATCATTGCCTGCTGATAAGGGTACTCCGGCCGGGGACGACATGGCGCCGCAGATCTGGCGGCGGCAGCCGCGATCAGGCCGCGGCAAGACCCCAAGGGCCGCACGTCCTCGGTGGCGGTGAACTAGCTCTGTTCCTGCGGCTCGGGGCCGCGCGTTGGACCGGATGGTGGAGCGATCCGGACTGTTTTGCCGGTCCGCGCGGACTCGTAGATGGCGTCGGTGACGCGCTGATCCTGCAAACCTTCTTCGCCGGGCGTGTGCGGCTGTAGGTTCCCCTGCACGCAAAGGGAGAAGTGGTCCATCTCGAGCGCAAACTGGTCCTTCTCCTCAATGCTGGGTTCGACGAGGACGGTGCGTCCGTCTTCGACACGGTTCACGCGCAGCCGAAGGCCACGGTAAGCGAAGGACGGGCTCATCTCCGCCCACTGGCGGTCACCTTCGAGGCGCATGAATTGCGTCTTGTGCGCGCCGTAGCCGGAGTTGCAGGTGGCGAGAAAGCCGGACGGGAAGCGCAGCATAAAGGTGCAGCTCTCTTCCACCTCGCGGAAGCGTGGGTCCTCTTTCGGCTGGTAGGTGAAGGCCGTCACCTCCGACGGCTCTTCGCCCGAAAGGAATCGCGCGGCGTTCAGGCAGTAGACGCCGACGTCCGGCAGGCAGCCGCCGCCGGCCAGGGCGAGCTTCTGCCGCCACTGGTCCGGGTCGCCCTGGTCCTGAGAGTTTGAGGCGACGAAGCTCTTGAGCGCGCCCAGCTTGCCGGCCTTGCGCAGGCTCACGATCTCGCGGTTGTTGGGCTCGTACTGCTGCCGGTAGGCGATCATCAGCTTGACATTTGCGCTCTTGCAGGCTGCGATCATACGTTCGCAGTCACGCGCGCTGGTGGCCATGGGTTTCTCGCAGAGGATGTGCTTGCCGATTTTTGCGCCGCGTTCGGTGTACTCCGCATGCATGCTGTTCGGCAGCACAATATAGATGGCCTGGACGTCCGGATTCTGCGCCAGTTGCTCGTAGTTCCTGTAGTCGTAGATGGAGGTCGACTTGATGCCATACTGCCCGGCGACCTTCTCGGCCTTCGCGCGATCGCCGCTGACCAGAGCTGTTACGCGGGAGTATTTGCTTTTACCGAAGGCCGGCAAGATCTCGCCCAGCGAAAGGTGGCCGAGGCCGACGACGGCGTATCCCGTGCGCTGCGGCTGGGACTCTGACGGTGCGGGCGTTTTTTCCGGGCCTTCGGTCGCGGCGTGGAGCGGCGGCAAATCGACTGCGTCCTGCTGATTGGGTTTCGTCTGCTGCGCGAGCGCCGCGGCGGAGAGGCCGGTCGCGGCGAGCGCTCCGCCCGCGCTGCGGAGAAAACTCCGCCGGCTGACACTGGCCTCGTTCTCGTGCGGAGGCTCTGAGGGAGACAGACGGTCGTGGTTCATGCCGGTTGGGATGCCGGATGACTGCGGCAAAGATGCACCCTACGCAGGCCCGCGAAGGTGTGGGTTGCCGGCAACTTTACTCCGGTAACAACGTCTCTCCGGCTATTTCGAGGTGTCGATCTTGAGGTCGATGGTGAAGGTGTTTTTGCTGTCGAACGAGCTGATGCTCTTGGTGCCGCTCTTCTTGCCATTCAGCTCGGCCCACAGTTCGTAGTCGGTGCCGGATGCGAGTTGCCCGAAACGGTACTCACCCGTATCCGTAGCGATGTAGCTCTTCACCGCCAAGGTATGGTCATCTTTGAGATAGACCACAGCTCCTTTGAGCGGAGCGTCGCCCTTGTCCACCACTTTGCCGGAGACCACGCGGTTGAGTACGCCGCGTTGCGCAAACAGTTCCGGGGCGCGCGTCAGGCATGCAAGCGCGGGAACAAGCAGCGCGAGAAGCATGGCGGAGATGCGCAGAGGACGAGGCGATCGGGACCGGCGTTCCATGGTCGGAGTATATACCTCGGTTCGGTTACTCTTCGTCGTCTTCAGGTACCAGCGTTTCGGCCTCGTCGTGGTAAGACCCTTCCTCGATGGGAGCGACCTCGAGCGGATCGAGCGAGACGATTTCGAGTTCCACACCGCACTCGTCGCACACCATCTTTTCGCCCTCTTCGGCATCCTCCACATCGATTGTGAGCGGATTGTCGCACTCCGGACAGACCACAGCCATACGTTGCCTCCTTGTTTGGATTGCGCCTATAGGATGCGCAGAAACAACGACCGCGACAACCATTTTTCGGCTTTTCGGAGGCGCTCGCCTTCAGCCGAACCGATCGCTGCTGATCGGGAATCGCCAATCACCCGAGGCGAGGTGGTCTGTTGGCGCGGTCGAGGCATAGGGCGGCAGTGTAGAACCCGCGGCCTCTTCCTCAGAGGTGGGACCGGTGCGGATCAGCGCGGCCTTGTGAGAGCCGTACTTCTGATGACGCGTTGGGTTGATCTCATTCGGGGATGATCTTGACGAAGATGCCGTCAGGGAGTTTGTCTGTGCCGAGAAGGTGGACGGCTCCGTCACGGGTGAAACCCCGGAGCATTGCGGCCGCAGGCTTGGGATCAGGGCGCGCGGGTGGCGCAGGCGCGGGCTGCGCTCGGCCGGTTGCGGGCGGATCCGGTGTGAGGATGATGGGTGCGTGGGCGGCGCGGTTCGGTCTGGGCGGTAGATGGAGGGCGGGTTCGATGGCCGCGGGTGCGGTCGGGGCAGGCTGCTCCCCCGGGGAGGAGATCGCTGGCACGGGTAAGGGCGGTAGGCGGGTGCGGGCGGCGGTGGTATCGGCCGATCTCGGCACGGTCGGTTGGGTTTCGGCGAGGGATCCGCGCGTGGGGTGGTGGGCGTCGCTCCCGCGATGCATGCCCTGGTCCATGGCCTCGTTGGCCAGGCGGTCGGCCGCCTTGTTTTTGTGGCGGAGCGCGTGGGTGATTTCGAAGCGATCGAGCTTTGCGATCCGGCGTTTGGCCTCTTGCCAGAGCGGGAGGAGGTCGGGGGATTTGACCTTGTAGGCGCCCTGGATCTGCTTGACCATGAGCAGGGAGTCGGAGATGACCCGCAGCGAGCGGTGGCCGTGGTCGAGGGCGTATTGCAGCGTGGCGAGCAGGCCGGAGTATTCCGCGAAGTTATTGGTGCGGAAGCCAAGAAATTCGGAAAGTTCGGCGAGCACGTTACCGTGAGCGTCGGTGATCTCGGCACCGTAGCCGGACGGGCCGGGGTTGCCGCGGGCGCCGCCGTCGCAGTGGGCGATGATGGGCTGGGATGAAGGTGTTGCCGTGGGTTCGGGGTCGCCGGGGAAGAGGCTGGGCGTGCGCGGGAGCATGGGGTTGAGTTTACTGCGGCGTTCGAGAGTGACGCGGGGGGCGACGACGCAACCTGTCCAGTCTGGGAGTGTGGGCCGCCAGCTTACGGGAGTCGGTGACATCGGATCGTAGGAGTGTGTGCTCTTGCCAGGCTCTTTTGTGATCTGGGAGAATTCACGCATGAACAGTCTGGCTTGGCTACAGTTTCGGACTGCGATCGCCGCTACCCTTGGCCTCCTCTTCCTGGTGGCGGGTGTGCTCTCGCACGGGACGCTTCTGCCTGGCGGGATGCGGTCGCAACCAAGCATGCAGGCGGTGTCGGCGCTGTTTGGCCTCCTGTGGCTTGCACAAGCGGTGGTTCTCGCTCGGCAGCGACGCGTCCGGCCTTAACTCTCCGGAGTCAGGCCACTTGGTCGCGAATCGATGGTGACTCCGTCGGGCAGCAACGATATAGTTAAGCGTGCACACCAAGCACGGCCAAACTGGACAATCGAATAGGCGGAGGGGGAGATGTCAGCAAAGTACATCTTTGTAACGGGCGGCGTCGTGTCTTCTCTGGGCAAGGGGCTGGCGGCGGCGTCCATTGGGTGTTTGCTCGAGGCGCGCGGCATTCGCGTGAACCTGATGAAGTTCGATCCGTACCTGAATGTGGATCCGGGGACGATGAGCCCGTTTCAGCATGGCGAGGTGTTTGTGACCGACGACGGGGCGGAGACGGACCTCGACCTGGGGCACTATGAGCGGTTTACGCATGCGCGGCTAAGCCGGGACAACAACCTGACGACCGGGCGAATTTACGAGCAGATCATCACGAAGGAGCGGCGAGGCGATTACCTGGGAAAGACGGTGCAGGTGATTCCGCACGTGACTAACGAGATCAAAAACGCGATGCGCAAGGTGGCGGCCGATTGCGAGGTGGCCATTGTGGAGATTGGCGGGACGGTGGGCGATATCGAATCGCTGCCGTTCCTTGAGGCGATCCGGCAGATGCGGCAGGACCTGGGCCGCGACAATACGGTGTTTGTGCATGTAACGCTGATTCCATGGATCGCGGCGGCGCAGGAGCTGAAGACCAAGCCGACGCAGCACTCGGTGAAGGAGATGCTGTCGATTGGGATCCAGCCGGATATTCTGCTGTGCCGGACCGACCGACCGGTGCCGCGGGAGATGCGCGAAAAGATTGCGCTGTTCTGCAATGTAGAAGAGCGGGCGGTGATCGCGGCGAAAGACGTTGCCTCCATCTATGAGGTTCCGCTGAACTTCGCGCAGGAGGGTGTGGATGCGCTTGCGCTGCGGTATCTGCGCATGGATGCGCGGGAGCCGGAGCTGCTGCGGTGGAGGGAGCTGGTGGACCGGGCGTACCACCCGGCGGATGAGGTATCGATCGCGATAGTGGGCAAGTATGTGGAGTACGAAGACAGTTACAAATCTTTGAAGGAGGCGCTGGTGCACGGCGCGCTGGCGCACAACCTGAAGCTGCGGGTGACATGGATCGAGGCTGAGGGTCTGGAGGGTGACGCATACGAGCAGCAGCTGGAGGGGTTTGACGGCATCCTGGTGCCGGGCGGGTTCGGCAAGCGGGGGATCGAGGGCATGCTGCATGCGATCCAGTTTGCGCGCGAGACGGGGACACCGTACTTCGGGATCTGCCTGGGCATGCAGACGGCGACGATCGAGTTTGCGCGCAATGTGTGCGGCCTGAAGGGAGCGAACTCGAGCGAGTTCGATCCGGCGACGCCGCACCGGGTGATCTACAAGCTGCGCGAGCTGACGGGCGTGGAAGAGATGGGCGGGACGATGCGGCTGGGCGCGTGGGCGTGCGTGCTGGAGCGGGATTCGCTGGCGGCCGAGGCGTACGGACGGACCGAGATTTCCGAACGGCACCGTCATCGTTACGAATTCAATCGCGAGTACGAAGCGCTGCTGACGGACGCGGGCATGCGTTTGACCGGGACGACGCCGGACGCAACCTATGTGGAGATCGTCGAGATTCCGGCGCATCCTTTCTTTGTGGCGTGCCAGTTCCACCCGGAGTTCAAGTCCAAGCCGCTGGAGCCGCATCCGCTGTTTCGTGAGTTTGTGGCGGCGAGTTATCGTCACCGGCTGGGCAGCGGTGAGGCGGTAGACGCTGAGCCGATGTTGAACGTGGCGCGCGAGGCATGAGCCGCGGCGGAGCGGCTAGACGGGCATGACGACTCAGTACACCTCCGGCCGGTCGCCTTCGGGCTCGCTGTTTGCGGTTCTGCTGTCGATTGCGCTGGGCGCGGCGGCAGTGGTGGTTTTTGTGCGGCACGCGACGACGGGCATTCCGGCGCGGCTGGCGACACTGATCACGGGGCGCGCGACCAGCGTCGAGCTTTCAGCGCCGGTGGCCATCGAGCAGATCCAGCGGCTGAGCCGGCTGGAGACGGTGGTGTATTCGCTCGACACGGTGGTGGAGGGGGCGCGATCGAGCGCGATCCTGCCCGATGTTCTGGCGGGCGACAAGATCCTGCTGGTGGTGCATGGGCAGTCCATTGCGGGAGTTGACCTGAGCAAGCTGCGGCAGGGCGATGTGCGGGTGGAGGAGCAGCCGGGCGGCCGGACGATCCATGTGACGCTGCCGGCATCGGAGGTGTTTGCGACGTCGATCGACAACGGGCGCACGCGGGTGTATTCCCGGCAGACGGGGCTGCTGGTGCCGGTTGACCAGAATCTTGAGAGCGAGACGCGGGCGAAGGCGCAGGGGCAGCTCGAGCGGGCGGCGCTCGAGGATGGGATTCTGGACGCGGCGCGCCGGAACGCCCGGGCGACGGTGACGACGCTGCTCCAGGGGCTTGGATTTCAACAGGTGGACGTTCGCTAGGGATGTTGTCTGGAGTACATGCCAGGGGTGGGTGACGTGCGCTATGATCCTTGGCATGAGGTCCGTTCGCAAGCTTCGCCGCTCCTTCACCACGGTCGACGGCTTCCGCGCTGTGCTGTCCGAGGCTCTCCCGGAGGGAGGTCCTGCGATCATCCGGACGGTCGCGTGGACGACCGCGGGCGCCGGCGCTTTGGCGCTGGGGCTGTATGTCGGCCGCGAGCTGCGGCAGCGGTACAAGTTTCACCGGCGCACGCCCTATGACTTTTACGCGCACTCCGGGGACCGCACACCGGACGTGGAGTTCGGCGTCGGCATCTAGTGCCTAGCCGCGTCTTCGGCGGTCTTCTTTCGCATCCAAGTCAAGCATGAAGCCAGCATTTTTGTTTCCCGGGCAGGGCTCGCAGGTGGTCGGCATGGGCCGCGAGCTCCATGATCGGTTTCCCACGGCTAAGGCGGTGTTTGCGGAGGCGGACGAGGCGCTGGGGATGGCGCTCTCGAAGATCATCTTTGCGGGTCCGGAGGACGATCTGAAGCAGACCGAGCATACGCAGCCCGCGATCCTCACCGTTTCGGTGGCGGCGGCGCGTGTGCTGGCGGAGCAGCTTGCGGGGACGAACGTGCAGCCGAGCCTGGTGGCGGGGCACTCGCTTGGCGAGTACTCGGCCCATGTGATCGCGGGGACGTTTCCGTTCGCGGAAGCGGTGCGGCTGGTGCGCAATCGGGGGCGTTACATGCAGCAGGCGGTGCCGGCGGGCGAGGGTGCGATGGCGGCGATCCTTGGGTTGCCGTCGGCGCAGATCAATGACATCTGCGCGACGGTTTCGGACGAGATGGCGGACCAGATTACCCAACAGATTGACGCGCCGGCGACGAACGATGCGGCGGAGGCGGCGGAGGCACACAGCGATGCGCCGCTGGCGGGCTCAGCGACCGCGCAGAGCATGTTGTCGGATGCGACGAACTCGGCCGCGAGCGTGGCGCAGGCGGCGACCAAGGTGGCGGCGACTGTTTCTCCGGCGAACCTGAATGCGCCCGAGCAGACGGTGATCTCGGGCTCGAAGGCCGCGGTGGAACGTGCCTCGGAGCGGTGCAAGGACGCGGGTGCGAAGCGGGTGGTGATGCTGCCGGTGAGCGCGCCGTTTCACTGTTCGCTGATGCGGCCGGCGCAGGAGATGCTGTCGACGGATCTGGAGGCGATCGCGTTTGCGGACACGACGATTCCCGTGGTGACCAACGTGGATGCGCGTTGCGTGACGCGCGGGATGGATGCGCGCGACTGCCTGATCCGGCAGGTTACGGGTCCGGTGCGATGGGTGGAGTGCATGGAGCTGCTCATCCATGAAGGCGCGACGGTGTTTGTCGAGATCGGCCCGGGCAAGGTGCTGAGCGGACTGATGCGGCAGATCGATCGGTCACAGACGACGCTGAATGTGGAAGACGGATCGTCGCTCGAGAAGACGGTTGCCGCTCTGTCGGCCAGCTAGGCTGCGGTTTGTAGCACGGATGGTTACACACGCGAGGGGATGCATGCACGAGCGGGACGTGGTTGAGGATTTCACGTTGCAGGACCAGGACGGGCGCGAAGTTTCGCTTTCGGAATACGCGACCAAGCCGGTGGTGCTGTTCTTTTACCCGCGCGCGGACACACCGGGTTGCACCATCGAGGCATGCGGGTTTCGCGACAGCTTTGAGACCCTCAAAGCCGCGGGCGCGGTGGTTCTGGGTATCTCGCGCGACACGGTAAAGGCGCAGAAGAAGTTTCAGGAGAAGTACGCGCTGCCATATCCGCTGCTGGCCGATGCGGACGAGGTGATTTGTAACCGCTTCGGGGTGATTAAGCCGAAAAGCATGTATGGCAAGCTGGTGAAGGGCATTGAGCGGACGACGTTTGTGATTGCGCCGGCGGACGCCGAGGGGAAGCAGCGGCTGCTGCATGTTTTCGAGAAGGTGAAGCCGGAGGGGCATGCGGAGGAGGTGCTTCGGCTGCTGGAGCAGGCTCGGGCTCGGTGACGCGGCGCGGCTGGGCAAAGG
>CALMVL010000251.1 GCA_937873265.1 uncultured Granulicella sp.
GATTGTGCGCGACGCGCTCTATATTCTCCTTCGGTCATGTCACATCGGCGAGACGCCAGATTGGCAAGTATCGTCACGCCCGATGCGGAAGTGGCTCGGCGATACCAATAACGTTACGCGCACTGCTTTCAACGGATTCGGTGCGTCGCGCTTGCGCGATCTTGGCTGGAAGAGCGATTCCGATTACAGGATTTCCCGTTTGCTTGGCGTCCCCATTTGATCGAGACTATGGAGATGTAGATGCGCTGGCCTGGGACCCAAAATCGGGTCGCGTCCTGGCTATTGAATGCAAGGATCTCCACTTTCACAAGACGCTCGGAGAGGTCGCAGAACAGCTGAGCGACTTCCGAGGAGAAACCAAAGCTGATGGAAAACGCGATCTGGTTAGGAAGCATCTAGACAGAATCGTCACCATGGAAAGCCACAAAGCGGCGATCCGCAAGCGACTGGCGCTTGAAGCAGATCCACAGATAGAGGCATACGTCGTGTTTAAAAATCCGGTGCCAATGGAATTATCGTGACCGGAAACAATGCCCTCGGTTAAGCCTATTCTCGCAAGTCAGTAGGGTACTCTGCGCATCCCCGAGACTAACCCCTCGCAGACTCATCCTGTTCCGGATTGACGATAACAGGCCAATGCACTCATCGAGTCTGGATAGGTTCTGAGAAACGCAGTTCTCGTCAATAGAGGCCCAGCCCTAGGCTCCTCTACCGGCTCGGCTCTCTTTCCTCTTCGAAAAGAGGGACGAGCTTGGCGGCAGGTTTTTTGAACGTAAAGTCGAGTGGCACTTCTTTGGCGACCAGTGGGTGGAACAGCACTGGTACGGCGGGGGGTTTTTAAAGCGGCCTTCCAAATTTGTTGATCGACAAAGGCAGCAGCAAGTCGGCCTTGCTGGGTACCGATTGGCGGAGGCGCTGTTCAACCTACAACAGGTTAAAGGCTTCGCGGGCGTCCATACGGGTCTACTCGCTGGTGAACTGGAGCCGTGCATAGGGGAGCTTGACGCTGCAGTAGAGCCTAGGATTGATCCGGCCGGTCTCCGGCGGTCAGCTTGTGCGACCGACAGCTCACCTCTGGTCTGAAGTCACCTCACCCCTCCTTCTTTCCCAGCACCACCTTGTCCGTCATCTCCTTCCCCCCGCGCTCCACCACCACAATCCGGGTCTCGCCTGCCCGCCCGAACATTCTCGAGCGTGCCAGCTCCCCCGCACTCCCGCCTAGCGGCTTTCCGTCTACCATGACGACAATGTCCCCTGCCTTGAGCCCCACCCCTGCAGCTCCCGAACCCGGATCCACGCTCGTCACCACCGCCGCATCCATTCGGCCTGCATCCAACGCAAACCCCACGGATCCCACATCCTTCGCCCTCACATACCCCCAAGGCCGAAACAGCTTCTCGCAAATCGCAAAGGTCGCCGGCGTCATCGGCCCGGCTGCCGTGCACGGCACAAATCTACCACGCCAGTCCACCAGCGGCAGCAGTGGCAGCAGCATCGAGCCCGAAGGCGCCCCCGCCGGCATCGGCGCCTGCCCCCTCGCAAACGTCATCTGCCGTTCCGCCCCATCTGTTGCGCTCTTCACCGTCAGTCTCACGTCCTTCCCCTTCTCTCCAAATGTCTGCCGTGCTACCTCCATTGCTGGCGTCCAACGCGCCAACTTTCCGTCCACCGACACTACCCTATCTCCTACCGCAATTCCCGCCGTCGCTCCCGGCGAACCAGGCGACACCGCCGTTACCACTCCGTCCTCCGCCCCCGTCGTCCCGATCGTCAGCCCGTCCGTCCCCACCTCGTTCTCCCGGACGAAGCCCTCCTTTTCCGCGCGCGACACGCATTTGCCCACAATCGCCATCCCCAGACCTATTCCGAGGCACGGACCCTTCGCCCCTACATCGTTGATGATCTCCACCTTCGTCTGCGCTGCTCCCACGGCCCCGCGCCACATCGTCGCCGCCAACACAACACACACACGCAAAGCAAGCCGCATCGAAACCTATCCTTCCGGACGTTGCTCTCGCACATCCAGAAGAAAATTTATCAATGCTTTTCCATAACCGTCTAGGAAATTAGATCCGCGCCCGAGACACCTTCGTAACAATCGGCTACTGTCCTCAATCCAGTCCGGCACATTGGCGCTGATGGTCAAGCACTACGATTGCCTTTCACCCTGTAGCGCTGGGCGCGGCCGGCAACGTACTGGTGAAGGAGAATTTCACGCATAAGCAACTGCTGGCGTACACGGCTGACTTGCAGACCTCGCTGATTTAGCTGGAAGCCTGTGCTGGAGCCCACTTCCTCGGACGTGCACTGCCTAAGCAGGGCCAAGATGTTCGTCTGATCCAGGACAGTTCGTGAAGCCGTTTGTGAAGTCGAACAAGAACGACTTCGTTCATGCTGAAGCTATCGCGGAGGCTGTAGATCGCAAGAACATGCGCTTTGTTCGACAAAACACAGTCAGGTGCAGTCGGGACGTAGGCTGCTACCTTGGGCTCCGTCCAAAACGCAGCCATTCCGGCGAACGCGATCCGCAACTCGGCATCACCAAGACTGCCAACGCTTACCTCCGAAGTCTCCTGATCGAGTGCGCCAACCTGCAAACACACTGAGCACATTGGCCCAGTACGCGCTGCTGACGGGTACCCGCGATCCGTTCGCCAAGACCAGGTACCCGCCGCGCCTTCCTTCGCGCACCATATGTCGGACCTGCTCGACATGGACGATGGCGGACCGGTGTACCCGGACGAAGCGGGTGGGGTCTAACGTTCCTGCGAGGTGCTGGATTGTTTTGCGCACGAGGTATCGTTTCCCACCCACGTGCAGACACGCATAATAGTCGGCTGCCTCAATCCAGTCGATCTCATGCGCTTCAACGAAGGTGTGTTTGGCTCCGTCCACCACAAAGAAGCGACTTCGCCAACCTGTGGGCGGTGCGGCGTCGCTCGGGTCAGAAAGAGCTCCCGCCAGAGGCAGCCGTGCCTGATGAGCACGCCTGAGGCACTCCACAAGCCGCTCACTCTCGATTGGTTTCACCAGATAATCGAGCGCGTGCAAATCGAAAGCTCTGGCAGCGTACTGCGGGTATGCGGTGGTAAACACAATGAGCGGCCCATTTGAACGGTTCGAGCGCGACACAGCGTGAAATCCGTCCATGCCGGGCATCTCAATATCAGTGAAGACAAGATCCAAAACGTAAGATTCCATCGCGTCGATAAGCTCACGACCATTCCGGCACTCCGCCACGATCGTGTTTCCTTCTATCTGAGACAACATCCTGCACAGGCGCAGCCGCGCCGTGGGTTCATCGTCCGCCAGAACGATGCGCAGACTCATGCGTGCAAAGTCTCGACGGGAAACGATACGTTCACCTCGCAGCCGCCTTGCGCAGCGCTCCGCATCTCAAGGTGGAACTCGCCGCGATAGAGCAGGCAGAGACGACTGCGGATGTTCTCGATACTGATACCCATGCCCGGGATCGCGGAGGCCTCCGCGCCGAGTCCATTATCGACGACCCGCAAGTGAACTCGTTCGTCCTGGTGTGACAGCCAGATACGAACGAGGCATCCATCCCGATCCTGCCGAACGCTATGCTTGACGGCGTTTTCCACAAGCGGTTGCAGGATGAAGGGCGGCATCCTCTGCGTCAACACGCCTGGTTCGATGGAGATTTCTACCTGAAGTCGATCGCCGAAGCGCATCTCTTCAATGGCCAGGTAGGCCTCCGCAATTTCAAGCTCGTCTTTCACCGCGACCAGTGTCGGCAGGTCTTGAGTGAGCGTCCGTTTTGTGAGTACGCTGAGCCTTCCAACGACTTCGAGCGCGGTCTGGTTATCGCCAGATTCTAGAAGCCCCGTGATGGAGTTGAGCGTGTTCAACAAGAAGTGCGGTTGCATCTGCCGTTGCAAAGCGGAGAGCTCTGCCTCAGTCAGACTCTTGCGGAGGACTAGGGTCTCCAGCTGTTTTGCAAGCGTTGCTCGCCGTTGATAGATAGCAGACGCCGCGGCCCAGACGAGCAGGTACAGCAGCACCTCTGGCAGGGCTCGCTGCCAAGACCATAAAGGAAGAGCTTTGTACCCTGCATTCCAAAGCATCGGCCAACGACGGACCAGCAGGTGTACACAGAACATCAGGAGCCGCAGATGGAAGCACGCCAGCGCGATTGCGCAGGTGACCTGCAGGGGAACGACACCGGGCGACAGCTTGCCAAACCACTCGGTCCGCTCGACGCCACAGGCGATAGTTACAGTCAGGGGAGCCCACCAAAGCCACACGGACGCGCCGTAGACCAAAGAGGGCATTAGGGCGATCCCTGGGGCGAGCTGCCTCACAAAGACGTGACACTCCGCTGCAGAGAGCAACGAGAGGACGAGGGCGGAACTGAAGCAGAACGCGACCAACCGGCCGCTCACCAGCCTGACGTGCCGGGCTTGCGAGTTGGTTCGATCAGTAGTTCGCATCGGCATCGAATCACGATTTTTGCCTCGACCCCTCAGGCGTGTCCGCCAAGATCCGCCCACGCCTGCAACACCTCGGCTTCTTTCTCCGAGGAGAGCGTTTCTTTGATGGCCAGCCGTGCTGGGGAGTTCACTGCGCACGGCGCAAGAATATCAGTGGCTGTGGCAGCGAAGGGACGCGGCCGCCATCCGGTTGCAAGTGCCTTTGTGTTTGACATCTGATAAAGACCCTTTATTGCGGGTCGGGGAATCCAGCCCGTGAAGAACTGCGGTTTTCCGTCTCCGATTTCCGCAGCAGGTGGCAAACCGTGGCTTTCGAGGAATGACCGAGGGATCCAAACGAAGTCCGCGTTAGAGTGAGTCACCTCCTTGCAGCTTTGAATGTGGTCTCGAAGGGGCAGCCAGTCTCGAACGAGGTTAAAGGTTCCGAAGGTGCGGCGGGCGATGCTCTGCGCAACGAAGGAGCCGACGTCCTTCACATCGACCAGTTGAATTGGGTCCATGCCGTCGCCGGGCCCGATATGCTGCCGCCCGTCCATCACACGCGAAAGCCAGGTCTCCATAAGACCGCCCGAACACCAGCTTGGTGAACCCTCGATGGCTCCAGGGCGCACGATCGTGAGCTTCGCGGCGGCTAAGGCGTGCAGTCGTCTCTCACTCTCCGCTTTGCGAGCGCCGTAGTCCTCCTCATGTCCGCTGAAGGCACGCAGCTTTGCTCCTTCACTGGTTCCAGCGTGAGCGTAGTTCGCGACATCGTAGGCGGCTATCGAAGAAACGTAGAGGTAGTGCTCGGTACGGTCGTGCAGCAGGGCTGCGGTCGAGATGACCATCTCAGGTTCTGACGGCCACACGTCGATCACGGCGTCCCAGCGACCTGTACGCAAGGCACTTAGGTCTTCCTTCGCAGGGTCGACGCTTCGGGTGCCGCGCAGCTTACGCAGCATGGGAAAAAGTTCGGGGTGAGTCATTCCGCGATTGAAGAGCGTGACGTCATACCCGGCGGCCAGCGCCGCCAGCACCACCTGCGGGCCAAGGAAATCCGTCCCGCCCAGAACCAAGATCGATTTGTTACCTGTTGTTAAAGTCTCCGCGCGTAGACGGACCGCTGCTGGGATACAGGCGCACGCAATTGCGTTTCGAACGAACTCACGACGGCGCATTAGAAGTAGCCTCCTCGCCTCAGAGACGGTCTAAACTGTGCTCTGCAACCACAAGTCTCCGGCGCGTGTCGGAATCCGAGGTCAGGTTTGCAGGGAAACGTGCCCAAATTGCAGTCGGTGAGCGAAGCGCGAACGGTTCGCTCCTGAGAAACGCGGTTGTGGGAAGCTGACCGGAGTTCCGCCACCCACGCCCGGGTGGCTCCCGTTCGTTACTGACGATAATGCGACTTCGCGTTACCAGCGGTCACAGGTTTGCGCTTTTCGCGCTGGTTCGGGAACCAAGCCTTCTGAGGGATGAGTGTACCGGGACATCCGTAACATCTTGGACCAGAAACATCCGTTACAGCCCATTGCGTTGGACTTGACAAGCCGGAGCTCTGGGGTTGAGGCGGTCCTGGGAATGTTGTCAGGAAGCGGTTTAGGTGCTGGTTTCGCGCAGCAGGCGGGCAGTTTGCATCAGCCCATTTGCTTCCGAGATGACCTGCTGTGTGGCGGCATCGTTGCCGGTTGCGTGTCCCTTGCAGCGCGCCAGGAGATCTTTCGCTTCCGTTGTTTTTCCCTGACGGAGCAGAATGCGGGCCAGCAGGACCTGTGTCTGCATGGTTCGGACGTGAGCCTCGCCGAAGAGTTGGGTGTTGAGCCGCAAGGCTTCGCGCGCGGATGTTTCCGCTTCCTTCTGATTTCCCATTTTGTAGAAGGTGGCGGCTATTCCGAAATGAGAGGACGCCCAGAAGGCGTTGGGTGTGGGAAAGAGCGTCGCGACGACTTTGAGGGCCGCCTGATATTTTTCAAGCGCCTCGGGGAGGCGCCCCTGGTCTCTGAGAGAGTCGCCGTACTGCATCAGGGCTGTGGCCTGCGTTTGCGAGACGGTTGGTTCCTGTGCGAGGCCGTTGAGCGCCTGCTGAAAGAGGGGGTCTGCTTCCTTGAAGTTGCCTCCGAGCGCCAGGCTTGACGCGAGTTGCCGCTCGGCGGCCAAGACGTCGTGGTGGTTGGGGACGAGCGAATGCGAGAGGATGTCGAGAGCTTCGCGTGCTGTACGCGTCGCCTCGACGGGGTCATGCAACTGGATGTAGGCGTTGGAGATGGACAGCAGATGTTCCCCGATGTCCGGGTGTCGAGGGCCTTCGTTGACGCGATCGATGGCCATGCTTTGCTCCTGCAGACTGATCGACCGCTCGTAATGGCCGAGGTAGTCTTCGACGTTTCCGAGGTCGGTGAGCGCTGTGGACAGGTCCGCGGTGGCATCGGGGATGCTGGTTTCCCGGGCGACCGCGTTTTCGAGGAGCGGCTTTGCCTGGTCGTAGTTGCCGAGCTCGATGAGGCACTCCGCTTCTGCGACGTCGGATTCCAGGACGGGGAGCGCTGTGGGCGCGAGTCTGCGCTCCAGGGTTGCGCGGGCCTGGCGGGCCAAGGCAACGCCCACCTGACGGTTTCCTTCGGTGCATGTGAGGTTGGCCTGTTGTAGGACGATGTCCGCGGCTTCGGGCGACTCGGCGCCGTAGATTGCGGTGTTGAGCGCGAGTGATTCCGCGAAGAGGGATTCGGCGCGAGCGTAGTCCCCTACGATTTCGAAGTCCGAGCCAAAGGTTTTGTAGAGGCCGGCCTTTTGCTCCGGATCGATGGCGATGACCTGGGCCTGGTGGATGGCTCGCTCGAGCAGCGATTTGGTCATGAGGTGTTCGTTGACGGAGCCGTCGCCATTGAGAAAGAGGCTTTGCAGGAGGTCCTGCTGACGGAGCCGCTGCTCTTCAGTGTGCTTCTGTTTTTGCGCGATGGTGCGCGAGGCCTGGAGCGCGTAGAGGTAGCTGGTGAGGGAGGCGGCGCCGAGCAGGGCGAGCGCGGCGACCATGCCGGCGGCGAGGGCATGACGCCCAAGCAGCCGCCAGCCGATGTAGGGGGTGGTCCACCAGACGGGGGTTTCGCGGAGGGCGGCGACGGGCCGGTTTTCGAGCAGCTGGCGGACATCGGAGGCCATTTCGCGGACGGCTCCGTAGCGCAGCGCGGGATCGAGTTCGGTGGCGCGGTTGCAGATGGCTTCGAGTTCCGACCAGCGCAGCCGACCCAGGTTCCGGAGCCAGGGCGTTTCGGTCTCGTTGGCCAGGGTGCGGAGCTTGGGCTGATGCGCTTCGAGGAGCTGCTGGCGCAGGCTGGCCGGTGTGCTGGCGGTGTTGGAGAAGGGGAGTCGGTTGAGAACGAGCTCGGCCAGGAGCACGCCCAAGGAGTACACGTCGGTGCGGGTGGTGGTTTCGCTGAGGTGCTCCGGCGCGGCATAGGGCGCGGACATGTAGGCGCAGTGTCCCCTTTCGGGGTCGCCGAAGCTTTCCGAGATGCCGAAGTCGAGCAGCTTGACGCCATCGCGGCCGGCGAGGATGTTGCTGGGCTTGAGATCGCGATGGATGACGCCGACGTCGTGCGCGGCCTGGACGGCGTCGCACACCTGGAGGAAGAGCTGGAGACGTGCGTTGAGGGTCATGGACTCGGCGGCGGCGAAGTCGACGAGCGGCAGACCGGTGACGAGTTCCATGGTGAAGTACACGCCGCCGTCGGGAAGGGCGTCGAGGTGATGGATCTGCACGATGCCGGCGTGGTGGCAACGGGCGAGCAGGTTGGCCTCGTAGCGCAAGCGCGCCACGCGGTCGCGTCCGTTGGTGAGGCGGGAGCGCAGGACCTTGAAGGCGACGGTTCCGCCGTGTGCGAGGTGGACGGCGCGATAGACGCGGCCCATGCCGCCTTCGCCGAGCGGCTGGCCGACGCGGTACGGACCGACGATGGCGCCGACGAGCGGATCCGGCCCGGCCGCGCGGGAGATGTCGGGGAGCAGCTGCTCGATGACGCGACCGAGCGGTTCGTCGAAGTTGCTGTCGACCGGGGCGGCTTCGATGTTTTCGACGGCTTCGAGGAGGTCCGGGCGACCGGCGCAGCGGTTATCGAGGACGACCTGCCGTTCCGGACCGGCGAGCCCCCATGATTCCTGCACGATGTCGAACGCTTCCAGCATCAGGCTTTGCTTCATTCGGGTGGCCTCTTTCCGGGGGAGAGCAGGGCGTTGAGAAATTTGAGCGAGAGGGCCAGGTCGCGGCTGACGGTGGCGTCTGAGACGCCCCAGGTTTCGTGGAGCTCCCCGAGCGACAGGCCGCCGTAGAAGCGCATGGTGATCATGGCTGCCTGTCGGGGGTGTTCGAGCGCGAGCGCGGTGAGTGCGGCGTCGAGGTCGATCAGCTGCTCGGGGGTGAGGCGTATGGGGGCGGCCTGATCCCCTTCGTCGAGAGGGACGAACTGAAAGGAAGCGGCGTGCCGTTTGCGGGCGGCGTCGGTAAGCACGTGGCGCATGGCGGCGGTGACGAGCCAGACGAACTCCAGGCGGCTGCGACGCGCGACCTCAACGGAGTAGGTGGGGTGGCGGCGGAGCCTGAGGTAGACGTCGCTGACGAGATCGCCGGTGCTGACCAGGGGGGAGGCTTCGCGACGGCAGAGGAGCGAGGCTTTGGCGCGGAGCTGCTCGCACATTTCCTCGAAGAGCTGATCGAACTCTGCACCGCGCGGGCTGGCGCCGGTGGCTGCGGTGAAGGAAGAACTGGTTGCGCTCAGAAGGACCTCCTTCGATGCAGGTACAGGAAGACAGTGCTTACGGGCGTGCCGCCATTCTCGTTGAAAGTGTGCGTTGCCACAAGCCGGGTGTGGCTAGAAATTATTTTTCGTTTCCGTGAGGGGTTTTGCTCGAAAGCTTCGCTTACAGGGCAGAAGCACATCCGCAAGCGTCGGGCGGGCTTTGACGGAAAGCGGGTGACGCTTGCGATCTGACCTTAGAGGAGGAATGCCATGTCGGTGATCGATCCGGAACACTCACGCGCGCGAGCTGGAAGTTTTGTGGCAGCGCTTTTTGATCTATCGTTTGCGTCATTCATCACGCTGAAGCTGATCCGCTTCCTGTACATGCTGGGGATGCTGCTGGGGGTTTTGGCGGCGATCGCGGCGATTGTTGCGGCGTTCAGCGTGAACTCCGGCCTGGGGGTGGTGGCGTTGTTTTTGTCGCCGCTGGTGTTTCTGCTGGTGCTGGTCGGGACGCGCGTTTCGCTGGAGCTGATTGCGATCGTGTTTCGGATTGAGGAGAACACAGCCAGAAGCTTGCTGGGCGGTTGAGCGGGTGCTGCGACGACGTGACCTCAAGGACGCAATCAGATGGCCCTCACAGTGAAAGGAGATCCACTATGCTTCGCCGCTCCATCGCACTCTCGTTTTTGCTGCTCGCCCTTGCCGGGTGCAATCGCAAGACGGCAACTAACGGCAATCTTGAAGACGGTTTGAATCACTACCTGAGCCATTTGCAGCCGTGTCCTGGATATACGGCGTCAAGCTTTCCGATGACGGCTTACGCGATATCGCCGCGTGCGGATCTGGAAGCTCTGGCTTCAGTCGGCCTGGTGTCGAAGAGTACGTTTCTGGTGAACGGCAGCGATCAGATCCGGTACGACATCACCGAGAAGGGCCGGAAGTCGACGTTTTCGGGGGAGTCGCTTAAGGGTGGCGAGCCGAAAGTTTTCTGCTTCGGCCGCATCGAGGTCGGGCACATCACCAACTTTACCGAGCCGGCCGAGGCGGACGGGATGCATGTGACGCGGGTGACGTATACGCGGAAGCTGACGCACCAGCCTTCCTGGGCGGACGATCCCGCGGTGCAGAAGGCGTTCACCAACTATGCGCCGGCCGGGTACGAGGACAAGCCGCAGACGAGCGGGATGATCCTGACCAGCGAGGGCTGGCGGCTCCCGGACGATACCGACCGATAGGTGCTGCTCGCGCCTTGCCCAAACTCTGGTCCGCCCTGCTTGTTCGGCTTTTCGAGCCAGCGAAAACTCAACCCTTTCACCCATAGGAGACTGACAATGCAACTTCGCTTCGCGCTGCTTTCTGCTTGTTTCGCCCTGGCTGCCGGAAGTGCCGGCGCCAGCACACTGGTGGTTTCCTCTTCCGGCACATTTTCGAACAGTACGCCGGCCTCGAGCTTTTCTGCTCCGGACGGGACGTATTCGATGTCGTTCGATGTGTCGTCCACACCGGCCGTTTCCGGTGCTTCCCCGGGAAATTCCTTTGACGTGGCGTACACCGACTTCAGCTACAAGGTGAACGGTGTGGCGAGCACGGCTCCGGTTGGGAGCGTTACGTTTTACAACAACTCGGTCAGCGGACTTTTGACGGTGTGCTTCGTTACAGCGTGTCCGGGGAACGGCATCCCGGCGGACGGCCTTGTGTTTGAGGGGCTGCAGGCGTACTCCGGCAGCGAGACGGACCCGACGATTTTGCCGGGTGTGTACCACCCTTCGCTCGAGGGCGTTGTGGTGAACGGCGATCCGATTTTGCTGAGCAGCGATGCACCGCTCGATATCACCGGAAGCACTCCGCCGACGGTGACACCGGAGCCGCCGAGCATGCTTCTGCTGGGGACGGGGCTGTTCGCGATGGCGGCTGTGGCGAAGTTGCGGTATGCGTGAGCTGTGAGGCGGTCACGAGGGCTCCGGGATTGCCGGGGCCTTTGTTGGCTTCGTCCGGGCGAGTGAAACTGTGACATGCGTTGGCTGCCGATCGCGGCGATGGTGTTGGGGCTGTGCGCCAGTTCCGGTGGGGGCGGACGACAGGGGATCGCGCTGGTACTGTCTCCGGTGTTCAAGCGGTGCGATGACAGTTGCGTGCAGCGAAGGTATCGGGTGCGGTGCTTGATTGGGAGACGGGAAGGACGCCGGCAGCGGAAGGCGAGATGCAGGCAGCGACGCCCAAATCGATTTGAGCCGCTTCTGCTGGCGTATGCGTTGCGGCTTGAGATCGTCCGGGCGAAAACGCAGATGTACTGCCGACGCACGCTCCGGGTGGGACGCTGATCGCTGGCATGCGTGCGTGGGGACGACCAGCCGGTGCTGGGTGCGGAAGAGGCGTTGGCGGACTCGTGCAATACGTGGTTTGCGTGCTAGCGCGGCGCATGAGCGCGGAGGATCTGCGGGCGGTGCTGCGGGGAGGCGAGCTTACCCTACCGGGCGGCCGGCGGCCGGAATGCTTGAAGCGTGTTCGTCCGAAAGGGTGACGCATCCGCACCACGATTCCGAGAATGGGAGAGATCCAAATGGCGACGAAAAAGCAGTAGCAAAGAAGTTGGCTGTTCCAGCGAAGACGACCGTAGCGAAGGCGTCCGCACCCGCCAAGGCTGCAACGGGTGCAAAGGCACCTGTTCAGAAGATGACCAAGACGCAGTTGGTTCGGTACATGGCCGAGCAGATGGGGACCCTCCGAAGCAGATTACGGCGTTCTTGGATCTGCTAGTTGAGACCGCGACAACCCAGACCCGGAAGAACGGCGAGGTCACTGTACCGGGACGGCCACAGACCACTTGTTTCCGGAAGCAATCCCTACTTCCCCAATGGCGCTATCTTCGCAAACTTGTTTAATCGGGAGTGGTTCCCTCTGATCGTCTTCGCCATCTGCGTGCTAGTTCCATTGACGGCTGGAGTCTTCCGAACTAGGTCTGATAAGGCGGAACGGAAAGGCTTGCACATTCCTTTCGGGATCGCCGTTGCTGTCACTCTTATCGGCCTAATTCAACAGCGATGCATACTTCTCGGAATAGTGAGCTCGCGGTTACTCCGCGACAGTTTTTTGCACCTCCCAATGCTTCTACCATTCACTCCAATGGCGGCCGCTTCTCTTTTGCTTTTTGAAACGTTTAGCCGCTCCTCCTTTGTAAAGGCAACCCCGCCTCACGGCTGCACCTCTGAAGTTCTCCGCCGCCCTGATCAGGAATGGGCAAACAGGCTTTATGACAATACGTATTGACATCAATGCATTACGCACTGACCAGCTTTCTCCTGCCCTGCCCCTTCGTCTCTAACAGATCATCGAACAGGGGCACATTCTTTGCCGGAGGCAACGCAACTCCGAAGTTCAACGCCCCCTGCTCATGGCCGTTTGGGTGTTGCTCTCTCCAGAGCACCCGAAGGAACTCTGGCCAGTCGTCTTGTACGTAGAAGGTCCGCGTTACCTTGGCATGGCAAGGCAGACAAAGCGTGATCATCGTCGACGGGTCGTTGTTTTCCCGGCTCGCGGTGGTGCACGGCTACCGAGCGCTTCCCTCTTTTCAGCGTCGTACAGCCCGGCACGCGGCAACGGTAGTCGTCTCGCTTCAGCACCGCTTCCCGATGCCCACCGAAGTACGCCTCATCTTGGCGCTTGAGCGTGTAGCAAGTCGAGCAGAGCCCCCTTGGCCAGCACCTTCGGCTGGGCGCAGGGACAGTGCATCACGCTTTGCTTTGGCTTCGTCATCTATCAGGATTCCAGGAAAGTGATGTCAACCGCCCAACCCGGCACCTTAAACCGAGCACCATCGTCGCACTGCAAAAATGAACTCGCATTCCAGATCGAAATCAGCGCTGGTCTCGTTCAGCGGTAACCCATCAACCACGACACCTTCAAGAGTTTCGGCGTACAGATCTGCAATGATGCGCTGCATGGTTCAGCCCTCCGCGCTGACCGCTTTCGTTCGATAGCGATGCAGCGTCATCCGCAAGATCCCAACTTCTCGCGCAAGGATCGAGGGTTTCTCCCCGGCCTCCAGCCTCTGCACGAGCGAAGCAACCACTTCAGTATTCAGCGTGGTTGGCCTGCCCTAACACACGCCCCGTTTTTTCGCCAGCGCGATTCCCTCTCGCTGGCGTTCCCGAATCAACTGCCTCTCAAACTCCGCAATGGCTCCCATCACACTCAAGAGTAGATTCGCTATCGGCGAGTCCTCTCCGGTGAAGATCGGATTTCCTTGCGGAACTCTACGCGGACGCCGCGCTCCGTCAGACCAAAGACCAGCTTCCGGAGATCCTCCAGGTTGCGGCCGAGCCGGTCCATCGACAACATTGCCGTAAGCTGCGGCCGCTTCACGTCTTTTCCTGAAACGTGGTCCACGAAGCGGCGGTCCACCTTCATGCCTTCGAGCTGACGATCTTCTCGCTGATCGAGCGTGCTCACGCGGATGTACCCGACGCACTGCCCTTTCGTGGGTTGAGTGGACTTCCCACCCGAGCCGACTTTGCGGACTTCGCCGGCTTCACCGCTTTGGCAGATCGAGCCGACCTCCCCGTCTTTTTCGTAACACTTAGCTCTTTAACCCGCGCCATCAGCCGTATTATAAGGAGTTTGCAACCTGTGATTTTCAGCGCTATCTGGCGGTGCTTCTTCGACACTGAAGGCGGGCCAGAGATGCTCATCGGCTTGCTTGGGAACGTGTAATCTTGCATGCAATCCCATATTCAGGATTGCGAGGCAGACACGTGAGTCCGCCCTGCGAATGCATTGATGACGCCTTCACGAGGCTACTGCTCCTGCTTCAGGTGCGCCATTGATTCCTCTAAATGGCAGGACTTCCTAACTTGTCTCACAGGAATCACCGGTACAGCGGCAGCGGCCCTAGTGAGCCATGATGTTGCAACGAACGCCTCTGCCCTGCTTGCCTTCGGCGGGGTGCAGGCCGATCCGGACGTCCAGCAGCGCTATAACGAATGCTATGTCGCCATCGATCCCTTTCGTGCGCCGTTCCTGAAGCGCCTTCCCCCTACGATCGTGGATGGCGACGAGCTCGTAGATGGCGAAGCCTTTCAGCGCGGAGCTTCTTACAACGAGCTGATCGCGCCCGTTGGCCTTCAGCACGCGCTGATGCTGCCCGCGATCAAGCGAGACCGAATTGATCTAGTCACATTGTGGCGCACCAGGCGGCTGGGCCCCATGGACGCGCGGGCGCGCAACCTGCTCGCCAGCCTGCTTCCCCACCTTCAACTGGCGCTGCAGACAGACGCCGCGTTGAAAAAAGCGGACAAGGAGGCGTTTCTCGCACAATCGCTGTCGCACGTCGGCGGGACGTGTTTTCTGCTCAATCAGGTGCACGCGATCGTGGCGATGAGGCAGACGGCTGAAGCCCTCTTGCGATCCGGAGATGGTCTGTGTACCAGGGGCAGCGTCCTTCAGGCAAGCTCCCCGGCCATGCAGCGCCGCTTATCATCCACTTCGAACGCATGCATCGCCCACTTGCCGTCCAACGGCGCGCTGCGCCTGAAGCGTCCTTCAGGAAAGCGCGATGTGTACCTCTTGGTCAGTCCGGTCCGGCTCCCCGGTGCGTCGCTCATTAAACCTTCTCTGATCCTGGTGAAAGTGCACGATGCTACCGCTCCGGTTTGCCTTCATCCCGACGACCTCCGAGCGAGGTTCGGCCTGACGCCGGCAGAGTCTGAGGTGGCCAACCTTTTGCTTGCCTGGCGCTCGCTCGTGGACATCTCCGCTGTGCGCGGGGTCTCCGTGGCCACAGTGCGGCTGCAGGTCAAGGCCATCATGGCCAAGACCGAGACAGGCCGCCAATCCGAACTCGTGCAGATGCCGACCCAGTTCGCTCCTCTGCGCTGAAGGAATGCGA
>CALMVL010000252.1 GCA_937873265.1 uncultured Granulicella sp.
GCGTCTCTTGGACCTTTACCGTCATCGCTTGCTCCCCGAACTTTCTTTACCAGCTTTATAGGCAAGGACGGCCTCTTGCTCCGGCAGCCCGTTGCTCACCGTTTCTAACGATATAAGGCCCGCAGGGAATCGTCACCCTCGACTGAGCGCCTGGCTTGCTCCCGTGCAAGCCTCGCTACCACACCCCTCCCGTCCCAGCGGCGGCTAGCGGAATTTACAAAGCCTTACGTGAGCCTCCACCTCCACCTACCTTGTTCATCCTCGTTTCTTCATCTATTGTGAAGAAATGCCGTCCGATCCCACGTCTCTCGGCGACTTCGAGCTGCTCCTGCTCCTCACCGTTCTCCGCCTTGGGGACCAGGCCTACGGCGTGCCCCTCTGTCGCGAACTCTCTGCCATCCGTCGCCGCGGAGTCGCCGTAGGCAGCGTCTATGCAGCGCTCGACCGACTCCAGCAGAAGGGTCTCGTGAGCTCCACCCTCGGCGAGTCCACCCCCGAACGCGGCGGCCGGGCCAAACGCTTTTTCCGTCTCACTCAGGCCGGCCTCCGCTCCGTCCATCACACCCGCCGGCTCCTCGACACCCTCTGGACCGCGCTCCCACCGCTCGCGGAGGAGCCCGCGTAACGCCCATGATCCTCATTCGCTTTGCTACGTGGACCCTCGACCACCTGCTCCCGCAGCCTTACCGCGAAGCGTTGGCCGGAGACCTGCTCGAAGAGCTCCGCTGCGGCCGATCGGTCGCCTGGTACTGCCGCCAGGTTGTCCTTGCCCTCAGCACGGCAGTTTTCTATCATCTTCGCCGCCTCGCCCCGTCCCTCGCCTTATCAGTCATCTGGAGTCTCTTCTACCCGCTCTGGCGAGCGCTCCTGTGGCAACGACCCCGCACCCAAGCGATCTTCGACCAAGGCTCCAAGCTCGACTGGCCCGTCTCCGCCATCTGTGAGCTCAGCCGCGGCATCCTTCCTGCTCTTACCTTTGTTTGGTTCGGCTTCACCCTGTGTTCCCTTCTGCGGAACCAGCGCACCTCCACCAGACTCTTCCTGATCCGCTTTCTCTCCGGCCTTTCGGTTAGCCTCAGCGTCCTGCTCGTCTCCACGATTGCGCTGCTCGGCTGCATGGGAAACCCCGCATCGCCGCATTCTTCCCTCAGCCAATCCAGTCCGTACCTCGCTCCCTACCACCTCGTCCTCAGCCTGCCTCTCGCCCTTAGCCTCGCTGCCGCCCTCGTCGCCTTGCTCTCGCCTGCATCCACGTCAAGCTTCGCGGTGTCTGTTGCCCGCAAGCCCTGACGCGCTGCGATCTGGGCGTCGAAACGCAGCGTAGCCGCATTCAGCCAAGCTGACCGGGAAGGGAAGTGGACCGCCATGCACGACCGACTCGCCCTGACCAACCTTGCCCCGAGCCTGCCACCCCCGCCTGAACTGCCAACGGCACCGCGGCTCACAGCCCTCGCCATTCCTCTGCTCGGCAGCCTGTCCCAAACCTTCGGCATCGTCTGGCTCCTCTGCCGCACTCCATGGCCCGCGGCGATCACGTGGCTCACCCTGCTCCGCACCGCTCTCTTTTTTCTTCTCTCCGCCTTCGCCGCGCACCTCGCTGCGATCCGCATAAACCGCCGTCTCGTTCGTGACCGCGTCGATGTCTCCGCCCAATTGTTGACTCTGCTCACCTGGCCAGCTGTGGTCTGGATCCCGCTCCTCGTCCTCCTCACCCGAGAAGCCTCTGTCTGGACCGCCGCTGTCCCCTTGCTTATCGCCGCCACCGTCGTCCTCCTGCTGAAGCGTTGGCTCGCCGGTACCTCGACCGCGCCCGCCGTTCCCAGTCCCATCTCCACGCTTTTCCACCCACAAAGGCCGTCCTCACTGCCTCGTACGCTTTCCCCCGCGCTCTTTACCTCCCTCACTCTCCAAGGCGCCCTCACGGAGCTTCTCCGCTCCCACTTTTTCACCGCCGGCCTCTTGCTCGCTGCAACTGCCATCTTTCCCATCTGGACCTACACCACTCCGAAACCAGCACCCAACCCGAGTCTTCGCACCGTGGCTCCGCGCACCCTCGCCGTTTTCCTCCTCCTCTGCCTAGCTCTCCTTCCCTATCACCAGCCGAGTCGTTTCGCCCACCCCGCCGCCGCCCTGCTCCGCATCCACCCCGGTCGGCGTTCCACGCCCACGACCACCGCCATCAGCCACCCTCCTTCCTTTGCCTACTCGGGCGTCATCCTGACGCTGCCGCCAAAGCCGCGGCACGAGATTGTTCCTCCGGTGCCGCCCACCTTCGCACACCCCGGCGTCCCCGATCATCACTCCGTCATTATTCCCTTCGACGGTCAATACTGGTATTTCCGCGAGCCCGACACGCGCCCCAAAGAGGACGCCCCGATCGTCCGCGCCGACCCCACCAAACGCACCATCCGTTCCACCGACACGCGCGCCCTCATCATGGAAGCTCACCAGAGGCTTACGGACCCTCTGCCCCTGAGTTGCTGCCGTACCCTCCGCGTCACTCTCCGCAATGCCGAAACTTCGCCGAGCCCGATCACGATCGAAGTCTTCCTCAGCGACTCTACTCCGCGCCCGCCGATCACCTTGCGCCCCGCACAACCCAACCTCATCTCTCTTGGCAGTCGCACCGTGGCTTCCAGCCAGCAGTTTCATCCCGATCCATCACCCGACGAGAGTCTCAACTTTTCCCTCCCCGTCCACACCCAGGGCCGGCACTTCGACCAGATCACCGTCAGCATCCGGCGCAACGCCCAGCGATCCGGCACCGGAGCTCACGTCTCCATTCAATCGTTTGAGCTCATTCCCTAAAAACTTTCAACCCGGTGAGGACTTGTTCCCGATCAGGTGTACCGCCTGTGCACCTTTGGTGTGACATCCTCGCAACATTCAGGCCAGAGGATTTCTCGTCCGTACCGTCTAGACTAGGCACGAGAATTGCAAGGCCTTGCAGTAGAATTCATATGCGGAAGGAGCATCCATGGATTTATCCAAGCTCACCTCCGGGCTGGCGGGCTACGCAGGTCCGGAGATCAGTCCCAACGAGCCCAACACCGGGAAATCACCGGCCGCAAGTCATACGGCGGTCGCCGCTGAAGCGGTTACTGACCGGTTTACCCCCAGCACATCCCCCGCGTCCGGCAATGAACCCACCATCGACACCGTCACCCTCGTAAGCACCGCGGCGGCGGCCAAGACCGGCGACACCCGCAGTCAGAGGCTCGCGGAGATCCAAGCTGCCATCGCTAACGGCACCTACAAGATCTCATCCGCTGATGTAGCCGCGTCCGTTATGAACAAAATGCGCGGAGCCAAATAGCGGCGAGGCGGCCTCTGATCGATTGCTCTTTCAGCGCTCGATTCCATGCCGTGGAACAATGTGGGTGTGGCATCTCCTCTGCAGAACATCCAATGGCTTCGTGTTAATGGGACCTGATAGCTCGGTGTCAGTTCCGACGTGTCGCATTCGCGGAAGTTTGCCGCCGGGACGCAGATTGCGGCACGGGACTCGGCCGTCAACTGGCGTGAACGGCAGTTGTCGTTACTTGGCGCTCCTATGCTGGACAGATGAGGGCTACCTAGCCAGCTTCTGTTCGAGGCCTTCCGCCAGGAGTGCGAGAGAGAGCTTTCCCTGCAACTCTGGCGAAGATCTCTGCAGCCCGGGAAGCGCAAGGTGAAGACTCACCAAACCGTGCAGGTTGGACCAGATCACATCCGCAATCTGATCGGGCGTGGCCTCCTGCTTTGAAACACCCTCAAGCGTTCTTGTCCACAGTGGCTAGTGTTTTGAGGTCGTGCGGCGCCAGGTTCCATCGAAGCTGACATCGAAGCCGCCACACAGCTGATTGTCGACAGCACGGAATGTCCCGCTGGCGAGGTTGTACTTGAGATCAAGTACGCAATCAGGCATCTCGCCGTGATCGAGGATGTGCAGAAATGGCCCTTTGGCAACGGCATCGCCGCTCACCTCACCGGAACTCACGTTGTGTGCGATGTTGGTGTAGTGCGCCCTGCCCTCGACGTGGATCTCCCCGTGGCCCGCAGCGCTGCGCGTGAGAATCAATCGGTCACCCTGAGTGCCGACATGGCCGTTGGTCCAGGTCCCGAGCCACTGTTGCGTGGTGATGGCGGGAGTGGACGGCACGGGAGCCAGGCGATCAGTGGGGATCCAACCAGACCATCCGCCGACCATGGCGCAGGTCCAACGGCCCTGTGTAGCGCCGGGAGCGATGAGGTCGCCCTGGTAATCCTCAGGTTTGGCGGGGTCGAGGTATTCAGCATGGCACGCGTCGGTGTCACTGCCTTTCTCCCCACAGTGGAAAGCCATCAAGATCGGCGCTGTGCCATTGAAGACTCGCAAGCCATCAAAACTGGAGGAGACAGGTGGCTTGCACGCGATAGCCGGGAGATCCAGAGGAAGTGGAGCGTTCCTGCTCTGAGCTCTCGTGACGAAAACTGCGAGAAGGAAAAGGGGCGTCCACGATTTGGACCTCACAGGCAAGCGGGATAACATCTTGGTCCACCTCAGGAGTTTGCAAGCCCTTGTGGTTGGTGCGAACTCGTCCTTCGCCAGAGTAGCGCATGACGTCCTCTTCCCTCCCAGGTAACTGGACGCCTTCTTAGAGGTGATCCCGCTTGGCGGTGCTTCCGAAATCCCTTCACAGGCTCGGGAGTTCAGCCCTCATCCTTTGGCCTTCCGCCATCGCAGGCGTTGCGGACCCGCACAGCTTTGGAGCAAAGGTCCTTGCTGGCGTTGTACTGTATGGCGGGCAGTTTTCGCTGTACGGACTTGCGGGCTGCGCAGTCGGCTACTGCACTTACTTGATCATGTCCATTCAACGTTCAAGACGCTGAGATCTGAGCCTTCGCTTCGCCCAACTTGCGGTACGGACGACAACCGCATTTCTCAGGATCTATGGGGGCGATAGCGAACATCAGGCCTGCGCTTTTGAGCGAAGGGTTACCTCTGCAATGTTCACCTCCTCAGGCTGCTGGAGGATGTACACGATGGCCTTTGCCACAGCCTCAGGCGACATGGCGAACTTTTCTCCTGCCTTTTGCATCTGGGCCTTCAGTTCCGGGCTTTTTACGTGCTCGCTGAACGCGGTGTCAGTAAACCCCGGCAGAATGGCGCTTACCCGTATCTGTCCAGCCAGCTCCTGTCGAAGGCCGTCCGAGAGTGCAAGGACTGCCGCTTTCGTAGCTGCATAGACCACCTGGTTCGGTACGGTCTTCCGGGCGGCCGTGGATGCCGTATGGATGAAGTGGCCAGAACCTTGCTCCCGAAAGACAGGGAGAGCAGCCGCTATCCCGTACAGGACACCCTTGATGTTGACATCCACCATCGTTTCCCAGTCTTCCACAGCAAGCTCGTCAAAGGGTCCGATAGGCATAGCCCCGGCGTTGCTGAACAGAACATCCAGCCGACCGAAGTTCTCCTGGGCAAGGCGTACGAGAGAAATCAGGTCTTCGCGCTTACTCACGTCCGTTGCGCGGGAAACAACGTCGCCTCCGGCAAGGCGGATTTGCTCAGCGACCTGTGCAAGAGCTTCCTGATGCCGTGCTCCTAACACGAGTTTCGCTCCGCAGCGAGCCAACTCAAGCGCTGTCGCCTTCCCTATCCCACTGCTCGCGCCCGTAATTGCAACAACCTGTCCTTCGATCATGAAGTCTCCAAACCCTCAGATGATCTAAGGGACGGTGCAGATGCTGGATCAGTTCTGCTATGTCGCACAGTGGGAAGCGATCCGGCCCGAACGCCTCCGGAGCTCGCTCGCACCGCTTGGGCTGTACTGTCCAGCGGCTCTTAGCGGTCGACAGAGATCGAGCTGTTCGTTTCCCTTTTGGATGGCCTGTTCCGAGGTGGGATGAAGAAATTCTGCTTTGTCGCGAACCGAAAAGCGGCATGCGTCCCTCCTTACAGATAAGTGCGTCATAGCCCGAGGGAAGCTGGCGAATGAGAGTAGACATCGGAAAGGGAGGACGCTGGATGTGGAAGTGTGCAGGTCTTCTCTGCGTGGGTGTCTGGTCCGGTTTTCCTGAAAGCGAGGCTGCTGGATCCCTGATCGCCATCTCAGACTGTTTGCCTCCTTGACCGGTGTGGTGCGGTGGTTCTCGCTGTGAGTCACCACAGGTCGGCACTTTAGGGGTAAGACACAATGGCGCACACGCGGTATGACGAGGAGATGTTTGAGGCGGCCCGCAAAGGAGATCACGAGTCCCTCGTGGCCCTGTTGGTCGTGGCTCAGCCAGACCTACGACGTTATGCCGCCCACGCCTGCCGGAACTCGGATGACGTGAACGATGCGGTACAGGAAGCTTTGTGGATCGTGTACCGCCACATCGGCGCACTGCGCGCCATTACCTCCTTCTCGGGTTGGCTGTTTGCAATCGTTCGCAGGGAGTGCCTCCGCCTTGCCCGCCGTTTTCTGGGGAGCGTCGTCCCTCTTGAGAGCGTAGAGAACGAGCGTCGCTTCTCCCAAACGCCGCAGCTCGAACTCAGCGTCGACCTGGCCAGAGCCTTCGAGTCGCTGCCCAAACACTACCGCGAAGTTGTGCTCCTGCGTGATGTCGAGGAGTTGACCATCAACGAGATCGCCGAGCGCCTCGGACGTACCCGCGAGGCGGTCAAGGGCA
>CALMVL010000253.1 GCA_937873265.1 uncultured Granulicella sp.
GAGCGTTTGCAGCCGGGCACCACCATCGACGTAAGTGCTCCGCGCGGAACGTTCAAACTGGACGAGGACTCTGACGCACCCGTGGTATTGCTGAGCGCCGGCATCGGTGTCACTCCGCTCCTTGCCATGCTCCATGCACTCACCAGGACGAAACGCCAGGTCTACTGGATACATGGTGAGCGAGACGGCTCCCGCTTCGGCTTCCGTGCGGAGGTAGGCACTTTGCTGGCAGCTTTACCCGAAGCAAAGCGACTCATTGCCTTCAGCCAACCGACGGCAGAAGACCGCCTGGGCGAGGACTACGATCGGCAGGGTCGATTGAGCATGGAGGTGCTCGCACTGCTGCATCTTCCCGACAACACCGAGTACTACCTTTGCGGCCCGTCGCAGTTCCTCAGAGACTTCAACACTGGCTTGCAGCAAGCCGGTGTCAGCAAATCTCGCATCCATGCCGAGTCTTTCGGAGCGGCTCCATCGCAACGAACACGTTCTTACACATCGAGTACAGACGTCGTTTTTAAGATTGCGCTGACGCGCTCTAACCGCGTACTCGACTGGACAGAGGCTTCCGGGAGCGTTCTGGAACTCGCGGAGCAGGAGCATGTCCCCGTGCTGTGGGCCTGCAGAGTGGGTGTATGCCACCGCTGCGAAAGTGGCCTGCTCTCCGGAGATGTCACGTACAAGCCAGAGCCTCTCGATCCGCCCCCAACCGGGAGGGTGCTCCTCTGCTGCGCTCGTCCTACATCGGATCTCGTCTTGGATATCTAGAAAGATTGCCCTGCTGGGTGTAGGGCAGTTGGCATGAACGAGGTAAACCATGCAACCGCCATCCGATGCGAACACCACGGGCTGCGAGGATGAGTCTGAACTCTTGCAGGCGATCTTCCAAGTGAAGTGGCGGTTCAGAGTTCTCCGGGAACTCGCTAAGGCTCCGATGCGGCTCAGCAGGCTCAGGCGGGCCATTCCAGAGTGCAGCAAGAAGGTGCTGATAGACACACTCCATAGCCTCGAATCGCTGTCACTGATTGCCGGGTTGACTACTCAACAAAGGTAAAGAGAGTCGAATACCAGTTGAAGGAAGGTTGTGCCGAGGACGTGCGCCGAGTAGTCGAGAGCGTCAGCACACGCAGGGGTCCGAAGTTCTAAGCCTCAGGAGTGCTAAACGTGATAACTCTGTTCATTCGGTTTGACACGGTTAAGAGTAGGGGGTAATCCCCAGTCCTGGCAGGCGTTCCGAAAATCAGCGGCTGGCCGACATGGCTGTCTAAAGCCGATTTGGGTGCGTACGGCAGAGGTCGTGGGCAGAGGTTACTACGGCAGAGAACGCGGGTTCAATAAGGGTGCAATAAGCGTTCCCAACCGTTCCCCAGGGCTCCCAATTGCCAGCCGTTGCGCCCTGTTACACTTACCTACGTATTCGGGATGCTCTGTTCGAGCAGAGGGCTTGGGTCAAGACCGGCGACAATAACCGGATTGCTTCCCAAAACGACGTTTGTGGTGGCGAGTGCTGCCCTTCGGTCAACCTCAACGAGTGCATTGGCCTGTTCTCGACCAGTGAGAACGCATTGGCGGATTGCTTCCGAGAAACGGACCGGGGTCAGGCCATCATGCTCAGATAATCTGAAACGTCTGAGACATCGCCGGTATCGGATATCAACGCGATATAGCCGTCGGGGCGGATGAGCACGAGGGAGCGGGCGGTCGCACCATAGGCGCGGGAAAGATGGCCTTCGGAATCGAGAAGATCTTCGGGTGCTTCCAGTTGTTGTCTTACCTTCAGGACGTTGACATCTGCAGGCAAAGCTTCTGGCGGAGCCGTAGCTCCGAAGTTCACTAACGTGAAGCGTCCGCCGCGGGTCAGGTCGAACAATCGGCGGTCGCCTTCGAACGTTGTCAGTCCGGTCGCATCGGGCGCACGATCACCAGCGCGGAGCGGAGCTGTATCGTCACGGTCGTCGCGAGCCAGGACTGAGTCGCGATAGCCTATGCCGAGTTGCATCGTGCTCGCGTCACGTCGGGTGACCATGCTCCTCTGTTCGGTCGCTTCCTTGAGGCGGGCGTTCGAAAGTGCCAGCACGCCGACTGCGACCGGTCGACGCTCGGCCTCATAGCTGTCGAGAAGCGCTTCTGGGGCTCCCTCCGCAACGGCAGCGAGTTTCCAGCCAAGATTGTGAGCGTCCTGGATGCCGGTGTTCATCCCCTGTCCGCCAGCAGGAGAGTGGATGTGCGCCGCATCCCCAGCGAGAAACACTCGGCCCTCACGATAGCGGTCAACCAGGCGAATGTTGGCACGCCACAGCGACGACCACACCGGTTCGCGGAGGCGAATGTCAGTTCGTCCGCTCAGCCGCTCCAAGATCGTCTGCATATTTGCGAGGCTAAGTTCAGGATCATCCGTCGGCGCGATCCCGGCTTGGAATTGGAAGAGGTTGGTCGATGGCAGCGGGCAAAGCGCGAACATGCCTTCCCTATGCGACCACAAATGCCAGGCGTCGCGGTCAAGACCGTCGACCTCGACATCCGCGACGATCATGCGAACTTCTTCGCGGGTCTCCCCTTCGAAAGATATCCCGGCCTGCTTGCGAACAATGCTGTGGCCGCCATCGCAGCCGACCAGCCAGCGGGCGTGGATCGTCTCGGTAACGCCTTCTTTCACGACCGACGCCGCCACGCTCTCGTCTGCCTGATCGAAACTGCTGAATTTGGTTCCAAACTCGACTGTGCCGCCAAGCTCCATCAGCCGCAGCCGCAGCGCCTCTTCCACGCGCCATTCGGGGGTGATGAGAGTCGCGGTGTAAGGCATATCGGGGCGATCTCCCAAACCCTCGGTGACGATCTCCTTAACCACGCCATCCGGCGCCGTTGAACGCATCGGCATCGCCATCCGGCCGTTGGCCATAACGCGATCGACGATGCCGAGATTGTCGAAGACCTCTAGAGTGCGCGGCTGAATGCCCTTGCCGCGGGAACCGGGCTGCGGGCCGGGGACGGCCTCGATCAGGCGGAAGGAAACACCCCTCCGGGCGAGTTCGCAAGCCAGTGTCAGCCCAGTCGGACCGGCTCCAACGATCAGCACTGCCAGATGAGTTTCAAACGTGCGCTCCTTGAGCATTCGCCAGACCTCGAGATCCAGATTGTCTTTGCCCTCTCATTGTGGCGCGAGGAAAGGGCCTTGAGCAATACGCGGCACCAAGCGACAGGCACTCCAATGATCAAGAGCGGGTCTTGGGTTTCGCCCTCACCCGACAGGTCTTCGCATTCAAGCACTCTGTCGGTTAAAACCAAATCGCCAATGCGCTCACCGACATCGGATTAGTACCGATATGTTGGCTTCTCATCAGCAACGGAGAGGAGCTAACCGGCCCGAGACCAGGGAAGCGCAGTTAGCTTCACACAACGGGCGTTTGCCAGAAGTTACCAGAGTGTG
>CALMVL010000254.1:0-1762 GCA_937873265.1 uncultured Granulicella sp.
GGACCGGGGGCGCGTCGGCCTCGACGAAGGGGGTGGCGACGGGCGGTGGCGAATGGGGGGGAGGCGGGGGGGATCTTTCGGGAGACGAGCGGACGGCCGTACAGCTATGACATCTTTGGGGGGACCTACCTGAAGGGAGGGCACGAGAGCATCAATGGGTCGGGTGGGGCGGTGTATCTGCCGACGGTGGGGCGGAACACGCTGCGGCTGCCGGCGACGAACTCGCTCGATCTGCGGGTGAGCCGGGCGCTGCCGGTGGGCGATCGGGTGCGGCTGCGGGCGACGTTGGAGGCGTTCAACGCGCTGAACCATGTGAACTACAGCGCGGTGGTGCAGCGAGCGTTTTTGCCGGGGGTGGAGGCGAATGGGATTACGCCGCTGGTGTTTCAGGATGCGGCGGCGATTGCGGCGGAGGGGTTGAATACGCAGCCGTTCGGGAGCTATACGGCGGCGAGTGGCGATCTGGCGCGGGAGCGGCAGGTGCAGGTGGGGGTGCGGGCAGTGTTTTGAGGCGAGTGGTGGCCCGCCGGTTTGCTCCACGCCGCACAACCGCAAACGTTAGTGATCGGCAGGCGCTGCGCTCGGCCTGTGTCTGAGGCGGAAGCGGTTCCACCAGTGGCCGCTGCCGACCGGCTGTCCCAGACCTTCGCGGTGCCCGCCCTCGATACTGAGGATCCCGCCCGCGCAGATGAGTACCGTTCCAAGGAGAGCGCCAGCTCCGGGAACATTGCCCAGGAACGCCCAGCCGAGCAGCCCCGAAAAGATCACCACGCTGTAGTTGAAGGGCGAAAGCTCCGTTGCGCTGGCATACCGGTACGCGACGATAATGCACCACTGCGTGAGGGCAAAGAGCACCCCGATGCTTCCGAGTAGAAGCACGTCCTTCCACCCCAGCGGCCGCCATGCGAAGACCGCCACCGGCAGCAGACACACCGTCGAAATCCCGAAGTTATAGAACAGGATGCGAAACGGCGGCTCGGTTTCCGCCAGCTTGTTGGTCGTGGTGAGCCCAACCGCGGACAGGAAACCCGACCCTAGCGCGATGAGCGACGCCGGATCGCGAAAGATCTGCGGCCCGGGATGAATCACGAGCACCACGCCGACCAGGCCGACCGCGAGACTCGCCCACACCACGCGCTGCACCGGCTTACGCAGCCAGACCCACACAATCAGGGGGATAAACAGGGGCGAAGCGTTTGAGAGAAGGGAGGCATCGAGCAGCGGCAAACCGGCAAGCGACAGGAAGAACGTGAGCTGCGCGGCCGATCCACCAAGACTCCGTACGACGAGAAGACCCGGGTGCGCCGTCTTCAGCCCTGCCCGGCCGTGCTCCAGCACCATCGGCAGAAACAGCAGGGTGCTTACCCCATACTGCACAAACACGGTGATCGCAACCGGGACGCCGTGCAAAAACTTACCCGCAAACCCGGTGAGCGCCGAAAGAAAGAAGGCCAACACGATAAGCGCGATGCCCAACGGCAGATTTCGCGCCTGCTCGGCCCCGGCCTGTTCCTTCGCGCTCATGCTTACGCACCCCGTCCCGAGTGTACCGATGAACCGTCAGATGATCAGGAGGGCCACACCGACCGGATTGCGGTCGAGTGAAAAGGGGCGCTGCTTTGAGGGGTCGATCGTTGCCCCATCCGGAAGGCCCATTCCTCCTCCAGACACCATCCCTTTCCCAGTCGGGGCAGAGGCTGAGCAGGGGACATGACCTCTTACGAAGCTCGCGGGTGCGAGCGCCCGCCTGTTCTGGGCTAAC
>CALMVL010000254.1:1862-5453 GCA_937873265.1 uncultured Granulicella sp.
TCAGAGCAAAGCCGAATCGACGCAAGCGTTCCGGGAAGGACAGGCCATGACGCAACGCACAGAAGCCAGGATTGCGGGATGCGCCTATCTCGCCTATATCGTGTTGGCGATGTCCAGCTCCATTCTTTTTGGAAGAGCGACCGCCGGAGACACCATCTCACAGACGCTGGCAACTCTCGCCCGCATGATCTGGACAGCGCGCGTCACCGTCCTGCTGGACCTGTTGCAGCCCGTTTGCGCTCTCGTGCTTGCTGTGACGCTGTACAAACTGGTGAAGGTCGTGGATCCTACCCTCGCCCTGCTCGCCATGGTTTTCCGCCTCGGCGAGGGTCTGCTTGGCTCCTTGCCCATTCTCAGCAAGCTGGAGCTGATGCAGTTCGCGACGCCTCCGGCTGACCATTCCGCAGGTGCCCTCAGCTCCCTCGCGCTCGGAAGTGAGATACTGCACCGTCCCGACAGCGGCTTCAGCGAGTTCTGCTTCGTCATCGGCGGGTTTCTTTTTGCGTACCTGTTTCTTCGCGGGCGACTGATCCCGCGATGGCTGGCATGGATTGGAGTCGTCACGATCGGTGCGCAGATGATCTGCGTTCCCTTGCGGATCGCCACCATCCTTCCGGCATCGATCGTGAACTGGCTGTGGTTTCCGATCCTCTTCTATGAGGTCCCGTTGGGAATCTGGTTGATTGCCCGAGGTACGGAGAGCCCAAAGGACTCTCCGTACCTCGCGGGAGACGATATCTGAGAGAGCGTCGCGTGATTCCCGGAGGAGCCGGTGGCTTTGGCCGGCGGCGGTTTACGGACAACGCCCTCGAAGGAACGCCGGGGCTGCACCGGCTCACCGCCGACCCATCCCTCAGTACGGCTGCGGATAGGCGGGGGCGGGCGGAGGCGGCGCTGCTGCATACCCCGGAGCCGGGTAAGGACCTGTCACTCGCCGCATCACGTAGCCGTTGCCGTACGGCATCGGAACCATCCGGGATTGCGGCTGCGCATAGCTCTGGGCTACCGGCTGCGGGGCGGGCTGCTGCAGGTAGTTCTCCACAACCACCGGGGCGGGGGTTGGCTGCGGCTCCTGGTAGGCCACCGGCGCCCGGCGCGCCAAGCCTGGCTGCTGCTCCGCGTATCCTGGCGCGGGCACGCCGATGTCGTCCATCACCTTCAGTTCCAGGCGCGTCTCTTCCTTAAGGGTCGGCCGAGGACCGCGTCGCGGGAGGTTGATCAGGTCCAGCGGCCACAGGATCGGGATAAGCCACTCCACTGTGTCGCGCACCGCATGCCCTTTGCCCAGGATCCGGCCTTGCCGGTCGATGTTGTAGCCCTTCACTCCAACGACCTTGGCCGAGAGCGGAATCACCGTATCCGGTTGAATGACCATCCGGTCGAACTTCAGCTCCAGCCAACCTTTGCCCACGAAATGGCCGGGATCCTTGTAGTTCTCAAATCGTCCGACCAGGTAGCTGCCGTAGGGCAGCGTTGACCGCCCGTACAGCTCCACGTGGCTTACCCGGCACAGTACCGGGTCGCCCACGTCGGCCGTCTTCGACGAAAGCTTCGGCTCCGAAACCGTACACGCAATCAGCGATCCGGCCGGAATGAGTTGTTCGCCCGACTGGGCAAGAAGCGGCGCAGCGAGTGGCGTCGCCAGCAACATAGACAAGAGAGCGGAACGTCTGCTCTTCATGGGGGAGTCTCCTAAGACGGTGGGGCCCGTGGGAAAGCCGGTTAGCGTGCGGGGAGGTTGAAGCCGGGCAGCCCGGCAGAAGGCAGAGCGTGGCCCGTTTGTACTAAGTTACTGGCACGCCGTCAAGCACGAAAAAACGCCTGTTTCGCTCCACCATGCAACTTGTTCTGTCCTTTGCGTTTGCCCGCCCGTCGGACCCTCGAGCGCAATCGCCCTTCCCCATCACACCTTTCCCGTGCAGTGGGCACCGGCCCGGGTAAACTAGGTGTGCATCACCGGCTTCTACCATTCGCCTTTGTTGTCCTGCTGCCAAAGTGTTTTCGCGCATACGGCGCTGTTTCCCCTGTTTGTCGATACAACTTCCGCGTCGTTGCACAATGGCTCGGGTTGAGTTGACCTACCTGTTGGAGCGCTTGAGGCGTTCCGTAAACCATCTCGACCGAGTGGGCACGTTTGGTTCCACTCCGGTCAGCGAGGGCATCGTGCGCGGGTCCATTCAGGAGATTCGAACAACCCGCGAAGCGAACCGCGCCGAGCGCTCGCTGATCTCTTCGGGAGGCAAACCGGGGTCTGCCCGTTCCGCGGCCGCTCCGATCAACTCCGCTTTGCCCACCGCCCCTGGCCGCGAGATCGAACTTGACTTTCTGCGCGGTCTCGCCATCCTCCTCGTGCTCGACTTCCATGCACCCATTCACTGGATGAGCTTTCCTCTCCACCTTCTCGGGTTTCCCAACTTCGGCTGGGCCGGGGTCGATATTTTCTTCATTCTGTCCGGCTTCCTTGTCGGCGGCCTGCTGATGCGCGAGTGGCGCACCACGCGTTCCATCGACCACCGGCGCTTCCTGATTCGGCGCGGCTTCAAGATCTGGCCGCAGTACTATGTTTTCCTCGCCGTCATGCTGCTTACCGGGCATCGCTCGCTTCATGACCTCACGGGAAACCTCCTCAACGTTCAGAACTACACCGGCGGCATTCCCCACACCTGGTCCCTGGCCGTTGAAGAGCACGCCTATCTTGGCCTCACGCTGGCCCTCGTCGTCGCTGCCCGCCTCCGCCTGCGCATGCGCTCCCTCCTTCTCTTCTTTGGCGCTATCGCCCTCGCCGTGCCGCTGCTCCGCCTTTACCTCGCGCTCCACGGCCACGAGGTGGCGAATCGCACCCATACCCGCGTCGACGGCATTGCGCTCGGCGTCATTCTCGCCGTCGTCTTCCACTTCGCCCCGGCTGCCTTCCGCCGAGCCCAGCGCGCCCGTTTGGTATGGTTCCTGCTGGCCGCCGCCAGCCTTTTCTTTCTCCGCTTCCAAACCGACGCGCCGTGGTCCGCATCCCTCGGCTGGACTGCCGCCGACCTGCTCGGCATCGCCCTGCTGATGCTTCTCTACCGGCCTGCCAGCTTCGGCGACCTACCCATCCGGCCTTCTGCGAAGAGCGGGGCATCCGACGCCCGCTCCCGCCCGTATCGCCTGATCGCCTGGATCGGCGTGTATTCCTACGGAATTTATCTCTGGCACGTCTCGGTCATTGCTCCGTCCGTTGCCCTCGCCGCCCGCCTTCCCCACGCACTCGCGTCCACCTGGCTCGCGCTCGCCCCGATTGTCGGCGGCATCGCCCTCGGGGCCTTGTTTACCGCAATCGTCGAACTTCCCGCGCTTCGTCTCCGCGACCGCCTGTTTCCGCGCCGGTCCGGTCCTCCGATTCCCACGCCGGCGCCCTCCCAAACCATCCATGACCACTCTCGCGCGGAACCCGCCCCGCTCGGCCTCAAGGCGTAACGGACGGAGCTGCACCCGTATCCGGTGCGGGTCGCAGCAGGCGTACAGTCAAGCGCCTGGCGCCGGAGTCTCCTGGTTTAAAACCCGCTGCGCATCTCAGACATCTTCGAGCGGCTTCCGCTCCGCCGACACACCCCA
>CALMVL010000254.1:5553-10873 GCA_937873265.1 uncultured Granulicella sp.
CCCGCTGCGCATCTCAGACATCTTCGAGCGGCTTCCGCTCCGCCGACACACCCCAGATCGCCTGCGACACCCCGGCAACCACCATCACCGCGGAGCTCGCCGCATACCCATAAAAAAGAGGCGCGCGCGTTCCGTGATTGAGCAGCAATCCAAAGATCGCGGGCCCGAGCACACCGCCGAACAGCGTCCCTGCCGCATAGAAAAACGCGATCGCCGTCGCCCGCACCTGCTGGGGAAACAGCTCGCTCGTTGTCAGGTAGGCAGAACCTGCGGCCGACGCGGCAAAGAAAAAGGCCACTGCCCACCAGGCCACCTGCGAAACCGTGCTGAGCCGCCCGGCATAAAACTGCCAGCTTGCGAGGAAAAACGTGATGCCGGTGAGGCAGAAGTTCGCCGAAATCAGCACCCGCCGACCCACGCTGTCGAAGAGCCGGCTCAGAAGCGCGGGCCCAAGGAAGTTCGTAAACGCAATGGGCAAAAACAGATATCCCGCATGCGCGGCGGAAACCCCGTAGAACCGCAGAAGCACGAGCGTGCTCGAAAAGAAAACGGAGTTGTAGAAGAAAGACTGCGCGATCATCAGCCCCAGGCACAGGATCGCCCGCCCGCGATGTCGTCCGGTAAACAGCCGCAGCGCGTTGCGCAGGATGTCGCCCGACCCGCGCGTCACCTGGACGCTGCCGCTGACGCGGGGAAGCGGCCCGTGCTGCCCTGCCACGGTCGCCTCGATCTCCCGCGTCACCATCTCCGCCTCGCGCGGATCGCCATGGGTGAGCAGCCATCGCGGACTTTCCGGAAGATGCCGCCGCAGGTATAGCACCACGAGCGCAATCGGCAGCCCGGCAAAGAACGACAGCCGCCAGCCCAGCCGCAGACCGAACAGATGCGGCGACAAGAAGCCGACCGCCACCATGGACCCCAGCATCACGCCGATCCAGAAGGTGGAGTTGATGATCATGTCCGCCGTGCCCCGCACCCGTGCCGGAATGAGCTCGTCCACCGCCGACGTGACCGCCGCATACTCTCCGCCGATGCCCGCGCCCGTCAGGGTGCGGCATAGCGTGAACGTCAGCAGGTTCCACGAGCATGCCGTTGCTGTCGTTGCGCACACGTAGAGCGCCAGCGTCCACAGAAACAGCTTGCGCCGCCCGTACCGGTCTGCGAGGTAGCCAAAAAGCAGCGCGCCGGCGACCGTACCCGCGAGGTAGAACGTGGAGCTCAGCCCCAGCTGGGCGTCCGTAAACCCCAGCGTATCGCGCTGCTTCAGCGCGCCCGAGAGGGCTCCGCCGACACCGCCTTCCAGCCCATCCAGCAGCCACGTGATTCCCAGCGCAGCCATCGCCCGCACGTGCCACGTACTCCACGGCAGGCGATCGAGACGTAGCGGTATGTCGGTGTCGAGCTGCTCCGCCTGTTGTACAGCCATACCGTTAGCTTAGGCGTTCGGAGGCGGCGGTTCAGTTCGGTGGGAGAAGCCGAATCAGTCAGGAGAAACAGGACGGAGCTCCTTTGTGGCTGCCTCAAATCCCAAAATGGAACGGCCTGCGCGAATCCGCTCCGGAAGTTGTTTTCTCGCGCCCACTCCTCGGTGATACTAAGGACCGAGTATGCCGCCAGCCCTCAGCGACGAAACCAGCTCCTCCGCGGCATCCCCGATCGCCTCCGGCGGCGGTCGCTCCGGAGCCCAGGTCGTTCTGGTGCACGCCGGTGCGCGCGATGGATACCAGGTCGCCCTGGCCCTGGCCGAGGTCGGCATGCTGAAGACACTCGTCACCGACCTGTTCTGGCCCGCCGACCGGCTCTGGGCGCGCGCGCTCAGCCGCCTGCTTCCCCCGCGGATTCGCTCATTGCTCCGGCAGCGCAGCCTGCCCGGCCTGCCCTCGTCCCGGGTGCGCAACTGTGTGCTCGCCGGCATCAAGGCGCTTCTGCTCGACCGCATCCGCGGCCTTTCCTTCGACCTTCGTCGGCGCGCCATTCGCTCGGCCGACGCCACGCTCGGACGCACCGCCGGGCGTCTGGCCGCTCGTTCCGGCGCAAGCCTGCTTAGCTACAGCTACTTTGCCTACGACGCCTTCCGGGCCGATCCGCGGCCGGGCATCCTGTTTCAGGTCCATCCACACCCCCTCACCATCCGCCGCATCCTCACCGACGAGCTCGCCGCGCACCCGGACTGCGCCGGCTCGCTCCGGCAGGAATGGGAGCTTGCGCTGCCCGAAGACGACTTCCAGCACCTGGTGGCCGAGCCCCGCCTGGCCGCTCGGTTCCTTTGTGCTTCCTCGTTCACACGCCAGAGCCTGATCGAGCACGGAGCTTCGCCCTCCTCGATCCGGGTCATCCCATACGGTGTCGACACCACTCGCTTTTGCCCCGATCCCAGCCGCAGATCGTCCTCTGGTTCCAAGCTGCAGATGCTCTTTGTCGGCCGGATTAACCAGCGCAAGGGCGTCAAATACCTGCTCGAAGCGCTGCGGCTCCTCCGGTCCGATCAGGTCCACCTCACCATCTGCGGCCGGGTGATCGACGGCCTCGACCTGTTTCGCCCCTTTTCTTCGCAGGTCGACGTCCGACCGTCCGTCAGCGCCGCCGATCTGGTCTCCGCCTATCAGGCCGCCGACCTCTTCGTTTTTCCGTCGGTTGCTGAAGGCTTCGGCCAGGTGTTGCTGGAGTCGCTCGCGAGCGGCCTGCCCATCCTCTCCACCACCCACACCGCCGCGCCCGACCTGATCACCGACGGCGTCGAAGGCTTCATCATCGACCCGCGCCGACCCGATCTCCTCGCAGAGCGCATCGACTGGGCCGCAACCCACCGGTCCGAACTCGCCGCGATGGGGCCGCGCGCCCGCGCCCGTGCCGAGCATTTCACCTGGGGGCGCTTCCGCTCCGGCATCACCGAAGCTGTCAGCGACTTCCAGCTCCAGCTAGCCGACCAGCCTGCGGCCGCGCCCCCGACCGAGCGGAGACGCAGGGATGCGTAGTCTCCCCCTACCGCCGGCGGTCACACTCCCGCGCGAAGATCTGGGCCTGCCATGATTCGGGATCTGCTCAGGGAGCGACCCCCCTCCGGCGCTCGCGCTCAGGTACTCATCGTCGGCGCGGGCGCGGCCGGCATCGTTCTCGCCGTAGAACTCAGCCGCCTCGGCCGGCAGGTCACGCTGCTCGAAGGCGGCGGCGCCTCGATCGAGCATACCTCGCAGGAGCCGTACCGCAGCGAGCTCGCGGGCCTGCCGCACCGTGGCATCCATGCCGGGCGAGCTCGCGTGAAGGGCGGAACGACCACCATGTGGGGCGGGCAGATCCTTGAACTCGATGCCATTGATTTCGAGCAGCGCAGCTGGGTGCCAGGGAGCGGCTGGCCCATCTCGAAGCCGGAGCTCGCGCCGTTCTACGCTCGAGCTCTTCAGCTCGAAGGCGTCGCTGGCTCCATCCTCGACGACCGAGCCGTCTGGCAGGCGCTCGGGGAGGCTATGCCCAGCTTCGCCGCGCCGGCAAAATCCCCCGACCCATCTGCCGGACAACTCCTCTCCTATCTTTCGCGCTGGTGTCCGGAGCCCAACTTCGCTCGCCTGCACCGCCGGGCGCTCGAGACCAGTGCATCGATCGACCTTTGGCTGCATAGCAACGCGGTCGAGCTCCGAATGGCGGACGGGCAGGTTACCGGCGTCCGCTGCCGCACCCTCACCGGCGTGGAAGGCGTCTTCGAGGCCGGCGAATACATCTTCTGTCTCGGCGCAATCGAGAGCTCCCGCTTTTTTCTCCAGCCCCGCGCCGGCGGTGGCCCACTGCCGTGGAACGACTCCGGCCTGCTCGGCTGCCACTTCCAGGACCACATCGATTCGAATGCCGCCACGCTCCGGCCCATCTCGGCCGGCGCCCTGCACCGGCAGGTCGACACCATTTTTCTTCGCGGCTATAAATACAACCCGAAACTCAAGCTCACGCCGAAAGCGCAGCGAGAGGCGGAGGTCTTGAACGCGGGCGGCACGATCTTCTCGGAAAGCGACGCCGACGCGGCCGCCGCCGACATCAAGTCGGTCGCCAGGTCCGTCCTCCGCGGGCGTTTCGGCGAGGTCACCGGGTCGCAATTGGCCACGGTGCTTCGACAGGCTCCGCTGCTGGCGCGGCAAAGCTATCGGTATGCCGTCGAGCACCGCGCATACCATCCGCCGTCAGCCGAGATAAAGCTGCGGGTGCATTGCGAGCAGCAGCCGGACTCCGTCAGCTCGATCAGCCTGTCGGGCGAGCGCGACGCCCTTGGACTCTTCCGGTCGAGGCTCCGGTGGCAGATCTCCCCGGCCGAACTGCGCACCATCCGTCACTTCGTCGAGGTCGCCCGTAGCGCACTCGCCCCGGTGGCCGAGGTCGTCCCACACCCTGACCTCTTCGCAAGCGGAGATCGCTTCATCGAGCACTGCGAGGACAGCTTCCATCACATGAGCGGCATGCGCATGCACCCCTCGCCCAACCACGGCGTGGTCGACACCGACCTCCGGCTGCATGGCACGCGCAACGCCTTCGTCTGCTCGAGCGCGGTGTTCCCCACGTCAGGCTTCTCAAACCCGACACACACCCTGCTTGCGCTTGCCGTCCGTCTGGCGCATCGTCTCGGGCGGGCCGCTTGACCGCGCACCGTCCCAACCCGAAGGAGCCTTCCGGCATGGAGACCCTCGACCTCGCCGGAACCGGCCGGACCACCTCCCGGCTCGGGTACGGGTGTTCGAGCCTCATGGGCGCGACCGGCCGGCGGGAGTCGCTCGCGCTGCTTGAAGCGGCGTTTGACGCCGGCATCCGGCACTTCGACGTTGCGCCAATGTATGGCTACGGTGCGGCCGAGGGCTGCGTGGGCGAGTTCCTCGAGCGGCATCGGGGTGAAGTGACGGTTGCGACCAAGTACGGGATTCCGCCTGCCGCGAACCAAGGTTTGCTGGGCGTTGCGCGGCGGATCGCGGGTCCGGTGGTCAAGCTGCTGCCCGGGCTGAAACGCCGGCTGGCGCGCGCCGCCGACACGGTCGCGGCGGTGCCGGAGCCAAAGGCGGCGTTTACGGCGGTCGAGGCGAAGGCATCGCTCGATCGCTCCCTTCGGGAGCTGCGGACGGATCGCATCGACCTATGGCTGCTGCACGAGGCGGAAGCGCGCGACCTCGTCGACGATGGTCTGCTTCGGTTGCTGGAAGACTCGGTCGCGTCGGGCGCGATCGGAAGCTTCGGCGCGGGCAGCGCGGCGACGAAGATCCCGGCGCTCCTGGCCGAGCGCCCGGAGTACTGCCGGGTGCTGCAATTTGAGTGGTCGGTCCTTGATCCGGTTCAGGATCCGGTTCAGGAT
>CALMVL010000254.1:10973-16742 GCA_937873265.1 uncultured Granulicella sp.
CGGCCCGGAAGAAGCCGGTGTTTACGGTGCATCACCGCGCGCTGACGGAGAACTTCCGCGCCCTCCACGCGGCGTTGCTTCGGAATCCAGCGCTCCATCGGCGCTGGTCCGATGCCGTCCAGCAGGATCTCGCGCAACGGGAGCTTTTGGCATCGTTGATGCTGAAGGCGTCGCTCGTTCTCCATCCAGCGAGCGTTCTTCTGTTCTCGTCGCGAGATCCGGCGCACATTCGCCACAACGTGGAGGTTGCAGGCAATGCGTCGCTGGCGGAACCGGCTCGCAGGCTGTACGCGCTGGTGCAGGCGGAAGGGTTTCCACCTTCGACAGCGGCGACGTGATGCCATTTGTGGCTCGTTGGCGGAAGAGCATCGTGTGTAATAGACCGTATCGCCCGGGGCGACGGGAAGTGCATCGCAGTACCGGGTCGGGGCGCACCCCCGAACCTGGAATGCAGTTGAGTTGTGAGGTTTAGGAACGAACTCTGACGCATGAATATCTTGTCCTATGTCCACCTTCGCAATATTTATCGCTCGACCGGCGTCGGCCGGGTGGCGCGGGAGCTGACCGAGCACCTTGCCGCGCAGCCGGGAACCCACGTCGAAATCCTGGCCGATCGCGGCGACTACGATCGGGTGATCGACAAGGTGGGCGAGCCCTGGACGAGTTACCCCTACCACTTCTTCCGCCACGACACGTCGCGGCAGCAGGCCATCTGGTACGTTGCGGACCGGCCAAGCGCGGAGCAGTTCTGGCCGGCAGCCGATGTGGTGTACTGCACGGCGGAGTCGTACGTTCCGGTGCGCAAGGCGCGGCTCGCGATCTCCTGCCACGATGCGCAGCACTTCGAGCCGGGGATCCACAAGGTCACGCCCTGGCTGCTGAAGCAGCGCTTCAAATGGAAGCTGCTGTTCGACCGGCTGGCCGAAGAGGCCGATCTGTTCCACATGATTTCGCACTTCTCGGCGGAGCGGACGGGACATTTTTTCCCGGCAATCAAATCGCGGCTCGCTGTGGTGCCGAATGCAGCGTCGGAGAGCTTCTTCCGTCCGCCGACTGAGGCCGGCAAGCAGGTGCTGCACCAGTTGGGCATCGCCGGACGGCCGTTTGTGCTGGTTCCTGGAGGGCTGCACCACCGAAAGAACGCGGACCTCATCCTGGAGGCCTGGCCGCACCTCCATCAGCGGCATCCGGAGCTGTCACTGGTGGTCATCAATCACTCCAATCCCGTGTATCTCGACCGGGCGAAGGCGCTTGGGCCAAGCTTTCTTCTCGGCGGGTTTCAGGAAGAGGCGCAACTGGTAGCGCTCTATAATGCCGCCGAGTTGGTGTGGTTTCCGACCCGGTACGACGGCTTTGGCATGCCGGTCATCGAGGCAATGGCTTGCGGGACACCGGTCGTGAGCAGCAACACAACCGGCATTCCGGAGGTGGCGGGGGATGCGGCGCTGCTGCTTTCGCCGGAGCGGCTGGACGACCATGTGGAGGCAATTTCAGGCTTGCTGGGCGACGCTCGGGAGCGGGAAGCGATGAGCCGGCGCGGGCGCGCGCGGGCGGCGCGGTATACCTGGGCAAACTCAGCAAAGCAACTTGCAGGCGAGTTTGAGCGGTTGCTGTAGCACGTGATGAGCGTGGGGATGCAAGTGTCGACGATCCTCCCGGCCACCCGTGGGTACGAGTTGGGGGAGGCAGCGACCATCAGGCACCGAGATCTGCTGACCGTGACCGTATGGACGCCGCTAAGCCGTTGTTTCCCCCGCGTTTTCCTCTTCCGTCCGCTTGGCGCCTTTTGCCGGCCGTCCACGCTTCGCCTTTGCCGGAGCCTGGTTTCCAAGCTTTGGCCGCGCCGCCCACCGCGCCCGCTGTGCCGCGGCGATCCGCTCCCGAGCCTCCGGACTCAGTTCACGCCGTTTCCGCCCTGTTGCCGTTGGGGTCTCTGCTTCTGCGCTGTTCCCCGATCCCTTCGGCCGACCCGGCCGCCGCCGCTCGCCAGATTCGCGTTCCGCTCCCGCCAATAGTTCTCGTACCTGCCGCAGTCGCGCGATCTCCGCATCCAGCGCCGCAACCATCTCAGCCGTATTCATTCCGACATCCTCATCTCGGTGGGTGAATTCCTGCGAACGTCATAGCAGAGTCGGCGCACAAGCCGAACTCGCGCATCGCAGCGCTCTCCCCATGACCTTCCTACGCTATCCGGTGCGCCTCCTTTTCACAAGCCTGAACATGCAATCTGGTCGCGTTGCACCAGCAACGTCAGCGACGACAGGCTAGGGAAGCCCAAGAACGCGTGCGCGCTTGCGTCCAGACTCTCCCCGATCGCATCTAAACTGGCCATGGGCGCGCGACCGTCGAACCGCGCCGAGATCCCATCCAGCTACACTCAGAAGCAACAGCGATACCGCCACCGCACCTCTTTTCGGAGATACGCCTCATGAGCGAAACCAACGGCAGCAAGCAGAACGGATCGAACGGCAGCAGCAGCAACGGCCACCAGGCTCCCGCGTCCGAACGACCCACCAGCCAAACCCTGACAACACGCCAGGGCCACCCGGTTCCCGACAACCAAAATCTCCGCACCGTCGGTAGCCGCGGCCCCGCCGTTCTCGAGAACTATCATTTCCTCGAGAAGATCACGCATTTCGACCGCGAGCGCATCCCCGAGCGCGTTGTGCACGCCCGGGGCGTCGGAGCTCATGGATATTTCGAGCCGACCGGCAAAGTCGGCGATGAGCCGATCTCGAAGTTCACCCGCGCCAAGCTCTTCCAAACCGCCGGCAAGCAGACGCCCATCTTTGTCCGCTTTTCGACCGTCGTCCATGGCGGCCACTCCCCCGAGACGCTCCGCGATCCGCGCGGCTTCGCCATCAAGTTCTACACGGAAGACGGAAACTGGGATCTCGTCGGCAACAACCTGAAGGTCTTCTTCATCCGCGACGCCACCAAGTTCCCCGACATGGTTCATGCCTTCAAACCTGACCCGCTGACCAACCAGCAGTCGCAGGCGCGCTTCTTCGACTTCATCGCCAACACCCCCGAGTCGACCAACATGATTACCTATCTCATGTCGCCCTGGGGCATCCCGGCCAACTACCGATCCATGCAGGGCTCGGGGGTCAACACCTACAAGTGGATCAACGCCGAGGGCAAAGCCGTCCTGATCAAATACCACTTCGAGCCGAAGCAGGGCGTCAAAAATCTCTCACAGGACGAGGCCAACCAGATCCAGGCCACGAACTTCAATCACGCCACCCAGGACCTCCACGACGCCATCGCGCGCGGCGACTTCCCCGAGTGGGAGATGTTTGTGCAGATCCTGTCCGACGACGATCATCCCGAGCTCGACTTCGATCCGCTCGACGCTACCAAGATCTGGCCCAAGGAGCAGTTCCCCTTTCTCCCTGTCGGCAAGATCGTGCTGAATCGCTACCCCGACAACTACTTCGCCGAAACCGAGCAGGTCGCGTTCGGCACCGGCGTCCTGGTCGACGGCCTCGACTTCTCGGACGATAAGCTCCTGGTTGGCCGGACCTTCTCGTATTCGGACACGCAGCGCTACCGCGTCGGCACCAACTACCTCCAGCTCCCCATCAACCAGCCCAAGGGCGTCAACGTCTTCACCAACCAGCGTGACGGTCAGATGGCTCTCCACGTCGATGCCGCTCCCAGCCAGAATCCGCACGTCAACTACGAGCCTTCGCTCATGAACGGCCTCGTCGAAGCCAAACCCGCCGGCACGCCCTACCAGCCGATGATCTCCGGGCAGCTGGTTCGGGAGAAGATCGACCGCACCAATGACTTCAAGCAGGCGGGCGACGTCTGGCGGGACGACTTCGACGAGTTTTACCGCTCCGAGCTCGTCAACAATCTTGCCGGCAACCTCGCCCAGTGCACCGCCGAGGTCGCCGAAAAGGTCATCAGCTACGTGACACAGGCCGACGCGGAGTACGGCCGTCGGGTCCGTGAAGCCGTCCAGCAGAAGAAAACCGACAACATGGGTATGGAGATGGACAAAGCCGTCGAGTACGCGACAACGGCCGGCCACTCCGGTAAGGAATACTAGACTCGCACCGCGATCCCAAGAAAGAGGCCGGGCCATCCCGCGCTGGCCTCTTCTTCCTCCACAACTGCTTTCTTCAGCCACCAAGCTGCCGCACCGATCGGGAGCACGAGTCATCCCCTTGCACTCAGAGGGCGTTGCTCGGTTAGACTCCCACGACCTCCCGCTCTTCCACAAACTCCGGCAGCGTCAGCCGCGATCGTTTTCGCCACCAGCCCACTTCCTGCAAGGCCTGGTCGGTGGGCGCGTCGCCCCGCGCGAGCTCGCGGACCAGTTGGGTCAGCCGCGTTTCCCGCACTGTTCCGTCCGACAGATCCCAAACGCCCGCTTCATACGCGCCCGTGTCCCGCGTGCACAGGTTGGCCCAGTTGTAGGACCCCAGCAGCGCCCACGCGGTTACCGCCCGCACGTCCACGCCGTCCCGCCGCGCAGCCTCCGCCTCGCGCCAAGCCTCCGCCAACCATCGCACCTGCTCGTCCTGCGTACATCCCAGGTGTGCCTCCGTCAGCGCGACCGGCAACCGATACCGCTCCCAGGCGTCCCGCAGCGCCGCCCCGGGGCCTGGGATCGACCGCGCGCACACCCGCACCGCTTCCACATCGACCAGCGGCTCGGACCCGGTGTCGCCGCCCGCAAGTTCAGGCGGATACAGCTCGAGGCGCCCGTCCAACAGCCGATCGCTGGTGACGTAGTAGTTGATGCCGAGCACCGCCGGCGGACACCGGTTCTCGCCAAACCACAGCAGCTCCGCCTCGCTCACGCCGTGCTCCATCATGAACGCGAAACATCGGTGCTCCCGCCCCACCAGGCCGCACAGCAGATCCGCCCCCAGCCAACGTCGCGCCTCTCGCTCGTCCCGGTAGCGCTCGAGTCCCGGCGTCGCCCAGGTTACGCCGCCATCTTCCGTGTGGACCAGCCCCGCTTCCGGCTGCACCTCCCGGATCGCCCGCATCGCCAGCACGACGCCGCGTATCTCGTTCAGCAGCGCCCGCACGTAGCTCGCCATATCGCGCCGATGCGGATACCAATACCCGTACAGGCAGGAAAACCGCCCCGTGGTCTGCGGTTCGTTCACCGGAGTCCAATCCCGCACCCACGGGTAGCGCCGAGCTACCGCTCCCGCGTACCTCGCCAGCTTCTCCGGAAATGCCGCGTCGAGCAGGTCTGTTCCGCCGGGCCCGCTGCCATGGTGCAACAGCGTCACAATCGGCCGGATGCCCAGTCGCTGCATCGCCAGGAGCATGCGGTCCGGAAACTCCCAGCTGCCCGTTTGTGCAACGCACTCCCACAACACCCCCACCCGCAAGGTCCGGATCCCTGCCTCCGCGATCCGCTCCAGATCCGCCTCACACCGCTCGCGGAAGCCCGACCGGTCCAGCTGATCCAGCCAGAGCTCCCCTACCCGGTTCACCGTGCATTCCACCCCACCCCACATCTCCAAAGCCGCCACGCACCCTCCAAATCGGCCCATGTCCAGGTCCATACCCCGAACAGCAAAACCGGCCAAAACCGAAACTCCCCTGGCACGCACGCTCTGCAACCACCACGCCTGGGAGTGCGATGTGCTCATGGGCCCTCAAGTTAGCCGGCGAACCACAATCGACGTTGCGAAGCCTTTACCGAAGCCGGACCTCCCTCCTTTGCGGCCTCATGCGATGGGTGGGGTACGGTTCACCCTATCAAACCGGGCCTCGCCAAACCTGCCCCGAGATGCC
>CALMVL010000255.1 GCA_937873265.1 uncultured Granulicella sp.
CTCCGTGGGGGGCGCGGGTGGCGACTGGTACGAGTTGGTGCCGGCGGGGGAAGACTTGAGCTGAGTAAGGATGTGGTCGGGGCCGACGGTGGTCACCGTGCCGGCCGTGCCGTAAATCTCCATGTCCTTGCGGGCGAAGGTCCAGGTCCAGGAGGGCATCAGGACCGCTTGCGCGCCGGGGTAGCGGACAATCACCGTCGCATCGTCATCCACCTTGGGATAGATGTCCGGCTTGTCCGTCTGGGCGACGGCGGTGACCGAGGTGGGCGTTTCGCCCTTGCGAAGAACGGTCATCAAGTCGGCGCCGTAGCAGCCGAAATCGAACAGCGCGCCGGCTCCGTTCTGCGCGGGATCGGTGAGCCAGGGCAGCCACTCAGGGCCAACGCCAATCTCCTTCGGCCCCTCGTGGCCGTCGTGCACGACGACCTTGCGAACCGTGCCGAGCTTGCCCTGCTGAACATCTTCGAGGGCCTCTGCGTTTGAGGCATACCAGGTGGTCTCGTAGTTAACAAGAACTTGAACGTGGTGCTCGCGGGACGCGGCGCGAATGGCGAGAGCGTCTTCCATGGTGGTCGAAAGTGGCTTTTCGACCATCGACGAGACCCCGTGACGCGCGGCAAGCTCAATCACCTTCCGATGGTCGAGGATGGTGGTGTAGACCAGAACGGCATCCGGATGCAGCTTGGTCAGCATCTGCTCCGTGTCGGTGTAGAAGAGGCTCTGCGGTAGCTTGTACCGCGCGGCATACTTCGCAGCCAGTGCAGTATCCGGCTCGACAATCGCGACGAGCTGCGCGCTCGAGTTCTTGGGCAGCGCCGAAAGGAACCCCTGGACGTGCCCGTGCACGAGGCCGACGATCGCAACGCGAATAGGCGCGGAAACCGAAGTCTGGGCCCGGAGCTGCGGGCACGTGGCGGCCATGCAAAAGACGAAGCCGGAGAGCAGGCGGAGGACGGAGCGGAACGTATGGGCCACGGTATGTGCCTCGGAGCGAGAGATTTGGCGCACGCGATGCCGTCTGCGGTGCCGCCGATGTGCTGCTGAAACGGACGGGATGATGATACGGCAGACGAGGCGAAGCTTGATTCCCAGGAATCTTTGACCGCACGGTCGGAGGGAAGAGGGATCCCGACCTACGCCTATTTTCCCAGGAAAAGTTCGATCCAAAGCAGGAGTCGCGCGGTGAGGACGGCATGGGAATATGCATGAACTCGCTTATGTTCGCCGGCAGGAAAGATGGGGACGAGCGTCTGCCATGCGAGCCGGCATTCATGAGCTTTTTTGGGAGGCGTTTTTGAAAAAGGGTGTGAGTGGCATCGTCTTTGGCATGGCTGCACTGCCGGTGTTCGGGCAGGCAGCTCCTTCATCTCCGGCCGACCCGGTGTCAACACCGGTGACGGTGACGACGTACCTGCGGGAGCGAACCAACGCAACCCAGTGGTTTGCGGCGACGCCAAACGCAGAGGTGTATGGACACCAGGACTCGCTGCTGCGGCTAGGGATTCAGCAGCGTGTTCGCCGGTGGGATTACCAGCTGGAACTCTCCCAGGCCGCGGAGCTGGCGCTTCCAACCGATGCGGTCAGCCCGGTCACCGCGCAGGGACAGCTCGGATTGGGTGGAAATTACTACGCGGCAAACGAGAACGATCAGTATCCGGCGGCGGTGTCGTTCAAACAGGGATTCGTGCGGTACCACTTCGCTCGAAACAAGGACGCGCTGCGGCTGGGGCGGTTCGAGTTCTTCGAAGGGTCGGAGACGACGCCGCGGGATGCCGGGCTGCTGTGGTTACAAAACAATCGGATCGGGCAGCGGCTCATCGGCAACTTCGGCTTCTCCAACGCGCAGCGATCGTTCGATGGCGTGGACGCAAAGTTTGGCGGCACCAACTGGGACGTGACGGCCATGGCCGGCCGGCCCACGCAGGGCGTCTTCAACATGAACGCCAACCCGGAGCTGAATGTGGATGTGCAGTATCTGGCGTATTCGCGGTACCTGGCAGCGCAGCGGGTGTTGGTGCGGGGTTTTGCCATCGGCTACCACGACGGACGGACGGGCATCGTGAAGACGGATAACCGACCGCTGGCGCTGCGGCAGCAGGACCACGGCAACATCCGGATCGGGAGCTACGGGATGGACGCGATCGCGGCGATTCCCCTGGGAAGAAACACAGCGGATCTGCTGTTCTGGGGTGTGCTCCAGAACGGTCGCTGGGGCGTCCAGGATCAGAGTTCGGGCGGGTTCGCCGTGGAAGGCGGGTATCGGCTGACGAGCGCGAGGACACAGCCCTGGCTACGAGGCGGCGCGCTGCGCACGACGGGCGACAACTCGCCCACCGATGGCACGCACAACACCTTCTTCCAGGTGTTGCCGACGCCGCGGCTGTACGCGCGGTTTCCCTACTTCAACCTGATGAACTCGAGCGACCAGTTCGTGCAGTTGCTGGACAAGCCGGCGACAAAGGTGGATCTTCGGACCGATCTCCATTTCTTGCAGCTCACCGCGCCGAACGATCTGTGGTACTCGGGCGGAGGCGCGTTCGACAACAAGGTGTTCGGCTACACGGGGCGGCCGGCGAGCCGCCATGGCAGCTTCTCCACCCTGTATGACATCAGCGCCGATTTCGCCGTGACCACGCAGGTTTCGCTCACCACCTACTATGCGCATGCGTTTGGCAAAACGGAGGTGGCCTCCATCTATCCGCGGGAGCGCGATGCGAACTATGGCTACTTCGAACTGACCTATCGCAAAAATCAGTCGCTGGGTGGCGGACCATCCCGCTGAACAGCAGCGGTGGACCAAACTTGTGGAGCACCGTTGCGTTTTTTTTTACCGGCACATCTAATCCGAAGGATCCGGCGCAGATCGGTCTGCGCCGGTAAAGCTTTGCCGGAAATATTCGCTGGATCGAAGGGTCGCAAACTCTTCCTGCCGCTCGGCAGCGGAAAGTACGTCTACGTATCCATGTTGCCTTTTGCACGCGTGGGCGAGCGCGGCCCGCTGTTGGTGATGCTGCACTGGTTGGGCGGAGATTCCAGCAGCTGGACCGCGGTCAGCCACGTCCTTTCGCAGCGCGGCATGCGCTGCGCGGCGTTGGATCTTCCAGGGTTTGGACGGGCGGCGAACACCGCCGGTTACAGCGTCGCGGCGATGGCGGATGCGGTGGTCGAGACGGTACGGTCGTTGCGGTTCGATGGCAACGAGCCGTGGTTGCTCGCGGGCCATTCCATGGGTGGCAAGGTGGCCGCAGTCGTGGCGCGACGGGCCCTCGATGGGGAAGGAGGGCTGGACAGGTTGCATGGTTTGCTGCTGATGTCGGCTTCGCCGCCTGGGCCGGAGCCGATGGGAGAGAACAAGCGCTCGGAGATGCTTGCATCTCTGGGCGAGTCGACCGGCAAGAACGCCGAAGATCGCGCGCGCGCGAAAAAGTTCGTTGAAAGCAACACGGGGAAACTGGCGATCCCTCCCATGCTGCTGGAACAAGCGATCGATGCTGTGCTGCGGATGAGCCGGACGGCGTTTCGCGCGTGGATGGAGCACGGCAGCAACGAGGACTGGCGCGATCGGGTAGGCGTTCTGGATCTCCCGTCGCTGGTGTTTGCCGGCACCGAGGATGCGGCGCTCGGACCCGGCTCGCAGCGCGAGCACACCCTCCCGCACCTGCCGCGGGCGACGACCGTGGTGCTGAAGGCAGCAGGGCATCTCCTTCCGTTGGAGCGGCCGGGGATCGTCGCCGAGTATGTAACGCAGTTCGTTACAGACATCGGCCTTCAGCTGCCGGTTCTGCAGTCTGCGCCGGGCTCGGCGTTTGCAGGGCTGATCGCGTCGGAGCGCACATCGCCCGAGACACGGCGCGTGATGGAGGCGCGGCTCACCGGGGCGCAGGATTGGAATGCGACGTCGGCCTTCTTTACCGCAGCGGAGTTTCGCACGCTGCGGGCGCTCGTGGGTCGGGTCGTGCCGGAAGCAGGATGGGACGTGGCGGCGTCGCTGGATGCGCAGCTGGCGGAAGCGAGGGGGGATGGGTGGCGTTTCGCAGATCTGCCGCCCGATGGAGACGCGTGGCGATGCGGGCTCGCGTCGCTCGACGCCGGCGCCGGGCGAGCGCACGGGGTCGAGTTTGCCGCACTGTTTCCGGACCAGCAGGACGGTCTGCTCCAAGAGGCATGCGCGGGAGAGCTTGGGCGCGGCATCCTGGGAACCATAGGCGTCGGCAACAGCGCAGAGGCCTTCAGCGCGGAGGCCATGCAGCAGTGGTTCGAGGATGTCCGGGCGCGCTGCGCGCAGACCTATGTTGCGGATCCGCGGGGAATGGAGCGGGTCGGGTTTACCGGGTTCGCGGACGACATGGGATTTACGCAGGTGCAGCTGGGCCAGCGGGAGGACTTTGAGCGGTGAGCGGCGCGGACTTTGGATACCGGCAGTCGACGTTGGGCATCAATGAGCTGGCGCGGCAGCGGACGGCGATGCGCCGCTACCCGGAAGAGGACGAGGTCGATGCCGTGGTGATCGGAACCGGGGCAGGCGGCGCGCCTTTGCTGGCGAAGCTTGCGGCTGCGGGCATGCAGGTGGTAGCCCTGGAGGCCGGGCCCTGGTTTGCGTCGCCGGCCGACGTATTCGCGACCGATGAAGTCGCCGCCGCGAATATTTATTGGCTGAGCGAGCGGCTTTCCGCGGGGAAGACGCCGGAGGCCTTCGGCGGCAACACCTCCGGCACTGGGGTGGGTGGATCGATGCTCCATTGGGGCGCCTTCACGCCGCGGGCGGATGCGCGGGACCTGCGGCTTCGGACGGACTCGGGCGAGGGTGTCGATTGGCCGCTCACCTACGAGGATCTGGTGCCGTACTACGAGCAGCTGGAAGGCTTCCTCGGCATCAGCGGGCCCAGCCCGTACCCGTGGGACCCGGCGCGCCGCTACCCGACCGGGCCGGTGCCGATCAACGGGCCGGGGCAACTCATGCTCAAGGGCTTCGCCGCCATGGGCATGAAGGCATCCGCGGCGCCCATCGCCGCACTCAGCGAGGACTTCGCCCGGCCGGAATACGGTCTGCGAAAAGCCTGCGTCAATCGCGGCTTCTGTCACCAGGGATGCCGCAACGGCGCAAAGGCGTCAATGGATGTCACCTACCTGCCGTGGGCAGTTCGGCAAGGCGCAGAGATACGGTCGAACTGTTTTGTAACCGGCTTCGAGCGGGATGATCGCGGTCGGCTGACCGCCGTGGTGTATCGCGACAGCTCAGGCGAGGGCGAAGCAGTGATGCGCCGCCAGCGCGCGCGGCAGGTGTTCTTATGCGCGGGGGCGATCGAGACGCCGCGGCTGCTGCTGCACACGGGGCTGGCGAACGCGAGCGGCCAGGTGGGTCGCAACTACATGGGCCACGTGGCCACGCAGGTGTGGGGCACCTTCGACGAGCCGGTGCGCATGAACAAGGGATTTCCGGCTACGGTGATCTCGGAAGACACGCTGCGCCCGGCCGATGCCGATTTCGCGGGCGGCTACCTGGTGCAGTCTCTGGGAGTCGTGCCGGTCACCTGGGCGATGGCCGTGGCGCGTGGGCGAGGCCTGTTTGGGGCAGAGCTGATGCAGTATCTGGCCGACTACAACTATGTCGCCGGCATCGGAATCAACGGCGAGTCACTGCCGGCCAAGGGAAATTACCTCGAACTTTCTGACGAGGTGGACGAGACCGGACTTCCCAAACCGCGCATCCATTTCTCCTACGGAACCAACGAGCAGGCGATGAGTACCCACTCCGTGCGCTTGATGACCGAAGCTTGGAAGGCGGCGGGAGCGCGGGATATCTGGGTCAATCCGCGGACCGCGCACACCATCGGAACCTGCCGCATGGGCGCGGACGCGAGGGAGTCGGTGGTCGACCCGTTTGGACGATCGCATCAGGTACCGAATCTGTGGATCTGCGATAACTCGCTCTTCCCCAGCGCGCTGGCCGCAAATCCAGCCCTGACGATCATGGCGCTGTCGCTGCGAACGGCGGATGCGGTTCTCGCAGGAACACATTAGCGAACGACGTTGATGGCGGCTGCAGCGAGGCCGAACGACGAGAGCACCTGGGAGAAGTCGATCAGCTGACGCAGTCCGGTCGGCTTGATCAGTTTTTCGGGGATCACGATGGCGTCCCCAGGATTAATGCGGGCACTCTCGAAGGTGTTGGAAAGCACGCGCTGGGCGCGCTCGCGGCTGTAGATGGAACCATCGGCGCGAATGATAAAGGCGTGCTTGGTGTCTGCGATGCGGTTGGGTTTGCCGGCAAGCGAAACGTAATCTTCAAGCTTGCGTTTCGCGTCGTACAGAAAAACGTTCTGGCCGTAAACAGCGCCCACGACGCTGATGGTGTTGGGTCGCGAGGGAACGCGAAACACGTCGCCGTTCTCCAGTGGCAGCCTGGGAATGCTGCTCACGCCGGTGCTGGCCGGCTGAAACTCGAGCACCACGCGTCCCGTGGCGCGCAGCGCACGAAGCTGGGCAATCAATGAGCGCTGCTCGGCAAGCGAGTTGGGGTCGAGCACGCCCGAGTTGGACGACGCGGCACGCACCGCCGTTTCGCGTTCCATGTCGGTCGAAAGCGAAGAAATATACTCGTCAAGACGCTGCTGCTGGAAGACGCGGGCGGATTCGCGGGTAAAGCTGCTGCCGTAAAGATAGGCCTTCCCGGTAAGCCCCCCCGCGCGGGCGACGAGCTGGTCAAGGGTCTCGTCGGGGGCCACGCTGTAAACGCCTGAGCCGGCAAACTCCCCTTCGAGGCGGACGTACTTCGTCTGCAGATCGCGCGGCACCTGCACATCGTTCTGCGAAAGGATGGTGACGATGTCGCCGGCCTGCAGCTCGAGGTTCTGCGACGGATCGTGATCCTGAACCAGCTTGCCGAGGTTGAACGGCACGAGCGAGTTCTTCAGCGTCTTCGGGTCAAGGCGCTCGATCACCGCGTAGGACCAGTCGATCTCCGGTGCCGGTATGGTGATCTTGTTCTTCGCCCGCGCTGTGGGATCGTTGCCGGGCTGGCTCTCAGGCAGCGCTCCCGGAGCCGCCCCAACCGTGTTTGGAAACTGTTGACGGACGGAGGCGGGATTGCTGGTCTGCGCACTGGTTTGCTGCTGCTGCTGCTCAAACAGACCGGCTCCAAGGACATCCTGGGCACTGGTCGTGCTCTGCGGAGTGAGGTAAAGATCGGGCTGAGCCGTCTGCTGGTCAGGATAAAGCTGATCCAGCTGATTGGGATAAGGCTCGTTGTAGGAGTTGGTCGGGGCGTTCGAGTCGTACGGATAGGTGTTCCGCTGATCGGGACTCGCCTGGGGGATGCCATTGCTTCGAGGATACGGATATTGCGAGTTGTACGGATAGCTCCTGTCCGGCGGGGGCAAGGGCTCAAACAGAGGCACGGGGACCCCGAGTCGGTTGCGCTCGCGCCAGTAATCGTTCGTCAGCAACGAGCGGCGGTCGGGAAGAATGTCGCTCAGCCGCATGCCCTCGTGCCAGGGGAACCGGCCGGGGTTGGCGAGCGCGCCGCGAATCGTCACTGTCTGTTGATAGCCGGCAGTGATGTGCCCCGCATACAGCACGTCGCCGTCGTGCAGCACGGTAGCGCGAGCGGCGCCGTTCGTCGTGGCAATGTCCATCACCTGCCTGGTTTGGCCGGCCTCGATGCGCTCGAGCGTGACCTGCGTGCTGGAGGCGATCGCCGAGAAGCCGCCCGCCAGCTCCAGCACGTCGCCGAGCGTACTTTTGTTCGTGACCTCGTAAATGGCCGGATGCCGCACGCTGCCGCCGAGCGCCACCTGCGCGCCTACGGGTGGAATAAAGATCGTGTCGCCGGACTCAAGCCGGATATCCTGCGACTTGTCGCCGCGCAAGACAAGATCGTAGAGGTCGAACTCTGGCAGGGTCGCGCCGGCCCGGCGCACCTGGATATGCCGCAGCGAGCCCTGAACATTCGGCCCGCCCGAAGCGAACAGCGCATTGAGCACCGTGGAAAGCGAGCTGACGGTATAGGCGCCCGGGCGACGCGCCTCGCCGACCACGTAGACCTGAATGGAACGCAGGCGGCCAAGGTTAACCGAAATGTGGAAGTTCCGATACGTGCGGCTGAGCTCCGTCGTGATCTGCGGTTGCAGCTCGTCGAATCGCAGGCCGGCAACGTGCACGGCTCCAACCTTTGGAATGTAAACGGCGCCCGAGCGATCTACAACAAGCTGACTGTTGAAGGTCTCCGGACCCCAAAGACGCAACAGAAGCTCGTCGCCCGGGCCGACGACGTAGTCGGGGGTAACGGGAAGCTGGTCGCCGGGAGCAAAGGTAGAGGGCGCTGCCTGGAAAAGGTCGCGGCCGAAAACCGGCAGCATCTCGCCGATGGAAGTGCGCGCAAGCTTCTGGAGATCGGTGATCGGATCGGGCGGGAAGTATTGCTGCTGCCGAAGCGTCTGGGTGTTCGGCTGGCGAAGAACTTCATTGCCGGCAGAATCGATGTAGACCTGATTGTTGGCATCCTGCATCCGCTGGCTCGTGCCGGGAACGCTCACATTGTTCGGGTAGTTGGGTGAGACCTGCTGCGTTGCGACCGAAGGCGTCTGTTGCAGGTTGGTGGTGGGGCAGTTGCCCAGTGGGTCGGTGCAGTTGGCCTGTGTGTCGGGGGGAGTGGTCTGCGCGCAAAGGTGAGCCGCGGCAAGAACAAGCGCACCCAGCATCCCTGTCGCGGGCAAGAAAAACCTTCTGGCTGTTCTGGCTAAGTGGTCCTGGAGGTTGACCGAGGCACAAACGGACCGTTGCCCTGCCCTCATCTGTGCACGTGTAGCCACCTTGCTCTACGATATCAGAAGGCTTCGTCTCCGCTTGCTCGGGAAATCGCGGACCAAGAGCCGGGGAAGTCATCCGCAACGGGACGGAGCAACGATCGGTGAGCCTCGAAACACAGCAGGTGACGGAGGTCGAAGAGCGGTCGAAAGAGCGGTACAGGGATCGTCAGCCCGTGGTCGAGTGGACAGGGGAGAGCGTCTCCTGGGCTGTGTTGCTGCCCATGCTGCGGCGCGGCAGGAGATCGATCCTCTCGGCCGGGCTTGTGGGGCTTGTGCTCGCGGCCTCTCTGGCCGCTCTGCTGCCGAACACGTACACCGCATTCACGTCGTTTGTGCCGCCAGGATCCAACGTGGGCCCGTCGAGCGCGGCGGCGCTGATGGGACAGCTCTCGGCACTCGGGGCCGGTGGCCTGTTGGGCGGCAAAAGCCAGGGTGACCTGTATGTCGGTGTCCTGCGCAGCCGAACCATCGCCGTCGATCTGGTAAGCCGCTTCGATCTCAAGCACGTCTACAAGGTGAAAAAAGAAAGCGAGGCCGAGAAAGTTCTCGCCAAGAACAGCATCTTCGACGCCGGCGTCAAGGATCCCATCGTCACCATCAGCGTGACGGACAAGAGCCCCGAACGAGCGCGAGATCTGGCAAACGGATACCTGCAGGCGCTGCAGGAAACAACCGGCAGTTTGGCCCTGACGGAAAGCTCGCAGCGCCGGCTCTTCTATGAGCAGCGCCTGGCCAAGGAGAAGGACGATCTCGCCAACGCCGAGGTGGACCTCAAAAAGACCCAGGAGCAAACCGGCTTGATCGCTCCCGCAGGGCAGACCATGTCCGAAATACAGACGTTGGCGCAACTGAGAGCGCAAATCACGGATCGGCAGGTACGGCTGGCTTCCTTGCTGCACGACGAGACGGATCAGAACACCGATGTCATCCGTCTTCGCGAAGAGATCGGCAGCCTGCAGGCGCAGTTGGCGCAGGCCGAAAACGGCCAGGGCAGAACGCATCTGGGGACCTTTTCAACCGCACAGGCGCCGGAGTTGGAGCTGGAGTACATCCGCAAGGCGCGCGAGGTGAAATACCATGAAGCGCTGTTTGAGATCATCGGCAAGCAGTACGAGGCGGCGCGGCTCGACGAGGCCAAAGACTCGCCGCTTCAGGTGCTGGACCGGGCGACCGTTCCGGACACGAAGTCAGGACCGCACCGTACTTTGATCGCGGCAATCGGCTTGCTCGGAGGCGTTCTGGCGGGATCAGCGCTTGTGCTTTTCCGCGCTCGCTGAACAGCGCCGGTCGAAAGCTTCGCCGGCAAAAACAGCGCCAGGATACCCCCCCGAACCCTTCGGCCGCGACACAAGCCGAACCGCGTGGAAGCCGACCGGCAGGAAGATGAGCACCTTGAGCGAAGGCCGAGAACGGTGCCCCCGGGCAGCAGAAACAGACAGGTGATCGAACACCAGAAGAGGCGGAACGGAGCTGGCCAACGCGGGCGCACGGAGCTCCTTGTGAGCGGGCTCTGCCTCGCGATGAGAAGTCCGCTTCCTGGCAGAGAACCGCGATCCTTCCCGATCCAAGTAGCTGGCTGCACACTTCGCTCGACCTCCGGGCGCCCTAGCAGCCGTGCCGATCGTTCCAGGCGGCAAGCCGTTTGCGTCGTCGCGTCAACAGACGAAATCGGATCTCCTCAAGGGACGCTCTGCGGAACTCCGGATTTCGCCGCCCGAGCAGATCCTTCACGGTCCGACCCACAAGCCGCAGCAAGCGTTCGACGCGGCCGAGAAAGCCCATGTGGCGATCCCAAAACGCGCGCTCATCGGCCAGCAGCTGGCGGTAGCGTTCGATCGTCATCCGTTCCCCGCGGTTCAGGATGGCAAGCTCGTGGTAGACCGTAATCTCGCCCGCAACGGCCACCCGTAGGCCGGCCTCGCCAAGCCGGTGAAACAGGCTCGTATCGCTGTTGTTGAGCGGAAATCTCTCGTCGTAGCCGCCAATCTGCCGCAGCGCCGAAACCCGCAGCAGGGCAGCTGAATTCAGCGCCGAGGTGAATGGCGGCGCGATGCCGGTGAACCCGGCTGGCAGCATCGCAGGCATAAATCCGCCAACAAAGCGCAGCGGCGATACGTGCCGGCTACCGTCGACGATATGTGGAACAATCGCAGCAACGCGGGTCTCCTCCCGGTACTCCGCCGCGTAACGGTGAAGACGGCGGAGAAACTCTTCGGGAAGATCGGTATCTTGGTCCAGCGTCAGCAGCCATGCGCAGTCTTCGCCCTCGGCCATGCCGCGAGCAGCGTTGTACGCGACGGCAAGCCCCGGATTGTGCGGCGCCGCCACGTAGCGAACGTCCTCCGGCAAGGTCCCCGGCTCCTGTCCCCCGGGGGTGTTGTCCACAATCAGGATGCGCAACCGAATCGCCTCGCCGGCTGCGGCCTCCGCGGATCGCAGCAGCGTCCGAAGCGTGATCGCCTCGCCCGGGCGCACCTTATAGAGCACCACGACGGCGAGGATGCCTACCTCCGATCGTTGCCGGGCGGATTCAGCCGAGTCGCCTGTATTACTGGTCCGCCTCATCGATCCGACGAACTCCTCTCCACGCGCCTTCCCGCTGGCGACGGCTCGTGCAGCGTACCGTAAAATTTTACTCACAGGCACCGCACGCTGGCTGAACCAGGTCGCGAGGGGAGCCTTCCATCCTCTCCATGAACATTCTCATCGACGCGACAGGCATCGCCAAAGAAAAGGCCGGCGTTGGCGTGTATGCAAAAAATCTGCTGGACCACCTCACGCGTGCGCCCGGCTCCCTCCACTACACCATTCTCGCGCAGGACGATGACCGCGAAATGGACTTTGGCGACCGTCCGCAGGTCACGATGCTGTGGGTGCCGGCGAGGTGGTTTCGCAGGCTGCCGATGCGCGTTCTGCTGGAGCAGCTCGCCCTGCCCTTTCTGCTTTGGAAACGGCGGATCGCCGTGGTTCACTCGCTGCACTATGCCTTTCCTCTGCTCACCTTTGGAGCCAAGCGCGTCGTCACCTTTCACGACATCACCTTCATTACCATGCCCGAGGTGCACGAGCGCGTAAAGGTGCGGTACTTCGGCGTCTTTATGCGGGCTTCCGTCCGGCGCGCCGAGGCCGTTCTGTTCATTTCGCGCTCTGCGTTGGCGGATTACACGACTACGCTCGGAGCCCCGCGAGGCACCGCCTGGGTGGTGGAGCACGGCAAAGGCGAGGCCTTCCGGCCGGACATCTCCAACGCGGAAAAGAACAACGTCCGCCGCATCTACGGGCTCGGCTCAAAATTTGTGCTCTACATCGGCACAATTGAACCCCGAAAGAATTTGACGCGTCTGGTGGAGGCCTTTGCCGCCATTGCCGCGAACGATGCGGAGATACAACTCGTCATCGCAGGCAAACGGGGATGGATGACCGAGGGCCTGTTCCGCAGGGTGGCGGCTCTCGGCCTCGGCCCGCGGGTAATCTTCACCGGATTTGTCGCGGAACAGGACAAGCCGGCGTTGCTGGCGGCGTGCACCGTCTTTGTGTACCCCTCGCTGTACGAAGGCTTCGGTCTGCCCGCGCTGGAGGCCCTCGCCTGTGGTGCGCCCACCATCACCAGCAACACATCTTCGCTGCCGGAGGTCGTAGGAGACGCTGCCGTTCTGGTGGATCCCGCGAGCACGCAGGCGCTCACCGAGGCAATCGCCCGGCTGCTCGCTTCCCCCCAGTTGCGCGACGGCTTGAGGCGCGGCGGTCCGAAGCAGGCCGCCAGATTCACCTGGGAACGAACGGCGGAGCGGACCGCGGCGGTCTATCGATCGCTGCTGCCCGGCGAACGCTCCGACCCCTGAACCAGCAGGCCAGATCGGCAGATCAGAGCAGCAGGTCGCGCACCAGCCCGCGTAGGCCGTTCGGTGAGTACCGGCCGTAGTCTGCGACATGCGGCAACAGCAGCGGCCAGCGGCGCGCTCGGCCAAGCCCAAGGGCCCGCTCCCCACGGTGCGTGTGCGTCGCCTTGGCACGGATCTTCGCCGCTATCAGGGGATCGGTCGAGGCATCCGCCAGGTACCCGGCCAGTTCGTCAAACATCCTGGCGAGCCGGTGATACTCGTCCAGATTCAAATCACGCACATGGGTTCGGTACTCCGCAAGGCCGCCCTCCTTCAATCGCCGGAGCTTTCGGTGCATCGTCGGCGGCGTACCCACCTGCTGCGTGCCGTGCACACGGTACCCCACCAGACGTTCCGGCAAGGCACGAAGACTGCCCCGGAGCGCCAGCAGCATCGCCAGCCAACCATCGTGAATCCAGCTTGCCGGCATCGCACGCAGCAGAGATCGGCACGAGGCGCGAAACGCGAACGCCATGCCGGTAACAACATTGCGCCGCAGCAGCTCCTCCACCGCGCCTCCCGAGCGGAAGCGGGACTGATATGCCGCATGGAAGCGAAAGCTCTCCCAAAGTGTTCTGCCGACCAGCTCGCCGTTCTCGTCAAGAAGATCGCCGTCGGAGAACACACCCTCCGCTCCGGGGTCCGCGACGAAAGTCTCGGCCAGCCGCGCCAGCTTCCGCGGGTACCACACGTCATCCTGATCGGCGAACGCAAGAATGTCGCCCGAGCAGAGTTCCGCTGCTTGAAGGAAATTCTGGCTGTATCCAAGATTCACCGGGTTGCAAGTGATCCGCACGGGAAAAGATGCAGCCGCCGCAAAGCTCTCCAGCAGCGACACCGTCCCATCAATGGATCCATCGTCACACACCACCAACTCATCCGGGGCGAGCTCCTGCCTGGCGATACTGTCGAGCTGCTGCGGAAGATACCGCTCGCCGTTATAGGTGCACATGGCAACCGAGATCCGCAGATCGGACAGGGAAGAATGCATGTCCAACGCTACCGAGCCAGCGCGACGGCTTTATGAGGCGTCCAGGTAAGCTGCAGCCGGCCGCTCCCGTTACTCTGCGCGCCGGGCAGATAGGACGGGATGAGAAACCGCTCGTACTGTCCGAACACGTCCACCGACCACTCCCGGTTGATGGCGTAGCTCGTATTGACAAACGCATCGGAGATCGTGCTTCCGCCGGGCAGAAACGATAAGCCGCCCTTTACTTGGCGGTAGCTCGCCTCCACCCGGGTCCGGGCGGATACCCAGTAGCCGATCCAGCCTTCAAACGTTCGTGCGTCGCGCCCGGTCGCATTGCCGAGTAGAAACCCTTTATTCGTGTTGCCGTCGCGATACTGGTTGTTGATGAACGCGCGCGTCCCACCCTCGTCGCGGCTCAGCTCCTCCGAGCTCGCCATCTCGAAGCGAAGGTCGGCGTGCGGAACGTAGGGCAGCCGTGCCAGATAGATGCCCGGAGCCCAGATCACCCGGCGCGGCGCGTCGATCGGGTTAAGCTCGTCGTCAGCATAGGAATCGGCATACACCGTAAGGTACTGGCTCAGGCCGGGCACATGCAGCCGAAAATCGAACGCACTCTTGCGGTCCCCAGGATCAGCCCGGTCTCCATACCCGTTCCCCACTGCGGAAGAAGAGGTGCTGAAAAAATTATCCTTAAGCGAGCCGAAGGTCATGGGATGGCCAACGCCCCACAGAATGGACCACCGCGTAAAGCTCATCTCGAGATAGCCGGCAAAGTTGAGATCGATCTTCTGGCCGTTGTAGTAGGGACGCGCCGGATGTTGATGTCCCGACAGCTTCCCAAAAACCACATCGAACCGGTAGCTGCCCAGCTCCGGCAACAAGGGAAACGGGTGCGGACGCGTGGAAAGGAGCCGCAGGTTATAGGTCGGCTCCGCATTGGAAGAAAACGAGAGCGGACCCATGGTCGTCGGTCCCCAGTAGATCTCCTGCTTGCCGAACGACAACGCAGTTCCGGCAAACGCCACGCCGGCGTACAGCTCGATCGGCCGCTGCCGGATGTAAGCCGAAACAGCGGGTGCCGGCGTGATCAACGCGCCTGCAGGAATGCTCGGCGCGGACGGAGTTTCAAACGGCACATTGTCCAGCTGATTGAACAGGGTCGCTTGCTGCGGCGTGATCGCAGGCAGACCGGGATCGGTCTGCAACTCCTGGCGGTCATAGAAAAAAAACCGGCCCGTCGTGGCGCGGCCCGAGTAACCCGCGATAGCGCTGGTGCCGCGCCCAAGCGGACGCCCAAAATCGTTCCACCACGTCTGTCCGAAATGGAACCCGTCGGTCAGCGCCGGCCCGCCAATGACGCCGGCGCGGGCGTAGGCAGATTCGAGCACCGCATTCGCCGCGCCGTCAGGCTCTTCCAACTCATGCTCGAGATCCGGCAACAGACGCGCAGCCTCATTGCGCGCGCCTTCGTCCACGGCAATATCGAGGCTTCCAAATCCGAAGAGGATGTCATTGGCCTCGCGCACCTGACGCCGGCACTCCTGACGCGTCCACGGACGGATCGACACACTCTGCGACGGAATCAGCCCCATCGATCCAAGCCGCTCGAGTGCCGGATAAACCCAGCTGTCCATCGGCACATTCGTCGAGCCCACGCGATCGTCGTCCATCGAGGGATCTGTGTCCGTTCCCGCGCTGCTGGCCAGGGCGGCCGGCGACAGTCCCAATGCAGAGGCGAGCCGACCGGAGCCGGCGGGGATCGCTCCGTCTGCCCAAAGGGAATGGAACGAAGGCGCGGAGGCCGTAAAGCGCTGCACCGTCTCGGCTGGCAAAGTGGTCGCGGTCTGCGCGTACCCACACCGGCCCAAGGAGAACAGGAGAGCGGCGGCCATCACGCAAACTGGATGTGCGTCCCTACGCGCCACGCGTCCGCCGCACACCGGATTCAGATCTCGTTCGCATCCTGCCCCATGGTAGTTCAGACGACCCGATTCGATCGCGGAACCCCCTAGGCCTGGTGACGCGATCCGATCGGCGCCTGAGAGGAAACGCTCGCTTGCGCCGCTTCCGCCTCGAGACGACAGTCATGCCAGAAGTTCGGCTGCGCCGAGATCGCTTCCTTGACGGTAGCGGGCAGGTACTGCTCATGTCGGCCAAGCTGATAGCTGCACCACTTGCTCACGTTGCGCAGCGCCGCCATCGGGATCAGGGCCGGCTTTGTCTTCAGAAGAAACTTCATCTCGGAAAGCACGAACGCTTTGCCATGCCCGCTCGCCTTTCCGAAGGTCTCAAGAATCCAGCTCTCCCGTCCCTGGTGGACGCCGATATCGAAATACCGTGAGAACTCCTGCGCCACCGTAAGCGGGTGCGAATGAATGGCCGTGGCATCGGCCTGGTACGCAATCTTCCAGCCCTGCATCAGCATGCGGGAAACAACGGTGAACTCCTCTGAAACAATCGTATTCTTCGGAAATCCGCCGACCTCCTCGAGCGCCGATCGGCGAAACGCCGAAAAGGCGTCCGAAAAGAACATCGTTCGCATCCCAAGCGTGTGCCGGCTCTCAAAGCTGCGCACCTCGGAGCGGTCGGGGTAGCTGAACATGCGCGCGTGGCTTTCGATCGGGTCCGCCCCGGGTCGCGGCAGTTGCCGCCCATACACCGCGCCGATCTCGGGATCCTCCAGCGCCGTCAGAAGCCTCTCGATCGGCCGGTCTCCGCAGGGCAAAGCATCCTGCGTCAGGTAAAGCAGAACGTCGGCCCAAGGCATCGATTCGGCCGCCATCTGGCGCGTCGCCCCATGGCGAAAGCTCTGCTGCGGAATCTGTTTCAGCCTGTAGCCGGATCGTCGCACCAGATCGCGCGTGTTGTCGGTCGAGGACGAGTCGACGACCAGTATCTGGTCCTTCGCGATGCCCTCGTCTTTGAAGGAGGCGTCTAGGCGATCCCAGTATCGGCTCGCGTTATACGTGGGAATAATGATGCAGAACTGCCGATCTTGATCCACTCTCGAACGATTCGTTGTTTGCCGGGTTTTGTCAACTGCGATCATGCTGTGCACGTCCAAGCAATCGTGTTTTGGTACGACGTCAAGGCTGCCATAGTAGCCCAAATATCTGCTTCCGTGCGCGGCGCTGCAGAACCCGCCTTCAAGGAATCCGCAGAGACACTCCCCCACAGATTCGTCTGTGTAGGCTCAACCCGGGAGCGTCCGTTTTGTTGCGTTCCCGGAGGTTGATCCGGCTCGGAAATTTTCTTGCGTTCTGACGTCGCCCCGCTCGCCCGTCTGCACACACAATCCCAATCACGGTCCACTCAGAAGTTGGCCGGATTCCCCGGCGAACCCTGGCCCGTGGTCCGCCGCGTCACTTCAGCCACCAGGTCGTCGAAGGAACTGCGTGGGGGCGCCGTAAGCTCCGTAGCGGCTACGGTCTGCTTTTCCTGCCGCCTCGAAAGGTCCCGCGGCGAGACCGCGACCGGGCCCGCCGGAATCGCTCCACTCAGAGCCGTCTGCACCGTGACACGAGCACGTGGAGACGAGCGGCGTTCCCGAGCCAGCTTCGGCCGAAGCATCGTCACCGGTACCGGTGCCGTATGCGGCTCGGCCGCGGGCTGCTCCTTTGCGGCCACCGTGACCGCCTCCAAAGTAGGCCTCGCCAGCCGAGGCAATCGGATCTCCTCCTTGGAAAGCAGCGACACAAGAATCTCTCGGGCTGCGCTCCGACGAGCGATCAAAACATCCAGTGCTGCAACAAGTTCCTCAAGCGACATACATGGCATTCTAAGCGTTTCATGCCCGCTCCGTCCCGAATTCAGGAGCGGCCGCGCACGACCTCGCCCCCCATCCGGCGTCCTTCAACTCTGTTCTTCTCCAAGCGCCCGCAGGCACTCGTGCGCGATCTGCAAGCCCTCTTCCACCGGCACGGCCCAGGCCTGGAGTCGCGAGCCCTCCCTCGATATCCGCGCCAGGCCTTCCGTCGCGCGCTCGTTCGCCTCCCGGTCAAGCTCCAGACCCCACCCCTCCAGACCGGCACACACGTCCTCGCGAAGCCACGGTGAATCTTCGCCGATACCGCCCCCGAACAGCACCGCCTCCGCATCTCCCAGCGCCGCAAGGTACGCGCCCACGGCCAGCCGAACCCGGTAGCTGAACATCCGCAGCGCCAGCTTGGCAGCATCATCGTCGCGCTTCACCAGATCCCGCGTGTCCAGCGATCCACCCGCGATGCCCAGAAGTCCCGATCTCTTGTTCAACAGCGTCAGGATCTCATCAGCACTCGTCGCCTCCCGGCGCATCAGGTACGGAACGATGGCGGGATCGACACTGCCGGAGCGCGAGCCCATCATCAACCCTTCGAGCGGCGTCAGACCCATCGTCGTGTCCACCGACCTGCCCTTCCGAATGGCGCACGCCGACGATCCACTTTCAAGGTGGAGCGTCACGACTGTGACCTCTTCGGGCCGCTTGCCAACCGTCTGCGCGTAGAGCTCGAGCATGTAGCGGTGCGACACACCGTGAAAGCCGAACTTGCGTACGCCGTTCCGGTCCGCCGTCTCCCGTTCGATCGGATATCGCCACGCCACCTCCGGCAGCGTGCGATGAAACGCCGTATCGAACGTAACGAACGCCGGAGCGCCCGCGAGCTCGTCCGCCAGCACGTCCAGTATGTCGAGAGAGCTCTGGTTGTGCAGCGGCGCCAACTCCTCTAGAGCCTCAATCTCCTTCCGAACTTCGTCCGAAAACCGGACGGCGCCGCCGTACGCCGTGCCGCCATGAACCACGCGCACCCCGGCCAGCGTCAGCGTTTCTAACTTGCCCGAGAGCGGCTCCTGCTCGCGCAGCCAACGGAGTGCTGCCCTGGCCGCACCCGCCATGTCGGGCGCCTCGGCATCGTGCTTTGCGACAATCTCCCGGCCATCGTCGCCCCCGTAAACCGACAGCGTCGCTCCCTTGCCGACGTCGTCCAGCACCGCGCTTGCAAGTTTGGTGGCCTCGGCCGCTGCGCGTTGTTCCGCATGGAGCTCGACCAAGTCGAACTTCAACGAGTTGCTTCCCGGGTTGAAGACCAAAGCGACTGCCATCGCCATTTGGACGCCGGAGGCAGCGCGCACGGATTTCCGTATCCCTCGGAATCTCGTCGGAGATTCCCCCCTGCAACCTTCGCTCCGGTCCCGGGTTTAGGAGGTTGGCACGACAGGAATCCAGGTCGCCGGCCCCCATTTCTCAACGCGCTCGCGGCGACCTCGACCGCTGCGTTGGTGGCGGTTCCGTGACAGCATCCTTGAATTCCGCGGTCGCTTCGTGCTTTGATCGATATGCTTCGGTTTAGCCGCCTGAGGCTGGCGTCGTCGACCGCTCGATCTCTGTCGCGTATCAGGTGTGAAAGTGGAAACTGTTCAGGATCGGGTTCTTCGGGTCATCGCCACCACCAGCCGCAAGCCGCTCGAGGCCGTGCGCCCGGACAGCACCTTTCAGGAACTCGGCATCGACTCGCTCGATCGCCTCAACATTCTCTTCGAATTGGAAGGCGAGTTCGACATCGAGATCAATGACGAGGAAGCCAAGTCGGTGACCAACATTCAACAGATGGTCGCGGGGATCGAGCAGCTTCTGGCAGCGAAGTCCAAGTCAATCTCCCTGCAGGCCGAGTAAATGCCCAGGGTCGCTGTCACCGGAGTTGGCGTCATCTGCGCCCTTGGTCACAACCAGGAGGCCTTCTGGAGGGCATTGGCCGACGGCCGATCAGCCATCGAAACCATGACAGCGGTCGACCCGCAGCAGTTCCGCTTCAGCGCCGCCGCCGAGGTGCGCGGCTTCGTCCCCGAAGAGCATCTCCCGCCCAAAGACCTGCCCCTGCTTGATCGCTTCGCGCAGTTCGCCCTCATCGCCGCGAACGAGGCCGTCGCCCAGTCCGGCATCGAGTGGACCCCGGAGCTCCGCGAAGAGGCCGCCGTCATCACCGGCTCCTCCATGGGCGGCCGCGGCGCGGAGGAGGCAGGCTACTGGGAGCTCTTCCACAACAACCGAACCCGCGTCCATCCGCTCACCATCCCGCTCAGCATGAGCAACGCCGGCGCCAGCCACATCTCCATGCGCTACGGCCTCCAGGGCGCCGTGTACACCGTTTCGAGCGCCTGCTCGTCCTCCGCGCACGCCATCGGCCAGGCCTTTCGGCAGGTGCGGTCCGGGGCCGCGCCCATGGCCATCGCCGGCGGCAGTGAGGCGCCCATGTTTATCGGCGGCCTCAAGGCATGGGAGGCCATGCGCGTCGTCAGCAAAGACACCTGCCGCCCCTTCTCCGCGGATCGCACCGGCCTCGTCCTGGGCGAGGGCGGAGCCATGCTCGTCCTCGAACCCCTCGACGCCGCCCTTGCCCGCGGAGCCAAGCCGCTCGCCGAAATCGTCGGCTTCGGCATGTCCTCCGATGCCACCCACATCACGCTGCCCGCGCCCGAAGGAGCCGCCCGCGCCATGCGCAAGGCCATCGCCGACGCCGGTCTCGCACCCGAGCAGATCGGCTACATCAACGCGCATGGCACCGCCACCGAAGCCAACGACCGCACCGAAACCGCCGCCATCCGGCTCGTCTTCGGCGACCGCGCCGACCGTCTCGCCGTCAGCTCCACCAAGTCCATGCATGGCCACACCCTCGGAGCCGCCGGCGCCGTCGAAGCCATCGCCTCCATCCTCGCGCTCGGACACGGTCTCCTTCCCCCCACCGCAAACTTCACCCGGCCCGATCCAAACTGCGACCTCGACGTCATCCCCAACGCCGCTCGCCCTCAGCAGGTCGAAGCCTGCCTCTCCAACTCCTTCGCCTTCGGCGGCCTCAACGCCGTGCTCGCCTTCAAAGCCTGGCCGTAACACCAGGCGCGACACGCCCCTGTCGCCGAACCTCGTTCAGCCACTCCACCGACCGGCGGATCCCCTCCTCAATCGACACGCTCGGGGCAAAGCCAAACTCCGCCCGCGCCCGCCCGATCGGAAACTCCTGATCCCGCCCCAGCAGATACACGGCATGCCGCGTCAGCAGTGGCCGCCCCCCCAGCCGCAGCGCCCGGTGCGGGAGCTCAAGCACCCGAGCCAGCCCCATCGCCGCCCCGAACGACAGGTCAAGCCACGGCGCGCGCGCGCGCATCTGCTCCGCAAACACCCGTAGATACTCCGCCCACGTCGTTCCCCAGCCACCGGAGATGTTGTACGCCCGCCCCTCGGTCGCCGCGCTCTCCGCCGCGTCCATCATCGCCTGCGCGACCGTGTCCACATACACGAACCCTCCCGGCGCGGAGCCCCCGTTCACGGTGGCCATCAGGCGCTGTCGCAGCAGCGCGGCAATCTCCACCGTGAAATCCTTGCCACGCGGTCCGTAAATCGTCGCCGGTCGGACGATCGTAATCGGCAGCCCTTCCCTGCCCGCGCGCCAGACCACCTCTTCCCCCCGTCCCTTCGTCTGGTTGTAGGGCAGCCCCGCATCGCGAAACGGCACCTCTTCCCCACACGGAACCACGGGGTACCCATAGATGTCTGTCGTGCTCACGTGCACAAACCGTAGGAGCTTCGCTGCCTCGGTTGCCGCCAGGACCAGATTGGCCGTGCCGCGAACATTCGCCGCTTCGTAGGTGGCCAGGGGAGCCCAGTCGGTCGAGCACGCCGCGCAGTGAAAGATCTGTGTCGCCTCGCGAACCGCCTCCCGCAGCCCCGCCGCCTGGAGGAGATCGCCCCGAACCACGCGCATCTGCGCCGGACGTTGCTCCGGAGCCAGATGCCTCAGATCCGACGTGCCGCGCGCGAGAACAGTAACCTGCTCGCCCCGCTCCAGCAGCATCTGCGCCAGCCGGCCGCCCAGAAACCCGCTCGCGCCTGTAACCAGAACAGCCAAACGCTACGCCGCCGCAAGCCGGCCAAAAACATCCAGGACAAAATCCAGATGCTCCCGCGTATGCGCCGCCGTCACGCACAGCCGCAGTCGCGCCGCGCCCTGCGCCACCGCCGGAAACATCACCGGAGCGGCAATAATGCCCGCATCCCGCAGCTTGCGCGCAAACAGAGCCGTCGTTGTCTCGTCCCTCAGCACCACCGGAACGATCGCCGTCTCGGACAGCCCCGTGTCGTACCCCAGCCCTCGCAGCCCGTGCCGAAGGTAATCCCCATTCGCCTTCAGCCGCGCCACGCGCCCGGGCTCCTCGTCCAGAATATCGAGGCCCGTCATGATCGCCGCAACCGAAGCAGCAGTCATCGCCGCCGAAAAAATGTACGGCGAAGACGCGTGCTGCAGAAAAATGGCGACCTCCTGCGTCACCGCCACAAACCCGCCCGCCGAAGGAATCGACTTCGCCAGCGACCCAGTCCAGATGTCCACCTCGTCCGTCGCGATCCCGAAGTGCTCATCCGTTCCCCGGCCCGTCGCCCCCAGCACCCCCGACGCGTGCGCGTCATCCATCATCAGAAAGCAGCCGAACTCCTTCTTGATCGCGACCAGCTCCGGCAGGCAGCCGATATCGCCGTCCATCGAAAACACCCCATCCGAGATAATCAGCGTCCGGTTCGCCGAGCTCGGCTTCTTCAGCTCCTCGCGCAGCGCGCCGGGGTCATTGTGCCGGAACTTCTGCACCTGCACCCCGGACATCCGGCACGCATCCAGCAGACTCCGATGGCAGAGCTCGTCGATCACCACCCGATCCGACGGCCCAAACAGTCCATAGATCACCCCCAGGTTCGCCATGTACCCCGACGAAAACGTCAGCGCATCCTCCGTTCCCTTAAACGCCGCGAGCTTCATCTCCATCTCCCGATGGATGTCGAGCGTCCCCGTCAGCAGCCGGGCTCCGCTGGTGCTCGTGCCATACCGCCCAATCGCCGCCGTCGCCGCCTTGTCGATCCGCGGATGCCCGATCAGCCCCAGGTAGTCATACGACGACATCATCAGCATCTCGTGGCCATCGGCAATCACGCATGGTCCCGCCTTCGCCTCGAGCGGCATGTGAAACGGGTACGCGTCGACCGAGCAGGCCAGCGCCGTGGTCTCAAAGACCCGGCGAGCCCGGGCGTCCAGAAGGTCGCCCTTCTTGAAACTCCAGGAGCGTTCCTTGCGAAAATACTCGCCAAACATTTTGCCGGCCGAGGAGGAAAACCTCTTTGCAGCTGATACGTCGTTCTCGGAGTGCGGGGTCGCGACTTTCATTGTCCCTTATCTTAGTGCAAGGATCTTCCCGAACGGCTGACTTCTTCTGGAGAGAGCACTGCGGCAAAAAACAGCTGGGCTCACTCCGACGCTGGAAACAAAGCAGCCGTCCGCAACTCTTTTTCTTCGTCGCATACCCCCGAACGCTCGTGGGACCTGCACCATCCGCTCGCGCCTCGCATCCCCCGTGGGCAAGAGCCTGACCGTCACCACGCCCACCGTCGTACCGGTCCAACCGACGTGATCCCCACCGCGCCCCAACCCGAAATCCTGGTCCTCGGTGGCGGCCTCGCCGGCGCCTCTCTCGCCATCCTTCTCGCCCGCGGCGGCCGCGCCGTCACGCTCATCGAGCAGCACGCCGCGCCCCACCACAAGGTCTGCGGCGAGTTCCTCTCAGGCGAAGCGCTCGGCTACCTCGCCCGACTCGATCTCAACCCCACCGCCCTCGGTGCCGTCCCCATCACCCACGTCCGCCTCGCCTCCGGCAACCACCTCGCCGAGGCCCCCCTGCCCTTCCCCGCGCTCTCGCTCACCCGCCTCGCCCTCGACGAAGC
>CALMVL010000256.1 GCA_937873265.1 uncultured Granulicella sp.
CCCCTATACCCCTCGGTAAGTGCTTTGTTTCTGCGACTTAGCAATCTCATACCACCCTAAGTCGCTTATTCTAAGGAGCTTACGGCTAAATACTTGTAACAGAAGGAGTTGCGGCCGTGCTTGAGGGCGAACGCCTTTGCCTGAGCTGTTTCCAGTTTACCGCCCCCGGTGAATTTGCCGGCCATGGGAAAGCCGTTTGGAATGTTGGGGATGGGAGGGCGACGGATTGACAGCGGCGGAAGGGGTCCGAAGCACGAGGCAGAGCGAGGCCTCCGCCCAGCACGGACGGAGGTCCGCAGTACCTTTAAGGCTGGCATGCCTCGTAAACCCACGCGTCCCCGCGATCTCCATCTGACCCGCCCGAACCTCGCCTTTGCGGTCCTTTCCGCCGTTTGGATTTTGCTGCTCTACGCCCCTGCCCTGTGGAGTCCGTTTGTGTATGACGATCTGGACGGCATCGTGCACAACGCCAACCTTGCCACGGCCGCCGGCGTGTTTCACCGATTTGTGCTGGCGCCGGTGAGCTTTACGAGCGAGTTTCGGGCGACCTCCGGGGCGACCTGGCGGCCGCTCTTCTGGAGTTCGCTTGCCCTGGATCGCCGCCTGTTCGGGCTTGATCCCAGCGGATTTCACGCGACCAACCTGGTGCTTCACTGGTTGAACGGACTTCTGCTTTTCGGCCTGCTGCGCCGAACGATGCGCGACGCCAACGGCAACCCGGCTGCTTCGCTGCAGACGCTTGCCCTGCCGACGTTGACGGCCCTGCTGTGGCTTACCCTCCCCACCAACTCCGAGGCGGTGGCCTGGATCAGCGGCCGGGCATACCCGCTGTGCCTCATGTTTGTTCTGCTCAGCCTCCATGCCGGTCTGAGCTACCTCCGCTCCGGCCGTCCAGTTCTGCTCTTCGGCTGCGCCGCGGCCGCGCTGCTTGCACTGCTTGCGAACGAGAGCGGGCTCCTGCTTCTGCCGGTCGCCCTCCTTCTTGCGTACCCGCTCCGGTCCACCAACTCTGCGGCTCGTCCGGTTCTCGTTCTTCCCGCGGCGCTGCTCGCCACCGACAGCCTTTTCCTGGTGGTCCGTCGTATGCTGCACGCCTCCGCCGGCCACGGCCCACCGGCGCTGTGGTCGGTTGGGCTCAGCTTTGTGCGATACCTCAGCTGGACGCTGTTTCCCGTTCACATGAGCGTGGAACGCTCTACCTCCACGCCGGCGAACAGCCCCACACCGGCTGCCCTGCTCGCTTCCGTTGCCCTTCTGGTTTACTTTGCGGCCATCGTGGACCTGCGCCGGCGCAACCCGGCTGCCGCCGCTGGCTCCTTCCTGTTCGCGCTTGGCATTCTTCCTTTTTGCGGCTTCGTTCCGCTGTACCAAGGCATGGCTGAGCGCTTCCTCTACATCCCTTCGATCGGTCTGGCGCTGGCGATCACCGCCCTCGCCCTCGGGCCGCCGCTGCCGTGGAAGCGCGCGACGCTGGCCGCCCTGGTCCTGTTTCTCGTCGGCTGCGGGCTGCGCCTGCATGCGCGGGTTGACGACTGGACCGACCCGGCCACCCTGTACGAGACTTCGCTGGCGGCCACACCGGCCAGCCCCGGACTGTTCTTCAATCTGGCGTTTACCGCGCGGGAGCGCGGCGACCTCGACACGGCGCGCGAAGACTATGCCAAAGCCATTGCGCTCGAGCCGAGGTACCAACGCGCGTACGCGAGCCTGGGCGACGTGGAAGCCCGGCTGCAGCATCCGGCGGAGGCCGCGCGCGACTTCCAGCAGGCGCTGCGGCTCAATCCCGAGGATGCCCCGACCCGCAACTCCCTGGCGCTGACGCTTGAGACGATGGGCGACGGATCCGCGGCGGAGCAGGAGTTTCGCCGATCGCTCCGACTGGCGCCGAGCGACCCCGCGACCTACACCGACCTGGGTGTGCTGCTTTCGCAGCAGGGCCGCGTGGATGAGGCCATTCAGAGTTTCCAGCACGCGATCGAGCTGGCCCCGAACGATCCGACCGCCTACTTCGACCTGGGGATTCTTTTCCAGAAGCGCGGCCAGGATGATCTGGCGCTGCCGTTTTACCGCAAGGTGCTCGACCTGAAGCCGGACGACCCGGAGACGCTGATCAACGTCAGCCATCTCCACACGCAGCACTGAAGCGGGCTCGACTCCTGAGGCACTGCGCGGGCGTTTGCCCGGAAGACGCGGCGCCGCTTCGCTACATCCAATGCCGTATGCCCCGGCACAGCGCAGGCCTGTTGATGTACCGCCATCGCACAAACCTCGAGGTTCTGCTGGTGCACGCCGGTGGACCGCTGTGGGCCAACAAGGACCGGGGGCACTGGGCGATTCCCAAGGGCGAACCCAAACCGGGGGAGGACCTGCTGGCCACGGCGCAGCGGGAGTTCCTGGAGGAGACGGGCTTTGCCTCGCATCCGCCGTTCCACCCGCTGGAAACCATCCGGCAGGCCGGCGGCAAGCTGGTGACCGCGTGGGCGTTTGAGGGCGACTGCGACCCGGCGGAGCTGCGCAGCAACACCTGCGAGATCGAGTGGCCTCCCCGGTCGGGCCGCCGCATCACGATCCCCGAGGTCGACCGCGGGGCGTGGTTTTCGCTTCCGGAGGCGCACCAGACGATCCGGGAGACCCAGCAGCCGTTTCTGACGCGGCTGGCCAGCTTGCTTACGAGATAGACGGAGGCCCGTCAGTCCCGTTTGCTTCTCGAGACGGAAGCGCCCAAGGAGGATTTGGCCCGGTCAATCGCGGCGTACAGCTGGCGTGGATCGGTGACTTCGATCCACTGCTTCGGCGTGACGACAAAGATGGTCGGGGTGCGGCGGAGACCGAGCCGCAGGCCCAGCATGCAGTCGGCCTGCACCTCGTTGGCGCAACGGCCTGAAGCGTCCAGCACGAAGGGCATCGCGATGTTGTGCGATTTGAACCACAGGGCGGTGAAGCGGACGAGGTCATCCGGGCCGGCGATGCCGGACTGGTTGGCAAAGACGTCCCGGCGAAAGTCTTCGGCCGACTTGGGGGAGACCCTGTCTTCGAGGTATCGAGCCTCGATGGCGGCCATACGCGACCATGCGTGCCCCTGAATCAGGTAGTCATGGTGGACCCGCGGAATTTTGTACTGCTCCATCGCGGCGCGCACGATGGGCGACGCCTGCGCGCATGCGTAGCACTCCAGATCCTCCCATTCGATGATGGCGAGATTTGCTCCCGGCGGCGGCTTGAGCATGGACGTGTCTTTGTAGGCGGTCGCTCCGGAAGGGGGCACGGCGATCTGGGCCGTGAGCGGCGACACGCAGAGGAGGGCGGCGACAGTCAGCAGGAGGGTCTTCATGCGGGCCATTCTACATACGAGGGAGGCGGAGCTCGGTCGCGCGATTTGCTGATCCGGGAAGAAACGTTTGCGGCTCGCCGGTCCCTATGGCGCTGCATGGGGTCGCGACGCCCCAACACGGATCGTGGGCCCTCGGCGCCGCTCCGCCTCATCTGCCCAGGAGATACATCGATGCCGTTGCTTACACCCTTTTCCCTCGTTGCCGCGAGTACGCTGCTTGCGGCCAGCCTTTCCCCCTTGCCTGTTCAGGCCCAGCTGCCGGCCGGAGCCAGCGTGTATGCCGCAGGTCTGAAAGGGCCGCGGGGCCTGGTGTTTGGCCCAGACGGAACGCTCTACATTGCCGAGGCCGGCTCCGGCGGGACCACGCCCGCGCCCGCCGGCTGCGAAGCCCTGACGCCGCCCACCGGTCCATCGCATGGCGGGTACAGCGCACAGATCAGCCGGGTGCTGCCGAACGGCGACCGCAGCGTCGTGACCAACGGGCTGCCCTCGAGCGTGAACGCGATGGGAGACGTGCTGGGCGTATCGGACGTGACCTTTCTTGACGGGCAGATGTACGCCCTGATCGACGGCGGGGGCTGTTCGAACGGAAATCCGAATTTTCCCAACAGCGTTGTCCGGGTTGACCCGAAGAACGGGCAGCGCCAGATGGTTGCCGACCTGAGTGCGTTTGCACGGCAACATCCGGCGGCGTATCCTCCCGCGGGGTTTGACCCGGAGGGCGATCCGTTCAGCTTTGTCGCGTCCAACGGGAGCCTGTACATTGCGGAAGCCAACAGCGGCCGGGTGTTTTCGACCACGCCGGCGGGTGTGACGACGCTTGTGCGGGATATTTCGCTGGCCTACGGGCACAACGTCCCCACGTCGATCACTGCCGCGTCGAATGGCAACCTTTATGTCGGCACGCTGGGGGTCTTCCCGATCATCACGGAGCAGGATCTGATCCTGACGCTTTCCCGCGACTCGTACTTTATTGACACGACACCGGGGCTGGCGACGCCGCAGACGGAGGTGGGGCAGTTTCACCTGGTGCACTCGCGCGCGGGGTTTACGACGATTATCAGCCTGAAGATCGGTCCGGACGGCCTGCTGTATGCGCTGGAGTTTTCGGATGCTGCCGGGTACCCGACCCCGGGCGCCGGGAAGGTTGTTCGCCTCACGGCCGCGGGAACGATTGAGGATGTTGTGACCGGCCTGGCTGTGCCGACGGGGATGACCTTTGGCCCGGATAAGGCGCTGTATGTTTCCAATCTGGGGGCTGCTCCCGCGGGAGCCGGCCAGGTGCTTCGGATTCCCATCAGCTTCTAGGGGCACCTTTTCCCGCTTGCGGCAGCCCCCATCCTTCGCAGATGGACTTGCGAGGGGTGGGCTGCCGTGAGGGCCGGCAGCCCCGGGGGGAAGCGGCTCCGTGCCACACTGGAAGGGATGCAGATCTGGGACACCCTGATCGTGGGCGCAGGACCCGCCGGAGCGGCCGCCGCGTTTGATCTGGTTCGCGCGGGGCGGTCCGTCCTGCTGGTGGACCGGGCGATCTTTCCCCGACCGAAGGCCTGCGCCGCAGGCCTGACCATCAAGACGCTGCGCGCGCTGCGCTACTCGGTCGCGCCCGTGACCCACCGGACCATCCATACCATCCGACTCGAGGGGCCCGGCGCCGCGCCCGCGACGGTTACGACGCGCGACCCGATCTGTGTCACGGCCGTTCGCGAGGAGTTCGACCAGTTTTGCCTTGAGCAGACCCTGGGTGCGGGGGCGCGGTTCCGGCAGATCGGGCCGGTGACCGGGCTGACGCAGACGGAGACCCTGGTGACGCTGCGTACCGCGACCGAAAGCTTCCACGCCCGCTATGCGATCGGCGCGGATGGGGCGAACAGCCGGATGCGCACCTTGCTGTATGCTGGCGCGGAGCCCGGCTGGCTCAGCCGCGGTTTCGCGCTGGAGACCCACCTGCCGCTGCCCACGAGCGGTCCGGTCCCCGATCTTCTGTTCGACTTCGGGATCCCCAACGGGTATGCGTGGATTTTCCCGAAACGCGACCACCTGAATGTCGGTCTCGGCTTTTTTTCCACCACGGCCGGCCCCACGGCCCGCGGGGCTCTGACCGACTACATCGGCCGGACGCTTGGCCAGCCGACTCCGGCGAAAGTCGTGGGCCAGTACCTCGCCTTCGGCTTCCCGGGCTATGAGCCGACCGCCCGCGTTCTGCTGGCCGGAGACGCCGCCGGAACGCTGGACCCGCTGACGGCGGAGGGGATCTATCCGGCGATCCGGTCCGGTCAGGCAGCGGCCGAGGCCATTCACCGGGCGCTGCTGACGGGGCAGTCCGCGGCGCCGTTGTATCAGCAGCTGACCGGAGATCTGCGGACGCAGCTCGGATTTTCCGCTCGCGCGGCGCGGCGCTTCTACGCCGACCCGAGCCTTGGGCTGCGGGCGCTTCGCTTCCCGCTGATGCGGGAGGCGATTGTGCGGACGTATGCGCTGGGCCTTGCCCGCCCGGGCGTTCTTTCGCGGGTTGCGAGTTATGCCCTGAAGCTGCAGCGGGCGTCGTGATTTCGACAGCGGCACGCGGCCTTGCAGACGGCCCGGTCCACCCAGATCCGCCGCATCCCCTACACTCTGGATAAGCGTACAGGAGCTACCCGCATGCCGATCCAGGCCCAGGTTTACCCGCCGCGTCTCCCCTCCGAGGCTCGCTCCCTTGTTCCCTGGTACCTCGCCTTTTCCATTTCGGCCGGCCTGGGCCTGCTCGGCAAGGCGTCGCTTGTCGGGAAGTTTACCCATCTTCCGCTCGCCGTGGTGGCCCCCATCGCCCTGCTTTTTCCCTGTTTGCCGCTGCTCTGGCCCCTTGCCCTCCGTTTCCGCGCCCTGCTGGGGGCTGCCTCGCTGCTTGGGCTGCTGGGCTTTTCGCTGGTCGTGTTTCCGCACATGGACGCCGTTCATAAGCTTGGCCGCGGCTCCGACCAGGCCGAATGCGTGATCCTTGCCGCGAACCGGCTGGCCACGCACCAGTGGCCCTACGTTTCCGCGCTGATGAGCTCGCACAACGCCATGAGCTGCGGACCCGGATGGGTCGCTCTGCAGATCCCGGCTATCCACTGGCTGGGCTACCGATGGGACCTCGCGCTTGTCTGGATGGTCTGCGCCGCCGTCCTGACGCTTCGCCTGGGCTGGAGTCGTACGTCCGGCATCCTCGCGCTTACTGCCCTTTCCGGCGGGACGTGGATGGCGGCGGCCAACGGCTGCGACTTCCTGACGTTTGGGATCGTACTCGCCACCCTCGGAACGCTGATCGATGCACTTGGCACGCACGAAACTTCGGGAGGGGCGGGCCGGTCCACGCCAGGGGTCGGCGCGAGCGCTGCCGTTCGGTGGGGCCTCGCTCTCGTGCTTGGCCTCGTCGTCCAGTTCCGCGCGGTGACGCTCCCCGTTCCGGTCTTTTTTTCCCGGCAGCTCGGCCGTGGGGCGGCGATGTTCGCATGGGCCTTGGCCACTGCCTGCCAGCTCGTGTTTCTTCTCTGGAACCCGACCGGCTTTGTGAACCAGGGGCCGCTGCACCTGGCGCAGAAGCTGATGCGGACTTCGGTGCTTTCCACCTCCCCCGCCCTTGCCGCCGTTGAGTTTCTGCTGGCCTCGCTGGCCGGCTTGGGGTTGACTGTGGCGCTCCAGCGCGTTGCCCACCGCGAACACCCGCTGCTGCTCTACCTCGCCGCCGTCTTTGCTGTTCCCGCCGCGCAGAATTTCATTATTCGCTACCGCGAGTTCGGCACGGTTCTGCGCGCGTTTGAGTTCTGGGAGGGCGGCGTTTGGATTGGCGCGTGCGTTCCCCTGGCCGCGCTGCTGCTGGTGCTGAGCCGCCCCCTGCAGAACGAGGCGGCCGAGGAGCCGGGCGCGCTTCGCCGGCCGCTGGTGGGCCGGGCCGCCGTCCGCACCTAGGTGCGCCGACACCACTGCATCTCCACTTTCACCCAGGAGTTTTCCCCATGATTGAGAAGCTTCCCGAGTCCCGCACACCGGCGTTTGGCTTTCGTGTGAGCGGGCAACTTACGCCGGAAGACATCGCCGCCATTGCACCGGCGATTGAGTCGTTTCTTGCTGAGACAAAGCAGCCGATCGGTTTGCTGGCGGACCTTTCCGCCATGCACGGGGCGACCTGGGCGGCTCGCTTTGACGAGATGCGCTTTTTGCACCGTCACACGGACCGCATTGCGCGTTTTGCCGTGGTGAGCAACGACGACTGGCAGCAGCTGGGCGAGATGGTCGTTGCCACCGCGGGAGGACTGCAGGCGCAGACCCTTTACTTCCAACGTTCGGAGCTGAGCCATGCCTGGCACTACGTGCGCATGAAGAAACCGGACGACGGGGCGCCGATTCGGGTGATCACACCCGGACGGGGGCTGTTTTCCGACTACACCCCTGAGTACATGGGTGTTTAGACGGCGCGTGCCGGAGATGGAAACGACTGTGTTCCGGCGAAAACGGATTCACCGACCAGCTTTCCTCCCTCAACGGCGCGGGGCTACACTGGCCTCCCCGGATGCTGAGCCCTCCCCAGATCGCGCACCAACCCTTTCAGCGTGCCGCCGTGATTCGGCTGATTCTTCGCCATGCCGATCTGCGATTGGCGATTCCGCTCGCGCTTGCCGAGCTTCGGAGCATCCTTGCCGACCAGCGGCTGGAGGCGATCGGCCCGCCGTTTGCTCACTTTTTACGCCGCACGTCCACCCATTTCGACCTTGAAGTCGGTCTGCCGATTGCCGATCCGGTTCGTCCCTCCGGCCGTGTGGATCCTGGCCAGCTCCCGGCCTGCACGGTTGCGCGTGCTGTGCACCTCGGCCCCTGGTCGCACCTGGCGACCGCCTGGCTGGACCTTGATCTGTGGCTGGCTCCGCACGCGCAGACGCCAGCCAACGATTTTTGGGAGACCTACCTTACCGACCCCCTTGCCACGCCCGATCCGACGCAACACCGCACCGAACTGAACCGTCCGCTGCGGCCTGGACGCTCCCGGGAGCGCGCGTTTTTCGATACAGCGTAGCGCTGCATGGCGAGCTTCGCGGGGAGCCTGCGGTTTTACCCAGACGCCGGTAAGATGAAGTTCGGCAAAATGATTCGCTTACCGCTGACTCGCTGACCGCGACCACCAGCTGCCCTTCGAAGGAGAGCGCCCGTGCCAGACAACCCGTGGTCCCGGAGGAGTTTTCTCGGCGCGCTTTCCGCAGTCGCGGCGACTCCGCAGGCTGCTTTTTCGCAGGGCGCCGCTCGTCAGTACGTCCTGCTGGGGACGCAGGGCACGGTGAGCAAAGGCATTTACAAGGCGACCCTGGACCCGCGCAGCGGCGAGCTCGGGGTGATGACCCTTGCGGCCGAGATTGCCTCGCCCACGTTTCTGGCGCTCCACCGCTCCGGCGCGCGTACGTTTCTTTACTCGGTGAGCGAGGTGGACGGTCCCGGCGCGAGCGTGTCGGCGTTTGCCGTGACGGGCGGCGATCCCCGGTTGACGCCCCTGAACCGGCAGCTGAGCGAGGGGGACGGACCGACGCATCTTTCGCTTACACCGGACGGCCGCTCGCTGGCTGTGGCCAACTACGGCGGGGGCAGCCTGACCACGTACCATGTGGCGGAGGACGGCCGGATCTCGGCGCCCGTGTCGCACGTGCAGTACACGGGCAGCGGTCCGAACCACGACCGGCAGCTGGCGCCGCACGCGCATTCGGCCCAGTTCTCGCCGGACGGCCGGTTTCTGCTGGTCAATGACCTGGGCCTCGACCGGATCGATGTGTATCGCGTAAACGCCGACACGGCCGAGGTTCGCCCCAGCGCGCCGCCGTTCTGGACGGCACGTGCGGGCTCGGGGCCGCGGCACATCGCGTTTCATCCGAACGGACGGTGGATCTACAGCGTGAACGAGCTCGATTCCACCGTGGACCAGCTTGCCTGGAACGCGGCGGCGGGCACGTTGATGCCGCTGAGCCGCGTTTCGACGCTTCCGCGGGATGTGCCGCCGAACTCGACCGGAGCGGGTGAGATTCTGTGCACGCCGGACGGGCGGCATTTGTATGTGGGGAATCGGGTGATTTCGCAGACGATGGCGGTCTTCGACATCGACCCGTCGAGCGGCGCGCCGGCGCTGGCGCAGACGACCCCGAACGGCGGCAGGACGACGCGCCACTTCGCGATGGACCCGACGGGCCGGTGGATGCTGCTGGCGAACCAGGACAGCGGAGCGATTGTGGTGCTTGCGCGCGACCCCGAGACGGGCCGGCTTTCCGAGCCGCGCCACACCTATCCACTTCCTTCCGCCATGTTTGTCCTGTTTCTGCCGTGAGCCGGCCCTTTGCTGCCAGCGCGAGCGCGCGTCCGGACCGGTACCGGTGGACGATCGGATTGCTGCTTGGCGCCGGCGTGCTGGTGAACTACTTCGATCGGGTGAACCTGGCGGTCTCGCACGATGCGCTGGTGGGCAGCTTCGGCATTCGTCCGTCGACATTTGGCCAGCTTTCGGCGGCGTACTCGTGGACCTATGCGGCGTGCCAGATGCCGGTGGGGGTGGTGCTGGATCGTCTTGGGGTACGACGGGTTTCGCTGTGGTCGATCGCGATCTGGGGCGTTGCGTCGCTGGCGGCCGCGTTTGCGCCGGGGATCCTGTTTTTCTTCGCCGCCCGTCTGCTGCTTGGCATTGGCGAGGCGCCCACGTTTCCGGCGAATGCGAAGGCGGTGGGGATGTGGTTTCCGCAGGCCGAGCGATCGCTGGCGACGGCGGTCTTCGATTCCGCGGCGAAGCTTGCCAATGCGGTGGGGGTTCCGCTGCTGGGGCTGCTTCTGCTGGCGATCGGATGGCGGCTGTCGTTTGTGTTCACGGCGGTGCTGTCGTTTGCGTACCTGGGTTTGTTCGCGCGGGTGTATCGCGACCCCCATCGGATTTCGTTGCGGGACCTTGTCAGCAGCCAGCCGGAGCACGTGGATGCGGAGACGGCGCGCGGTCTGCCGGAGACGCTGCTGCTGGCGGCGGCTCCGCCGATCCCGGTTCGGCGTCTGCTGGCGCAGCCCAAGGTGATCGGGCTGGCGCTTGGCTTTGGCGCGTACAACTACGTGTTTTACCTGCTGCTGACGTGGCTTCCGACGTACCTGCGGAGCTCGCTCCACGCCACGGCGAAGCAGTCGTTTCTGTTTACCGGCGCCCCGTGGATTTTTGCGTTTGCGGTTGAGATGCTGGTTGGCGGCCTGCTGACGGACGCGCTGATCCGGCGCGGACGCGACGCCAGCACGGTCCGGCGAACGGTGCTGCTTGTTGGGATGCTGTGCGGTCTGGGACTGTTTGGCACGGCCCACGCGCACAGCATCTCCGGCGCGCTTTTCTGGATTTCGCTCTCGATCGGCGGACTTTCGGCCGCGGCCGCGGTGGCCTGGTCGGTCCCGTCGCTGATTGCGCCCAACTCCTCCACCGGCGCCGTGGCGGGGATGGTGAATTTTTCGGGTCAGGTGTCCGCGATTGCCGCGCCGATCCTGACCGGGTACACCGTGGAGCACACGGGCGGCTTTGTCGCGGCGTTCGGCATTGCGACGGGGTACCTGCTGCTCGGCGTGCTCGGCTATGTTTTCCTGCTTGGCCGGGTGGAGCCGATCGATGTTCGCCGGGCGCTTGCGCCGTAGCCAGGGCTATGGGCTGAGCGCGAGGCCGCGAGCGACGGAGGTAAATGCGTCGCCGGTGACGACGCGGCGGGGGGTGAAGCGCCGGTTGAAGATGCGGCGGACGGCGGGAACGAAGCTGGATCCGCCGGTGAGGAAGACGCGGTCGACGGCCGGGGCGGGGATGGCGGCGGAGGCGAGCAGACCGTCGACGGCGGCTTCGATGGACTCCAGTTCCGGCGCGATCCAGGCTTCGAACTCGGCGCGGGTGACGGCGGCGCGGAGGTCGAGGCCGCCCTCGCTGAAGCGGAACTCGGCGGCTTCGGCGTGCGAGAGAGCGACCTTGGTGCGCGCCACGGCCTGATGGAGCTGGTAGCCGAGATCCTCGTCGATGAGGGTGCGCAGGGCGGCGAGCTTGTCGGCGTCTTCGCCCTGCCGGAGGGCGCGGGTGTGCGCGGCGCGCAGGATTTCGTCGACGGCGCGGGTGCGCAGGAAGGAAAGGTAGTGCCAGCGCTCCAGGTTGCGGAAGATCCACGCGGGAACGGCGGGCAGGAGCTTGTTGCCGAGCGAGCGCGAGAGGGAGTCGGAGCCGAGGGCGGGAGAGACGAGGTGACGGATGAGGCGGGCGTCGAAGGCGTCGCCGGCGAGGCCGACACCGGCGTTGCCGAGGACGCGTTCGGACGGGGGGAGCGACCGCGCGGATGGGCCGACGCGGACGAGGGAGAAGTCCGAGGTGCCGCCGCCGAAGTCGCCGATGAGGATGGTTTCGTCCTGGGTGAGGGTGGACTCGTAGACGTGCGCGGCGGCGACGGGTTCGAGCTCGAGGCGGATGTGGTGGAAGCCGGCGGCGTGGAAGGCGGCGGTGAGACGGGTGACGGCGAGCGCGTCGTCCTCGGCGGTTTCCGCGCCGACGAAGCGGACGGGCCGGCCGACGGTGGCGCGGGTGATGAGGTGGCCGAACTGCTGCTCGGCGGCCTCGCGCAGCGGCTTGAGGATGCGGGCGATGAGGTCTTCGAGGGTGTAGCGGCGGCCGAAGATCTCGGTGCCGGTGAGCGAGGCGACGGGGAGGTAGGACTTGAGCGACTGGATGAGGCGGCCGGTTGCGTCGAGGCCGGCGCCCTGGCGACGGAGGTAGGCGTCAATGGCGGCCTGTCCGGCGAAGGTGTCGACGGAGCGTCGCGCGCCCCCCTGCTGCTGCTGCTCGAAGAAGACGATGGATCGCGACGATCCGGAGCCGTTGGCAAAGCGGAGGAGATCGACCGTGCCGTCGGCGCGGGTGCGGGCGACGGAGCTGTTGGTGGTGCCGAAGTCGATGCCGACGGCGGGGTGTTCAGGCACGGTGCAACCGCGGGGAGGGAAGGGAGAGGAGGTGCAGCATCGCCTGAGTTGATGGTACAACTCCCCCGGCCGGCGACTGTTTTCCGCGGGCGAAGGGAAAGTAGGCGAGAACGACGTAGTGGACGGGTGGTGGCGCCCTGGTGGCTACAACTCCTTTTGCAAGAACATGTCGACGTTATCGCAAACCATGAGCAGGAGTTTCTGCCTCAGCGGACGCGGACGGAGTGCTTCGGCGGCCTACTGGCGCTCCAGAATGAGTGCGGTGCTGTCGTCGTCGCCGCGGAGGTGGAGCGTGACGCCGGCGCCCATCAGCACGGAGCCGGAGACGGTGGGTTCGCCGGCGTACTTGCCGGGGTCGAGCGGGCGGATGCGGTATGCGGCGTTGGGGTCGAGCCCCTGGAGGCGCACGGTGGGGTAGTCCAGGCCGAAGTGCTGCGCCTGCAGGTAGGCGAGGAGCACGGCCTGCGAGCCGTCGGTTGCGACGTATTCGACCTGCGAGGTTTCCGAGCCGACGGGCGAGGAAAGGCGGTAGAGGTCGCCGTGCTGGACGGAGGTGCGGATCTGTTTGTAGAAGGCGGTGAGGCGGGTGGCTTCGGACATCTCGTCGGGGGTCCACTTGTTGAGGTTGCTGCCGATGCCGAGGGCGCCCTGCATAGCGCTGAGAAAGCGGAACTCGAGGGGGATGGAGCGGCGGTCGAGGAAGTTGGGGACGTCGGTGACCCAGGCGGCCATGGTCTCGGGCGTGTAGGCGTGGGTGAAGCCGAACTGGATCTGGAGGCGATCGAGGGCGTCGGTGTTGTCGGAGGGCCAGACCTCGTCGGTGTAGCGGAGGATGCCGAGGTCGACGCGGCCGCCGCCGCCGGAGCAGGACTCGATTTCGAGCTTTGGATGTTTGGCGCGGAGCTTTTCCAGGATGTCGTAGAGGTGGGTGATGTAGCGGACGTAGATTTCTTTTTGGAGGTCGGGGTCCGGGTGGCCGGATCCCTGGCCGGGAGCGGTTGGCCAGCCGGGTTCGGACCAGTTGCGGTTGTAGTCCCACTTGAGAAAGGCGATGTCGTTCTCGGTGACGAGCCTGTCGAGCCAGTTGAAGACGTAGTCGCGGACGTCGGGCCGGGCGAGGTTGAGGACGAGCTGGTTGCGGGCTTCGGTGCGCTGGCGGTCGGGGAAGTTCATGACCCAGTCGGGGTGCTTGCGGTAGAGGTCGGAGTCGGGGTTGACCATTTCGGGCTCGACCCACAGGCCGAAGTCCATACCGAGGGCGTGGACGCGGTCGATGATGGGCTTGAGGCCGTTCGGGAACTTTTGTGGGTTGACGTACCAGTCGCCAAGGCCGGCGTGGTCGGTTTTGCGCTGGCCGAACCAGCCGTCGTCGATGACGAAGCGCTCGACGCCGAGTTTGGCGGCGCGTTCGGCGAGGGCCATCTGACCGGGCTCATCGACGTTGAACTCGGTGGCTTCCCAGGAGTTATAGATGACGGGGCGGGGTTTGGGCGAGGGATGGGTGGGGAGGATTTCGGCGATCTGGAAGCGGTGGAGGATGCGGGAGGCTTCGCCCTGCCCGTGGCCGGTGTAGCCGGCGTAAAAGCGGGGCGTGTCGCGGGACTCGCCCGGCATGAGGGTGTAGGCAAAGTCGAAGGGGTTGTACCCGGCAGTGACGCGTACGTTATCGAGCGCGGTCTTTTCGACCGTCATGCGCCAGGCGCCGGACCAGGCGAGCTCGCCGAACCAGACCGGACCGTCGGTTTCCGTGGTTTCGCCGGTGCGGCCGATGCTGAACCACGGGTTGGCCTGGTGCGAGGTGCTGCCGCGGCGGCTTTCGAGCACGGTTGCGCCGGGCTGGAGCGGCGCGGTGTGGAGCTGCCACTCGCCGCCCCACTGGCCGGTGAGCGTACTGAGCTCGTAACCGGCGCCCTTGGGCAGGTTCCAGGTGGCGGAGGCGGCCTGCTCGATGCGGAAGGGCTGCTTGCCGAGGTTTTCGATGCTGGACCAGCGGGCGAGAATGCCCTCCGGGTAGGCGCGGTAGAAGAGGTGCACGGCGATGGGTTGGACGGTGTCGCGCAGGAGGATTTCGAGGGTGTCGCCGCTGAGGTGGGCGGAGGTGTAGACGAGGATGAGGGTGCGGTCGCCGTTGGGTGAGTCCACTTTGAGGGCGGGCTCCGTGAAGAGGCCGGCGCCCCAGGCGGGGTATTCAAGCGGCGTGGGGGCGATGGAGG